>CAZFPM010000016.1:19249-44087 GCA_964520965.1 uncultured Myxococcales bacterium
CTCGGCGATCTCCTCGGCGTCGCCCTCGGCGATCTCCTCGGCGTCGCCCTCGGCGGCTGCGCCATGGCCGTGTCCGCAACCCCGACCCTCACGGGCCTCGGCGCGCCGCGCTGCCATCGAGGAGTGCGCGGCGACGAACTCGTCCTGGCTGACCAGCCCGTCTTCGTCGGTGTCGGCGTCGTGGAGCATCCGCCGCATCCGGTTGCCACCGTGTCGGCAATCGCCGCCGCACTCGTGCTCGCCGGCCTCGGCGCTCCCGTGCTGGCAATCGCCGCCGCACTCGTGCTCGCTGGCCTCGGCGCTCCCGTGCTGGCAGTCGCCGCCGCACTCATGCTCGCCGGCCTCGGCGCTCCCGTGCTGGCAGTCGCCGCCGCACTCGTGCTCGCCAGCGTCGCGCTGGCAAGGTGGGGGCACCTCCTCGCCAGCCGCGTGCCCGGGGCAGACATCGCAGGCGTCGGCCGTCGTCGGAGCGACGACGAGCGTCAGGGCCGCGCAACAGAGAGAGAGCAGGAAGGTGATTCGCATGGTCGGCTCCGTCGTTATTGGAAGGAAGACGGCGCGCAGCATGCACGGACTCGCCCGCGCGCGCCAGTCCCATGCCTCGCCCCGCCCGCGGTCCCCGGCTCGGCAGGGGGGAGGTTGGTCGAGGAGGCCCCCGCCGGAGCGCTCTCGACCCGTGTCGCCGGTGGATCGGACGACGGTCGTGCGAGGGGCGCCACGGCGAGATGGTCCGAGCGGTGGCGCCCCGCGATCGCAACGATTCCCGCGGTCGCGCCGAAAGGTCTCGGAGGGGTGTCCGCGTCCGACCGCGAGGCCGGGGCGGCTGTTGCCTGTATGACGCCCCGACAGTACGCTCGGGCCACACGCAAGGAGCCCGGGACCCCGCATCGTGAGACTCATGCGCATTCTGGTTCGATCGAGCTTTGCGGCCGTCGTCGCGCTGGTCGCGCTTTCGACCTTGCCCGAGACAGCCCTCGCCCAGGGTTTCGACGTCCAGCAGTTCAACCCTGCGCCGGCGCGCTCGAGCGCTTACTTCGGCCTGCTGGGCGCTCGTGTTCTCGACCACGCCGAGTGGGAGATGACGGCGCTGCTCGACTACGCCGACGATCCCCTGGTGCTCTACGACGCCGACGGAGATCGCGCCCAGAGCATCGTCTCGCGACAGCTCACCGTGAACGTGCTCGGTGCCGTCGGAATCGCCGACCGCCTGCAGCTCGGCATCGATGTGCCGATCGTCGTCCTTCAGGAGGGCGACGACATCGCGGTGATCGATGCGGGATCCGCCTCCGACCCGGGCGGGGGCATCGGTGACCTTCGTTTCGTCCCGACCGTGTTGCTCTTCGGTCCCTCCGAGCCCGGCGTCGGGGGGCCGTCGATGACGCTCTCGGTCGACACGTATCTGCCGACGGGCGACGACGAGCACTTCCAGGGCGAAGGGTTCCGCATCGCGCCCCGCCTGGGCATCGACTACACCGTGCCGAGCGACGCGCGTGTCGGCGTCGAGCTCGGGTACACCGTGCGGCCGGAGTCGGCGGTGGCGAACCTGGAGGTCGACGACACCTTCACCTGGGGCGTCGGCGCCGAGGTTCCGGTGGGCGCGTCGCGCAACCTCCGCCTCGCGGCCGAGCTCGCCGGCGAGGTCGCGATCCTCGCGACCTCCGGCATCCAGACCGAGGAGAGCCCGATCGAGGCGCTCTTGGGCGCGAAATGGCGCCACGAGTCCGGTTTTGGCCTCGAAGGCGCCTTCGGCACCGGCCTGGTGACCGGGTTCGGGACGCCCGACTGGCGTGCGCTTTTCGGGGTGGCGTTCGCTCCGCCGTCCGACCCCGACCGCGACGACGACGGCTTCCTCAACGACGAGGACGGCTGCCCGGACGAGGCCGAAGACGTCGATGGATTCGCGGACGACGACGGGTGCTACGACGCGGACAATGACGCCGACGGCTTCCCGGACGTTTCCGACGAGTGCCCCGATACCCCGGAAGATGTCGACGAATACGAAGACGACGACGGCTGCCCGGAACCGGATAACGACTTCGACACCGTCCGCGACACCGACGACGCGTGCCTCTTCGACCCGGAGGATATCGACGGATTCGAGGATGACGACGGCTGCCCGGACCCGGACAACGACGCCGACGCCATCCTCGACATCGATGACGCATGCCCGAACGAGGCCGAGGACTTCGACGGCTTCGACGACGCCGATGGCTGTCCGGACCCGGACAACGATCTCGATGGTTACGCCGACGAGGACGACGGATGTCCGACCGAACCCGAGGACTTCGACGGGTTCGCGGACGAAGACGGCTGCCCCGACGAGGGCGAGGGTCTGGTCGAGCTCACGTGCGCCGGAATCGAGATCCGCGAGAGTGTCCACTTCCGGACCGACTCCGACCAGATCCGGTCGCGATCGCACGAGCTTCTGGACCAGGTCGCGTCGGTGCTCCGGAACGCTTCCGCCGTGCGGCGCGTACGTATCGAGGGCCACACCGACTCGCGAGGCAGCGACGAGCACAACCTGGATCTGTCGGAGCGACGTGCGGCCGCGGTCCGTGAGTACCTGATCGGCGAAGGAGGCATCGCCCCCGAGCGATTGGAGTCCCAGGGCTTCGGTGAGACCGTGCCCATCGCCGACAACGACGACTCGGACGGCCGCGCGGTCAATCGACGTGTAGAGTTCGTCATCGTCGACCAGGAGCGTTGCCGCGAGTGAGCGGCTGACGATCTGCCGGTCCCAGACCGATGCCGCGGCCAGCGGCGGAGAATCCCAATGACACGACACCACCCGTCACGCATCCTGCTCCTCCCGGTCTTCGTCGCGGCTCTCGTCGTGGGCGGGCCCGCGCTCGGCCAGACCGAGATCCGCCAGACCGATTGGACGGGTGGACCCGGCGCCGGAGTGTCGCTCGCACTCGACGGTGAGACGGCGTTCGACTCGGCAGCCGGCCACGCGCTGCACGACGTCGCCCCGGGGGCTCTGCGCGCCGTGCAGTTCACCTACCGAACGGCCACCGAGCTCCACGAGGTGGTGCCCGTGCGTGTCGCCGAGGGCGACGTCTCCTACTACGCCCAGGACGGCGCCGGCGGAACACCGATCTACCCGGCACCCGAGTGCCTGATCAGCCGGTTCTGGCTCTATCGCGACATCCGCGACGGCCGGGGCGACGTATCCTGGTTCTTCCACGTGAACGTCAACGGAGCGGCGTCCGATCCCTGCGCCGGCGGGATCGACGCCACGTACACAATCACGCCGGGTGGGGTCGCGACCCTCGCTCACAGCGACGACGCCGGCGAGTCGACCCTCGCCGGGTTCGCGCACAGCTGGCTCAACGAGTGGGCTGACGGCCACGTGATCCGCTTCGGTGACGATCGGTTCACGGTTCGCGGCACCATCGACAGCGTCGACGCCGTGACCGAGCACCGGATGTACCTCGACGAAGACGACAACTACGTCGCGATGTCGGCCGGCGCCCTGCCGGGCGAGTTCGAGATCGACTCGGACCTGTCGGCCGAGCTCGTCTCCGCGATCTTCGACACGGGCGAGGGACGCGATTGGGGCGCGATCACGGCCGACGCCGATATCTCGGACGGCTCGTCGTTGAGCTTCTACTTCCGCGCCGCCGCGACGGTCGGCGATGTGCCGACGACGGCGTGGAGCGGGCCGTTCGCGGCCGGAGACGACGTGAGCGGCGCCGCCACCGGCTTCCGGCACGCGCAGTATCGCGTCGTCGTCGAGCTCGCCGACCCCGGCGCGACCCCCGGGTCTCCCGAGTCGGTGGTCGAGATCCGCGAGATCGCGATCGCGTTCGACTCCGACTCCGACGGATTCGAAGACGCCGCGGACAACTGTCCGGACGTCGCGAATCCCCTGCAGCTCGATGTCGATCGCGACGGCGTCGGGACAGTCTGCGACGACGACGAACCCGATCCTGGGGTCTTCTTCTCCGACAACTTCGCCTGCTCCGACGTCTCCCCCTTCGGAACGCCCGCGGGTCTCTACGGGTGGACCGCCAACCTTGCCGGCACGGACGATTGGCGCACCGATGTGAACGACGGGGTCGCCCCGGCGACCGACGAGCCGACCGGCGGGTTCGGGGGTGACATCGACTACTACGAGAACTTTCTGCTCACCGGTCACCCGGCGTGGGAAGACGTGGCGATCTCGGCGACGATCACCGGCGCTGACGACGATGCCGCGGGCCTCGTCGCGCGGTACGCGGACAGCGAGTCCTACTACGGCTGTTACATGACCCGGCACCAGGCGCCGGACTGCGACGGAGACGGCGGCGCCGTCGGCGCTCGCGTCGCGCTGGTCCGCGTCGATGGCGGGGCGGGCGAGTGTGCCGGAGACTTCATCGTCGACCAGGACGCTGCGCCGGTCTTCGCCTACGACAGCGGCGTCCCCTACCGGATGATGCTCGCCGCGTTCGGTCCCTCGATCAGTTGCATCGTCGACGCCGACCGCGACGACGTCTTCGGCACCGTCGGCGACGTGACACTCGCGTATTACGACGCCGACCCCCTCGGCCCTGGCCTGGCCGGCCTGTCGAGCTTCGACAACGGCAACGCCGACATCGGCGGGGCCGATCTCGAGTTCGATGACGTCCTCGTCGTCGGGCACGACCCCGATAGCGATGGCGACGGGTTGCCCGATGCCGTCGAGACGGCGATCGGCTCGCCCACCGACGACCGCGACATGGACGACGACACGATCTCCGACCGGGACGAGGCGTGGATGGCGGCCAACCCGCCGGACAGCGACGGCACCGGCGAGCCCGACTTCGGGGACACGGACTCCGACGGCGACGGGATCTCCGACGCAGACGAGGCCGGAGACGACGATCTCGAGACCCCTCCGGTCGACACCGACTGCGACGGACTGGCCGACTTCCGCGACAGCGACAGCGACAGCGACGGCACCGACGACGACACCGACAACTGCCGCCTGACTGCGAATCCGGACCAGACCGACCGCGACGATGACGGCGCGGGCGACGCGTGCGACCCCTGTCCCCTCGACCCCGACGACGACGCGGATCGCGATGGGATCTGCGGAGATCTCGACAACTGCCCGGTGCCGAATCGCGATCAGACGGACTCTGACGATGACGGCCTGGGCGACGCGTGCGACGACTGCCCCCTCGATGCGGCGAACGATGCCGACGACGACGGGGCGTGCGGCGACGTGGACAACTGCCCCGAGGCGAACCCCGACCAGGCGGACTCTGACGACGACGGTGCGGGCGACGCGTGCGACGAATGTCCGCTCGACGCGGATGACGACATCGACGACGACGGCGCTTGCGGCGACGTGGACAACTGCCCCGAGGCGAACCCCGACCAGGCGGATTCTGACGACGACGGGGCGGGCGACGCGTGCGACGACTGCCCCCTCGATGCGGCCGACGATGTCGACGGAGACGGGGTCTGCGGCGACGTGGACAACTGTCCGGAGCCGAACACGGACCAGGCGGATGCCGACGACGACGGCCTGGGCGATGTCTGCGACGATTGCTCGCTGGATCCCGACAACGATGCTGATGACGACGGGGTCTGCGGCGACGTGGACAACTGCCCGGTAGCGAACCCCGAGCAGTTGGACTCCGACGACGACGGTGCCGGCGATCTCTGCGACGACTGCCCGCTGGATCCGGACGACGACGCCGACGGCGACGATGTCTGCGGCGACGTGGACAACTGCCCGGTAGCGAACCCCGACCAGGCGGATGCCGACGACGACGGCCTGGGCGATGTCTGTGACGATGATCGCGATGGCGACGGGGTGGGCAACGACGACGAGGAGGCCGTGGGGACCGATCCCGATGACCCGGATAGCGACGACGACGGGCTCTCCGACGGCGAGGAGTTCGGCCTCGGTACGCACCCGCTGGACCCGGACACCGACGACGACGGGCTCGACGACGGCGACGAGGTCGACCGCGGGACCGACCCCCGCGACGCGGACACCGACGATGGCGGTGTCTCGGACGGCGAGGAAGTCGAGGAAGGGTCCGACCCGCTCGACGGGGACGACGACATCTCCCCAGACTCCGATGGCGACGGCCTGACCGATCGCCAGGAGGGTCGTCACGGGACCGACCCGCTGGACCCGGACAGCGACGACGACGGGCTGCTCGATGGCGAGGAGATCGACGAAGGCACCGATCCGCTCGACCCGGACACCGACGGCGACGGGCTCACCGACGGCGACGAGGTCGATGGGACGGGGCCGCTGTCGGGGATCGGCTCGACGGATCCGCTCGAGCCGGACACCGATGGCGGCGGCGTCGACGACGGCGACGAGGTCTTCACGCATGGCACCAATCCACGCGACGCGGCCGACGACCCCGGCGGTGACCCCGACGGCGACGGCGCGGTCAACGAGGTCGAGCGCGATCGGGGGACCGACCCGTTGAACCCCGACAGCGACGGCGACGGCCTCCTCGACGGTGACGAGATCGCCGGCGGCACGGACCCGCTCGATGCGGACTCCGATGACGATGGCCTCTGCGACGGCGACGAGGAGACCCCGCTCGAGGACACCGACTACGATGGGCTCGTCGACGCGCTGGATCCGGACAGCGACGACGACGGTCTGTTCGACGGCACCGAGGCCGGCACGACCGAGGAGACCCGCTGCGTCGACACCCTGATCGAGCGCGGAGTCTGGGTCCCCGACGGGGACGGCGGCGACACCACGACCGACCCGCGCGACTCCGATACGGACGACGACGGGTATCTCGATGGCGCCGAGGATACCGACGGCGACGGCGTGGTCGACGAGGACGAGAGCGATCCGAACGATCCACTCGACCCCGGTGACGCCCCGGAGGACACCGACGGCGACGGGCTTCCGGACGCGCTCGAGTTGCGGATCGGCACCGACCCCGAGGATGCGGACACCGACGATGACGGCGTCCTCGACGGCGAAGAGGCCAACTACGCCGACGACACCGACGGCGACGGCGCGATCAATGCCCTCGATGCCGACTCCGACGGCGACGGGCTCCTCGACGGCACGGAGCGCGGGCTCACCGAAGACGATCTCACCGACGCGACCGACACGGACGCCGGGAATTTCCGCGCCGATGCCGACCCGGACACCCAAACCAGCGCCGTCGACCCGGACACCGACGGTGGCGGGGTCGCCGACGGACTGGAGGATTGGAATCGGAACGGCGCGATGGACCCAGACGAGACCGATCCCCTCGATCCGAGCGACGATCCGCCGCCCGACCCGGACCGGGACAGCGACCGCGACGGGCTGACCGACCTGCGCGAGCTGGAGCTGGGGACCGACCCCCACGAACGGGACACCGACGGCGACGGACTGAACGACGGCGTGGAGGTCGATGGCGACAACCCGACGAACCCGCTGGACGCCGATACGGACGACGACGGCTTGTGCGACGGGCCACTGTCGATCTTCGCCATCTGCGAGGGCGGCGAGGATCTCGACGCCGACGGTGTGATCGACGAGGACGAGACCGACCCGGTCGTCGCCGACACCGATCGGGGCGGAACCAACGACGGCGATGAGGTGCTCGACGACGGCACCGACCCCCTCGACCCGAGCGACGACCGTGCGGCGTTCGACGACGCCGACGGAGATGGCTTGAGCGACGGGCGCGAGCGGGAGCTGGGGACCGATCCGAACGACCCGGACACCGATGGCGATGGGTTGCCGGACGGTCTCGAGGTCGACGGCGACAACCCGACCGATCCGCTCGACCCGGACACCGATGGCGACGGGTTGTGCGACGGGTCCGAAGGCGAGCCGCCGGCCTGTGTCTCGGGCGAGGATCTGAACGGCAACGGACGCCGCGACCGCGACGAGCCGGACCCGAACGACCCAGACACCGACGATGACGGGCTGAGCGACGGTGAGGAGGTCAACGTGCACGGCACCAACCCGCTGGAGCCGGATACCGACGGCGGCAGCGTCGACGACGGCGCCGAGGTCGAGGCGGGCACCGACCCGCTCGACCCCACCGATGACGTGCCCCCGCCGCAGGACAGCGACGAGGATGGGCTTCCCGACGACGAGGAGGAAGCCATCGGCACCGACCCGCTCGACCCGGACACCGACGACGATGGGCTCACCGACGGCGACGAGGTCGACGAGTACGGCACGGATCCGCTCGAACCCGACACCGACGGCGGCGGCGTGTCCGATGCTGCCGAGATCGCCGCGGGCACGGATCCGCTCGACGGCGCTGACGATCGGGAAGACGACCCCCTGGACGGTGGGCGCATCGGCGGAGGCGGGCTCTTCGGATGCCAGGTCACGACCGGTGGGACCCACCTGGCGTGGCTGGGGCTGTTGCTCGGCCTCGTCGCGCTCCGGCGGCGCCGGTCGTCGTGATCGGGCTGCGGCTCGTCGCCGCTCGCGCGCCCGCGGGATGCGTTGACGCCCCCAGACCCGAGCTATAAGGTTCGCCGACCGTGGGCTCAGGACCACTCGGCGCGCGGTGCGAACCAGCTCTTTCACGAGGTGCGCGGTGGCGAAGAAGCCCTATGACGTCACGGTGATCGGAAGCGGACCGGGGGGCTACGTGGCCGCGATCCGATGCGCCCAGCTCGGGCTCTCGACGGCTATCGTCGAGAAGGACGCCGATCTGGGTGGCACCTGCCTTCTGCGCGGCTGCATTCCGACGAAAGCGCTGCTCGAGAGCGCGCACCTGTATGACAAGATGCGCGAGGCCAAGCGGTGGGGCATTCGCGCGAAAGGCGTCGAACTCGACTTCCCGGCGGTGCAGAAATACCGCGCTCGGACGGTCACCACGAACTCGAAAGGCGTCCGCTTCCTGATGCGGAAGAACAAGATCGACGTCGTGGCCGGTCACGGTCGCCTCGCCGGCGCCGGCAAGGTCGATGTGACCGCCTCCGACGGCAAGGTCACGTCGATCGCCACCCGCCACGTGATCCTCGCGACGGGTTCCGCGTGCAAGGACCTGCCCTTCGTGGAGATGGATCACGTTCGGACCCTGAACTCCGACGACGTCCTGGAGATCGGTCACGTCCCCGCCAGCATGATCGTCATGGGAGCCGGCGCGGTCGGCACCGAGTTCGCGTCGATCTACCACTCCTTCGGCTCTCAGGTGACGCTGATCGAGTACCTCGAACGCGTGCTCCCCTTCGAGGATGACGACGTCTCCGAGGAGCTGGCCCGAAACCTCCGCAAGCGCGGCATCGACACCCGCGTCGGCTCCAAGGTCTCGAAGGTCGACCTGGTGGATGGCGGCGTTCGAGCCACGGTCGAGCCCCGGGACGGCGGCGATGCCGAGGTGCTCGAGGCCGAGGTGCTGCTGGTCGCGGTCGGCCGGGGTCCGGTGACGGCCGATGTCGGACTCGACACCGTCGCGGTCCGGGTCGATGACAAGGGAATGGTCGAGGTCGACGAGTACTGCAGGACCGGTGAGCCGGGCGTGTTCGCCATCGGCGACATCATCGCGACGCCGATGCTGGCACACGTCGCCAGCCACGAGGGCGTGATGGTCGCCGAGCAGATCGCGGGTCGCCACGTGCATCCGATCGATTACGGGCGGACGCCGAGCTGCACCTATTGCGACCCCGAGGTCGCGTCCGTCGGCCTGACGGAGCGCGCGGCCAGAGACCTCGGTCGCTCGGTCAAGACCGGAGTGTTCCCCTTCGCGGCCAGCGGTAAGGCCCGGATCATGGGGGAGGGCGTCGGGTTCGTGAAGTTCGTCGCCGACGAGCAGTACGACGAGCTGCTCGGTGTCCACATCATCGGACCGAAGGCGACCGAGCTGATCGCAGAGGCCGTGCTCGGGCTCGAGCTCGAGACGACCGTCGAAGAGATCGTGCACGCGATGCATCCGCACCCGACCCTCGCCGAGGCGATGGGCGAGGCCGCGGCGGCCGCGTTCAACGGCAGTCCCCTCAACTCCTAGAAGCTGCGAGAGGAATCGATGGCGCGCGTTGAAGTCGTCATGCCCCAGATGGGCGAGTCGATCGTCGAAGGGACGGTCGTCGCATGGCTCAAGAACGTCGGCGACCACGTCGAGCTCGACGAGGACATCTTCACGCTGTCGACGGACAAGGTCGACGCCGAGGTCCCGAGTCCGGTCGCAGGCGTGCTCGTCGAGCTGTTGGCTGAGGTCGGCGACACGGTCGAGGTCGGAAAGACCGTCGCGGTCCTGGAGACCGACGCGGACGCGGACGCCGCGAAGCCCGAGCCGGCCGCCGCGCCGAAGCCCGAGCCGGCCGCCGCGCCGAAGCCCGCCTCGCCGGCAGCCACCAAGGAGCCCCCGCCGGTGGCCCCCCCGGAGCTGGTCGCTCCCCCCGCCGTTCCGAAACGGTCGGCCCCCGACGCGGTGTCCGCACCCACGCCGACCCCCGCGAAGGGCGCGGCCTCGGCGCCGATCGACGGCGACATGTCCGCCGAGGAGCTGCGTCGCCGCCGCTCGACCCCGGTGGTGCGGAACATCGCGGCCGAGCACGGCATAGAAGATCTCTCCGTGATCGAGGGAAGCGGCGTCGGCGGCCGGGTGACCAAAAAGGACATCGTCGCCTTCATCGAGTCGGGTGGCGCGACCGCTGCTGCTGCTGCTGCTGCTGCCCCGGCGGCGACCACGAGCGCTCCCGCCGCGACCTTCGCCCAGGCGTTCGCGGTCAAGCCTCCCCGGGTCCACGTGTTCGAGGGCGACCGCGTCGAGCCCATGTCCCGTATGCGCGCGAGCATCGCCGAGAACATGTGGCAGTCGCGCCACGGAACTGCGCATTGCCACACGGTCTGGGAGGCCGATGTCTCCGCGGTCGCGCGGGCACGCAAGGCACTCAAGGCAGACTACGAAGCCCGCGGCGTCAAGCTGACCTATACGGCGTTCTTCGTCTCCGCGGTCATCGCCGGCCTGCGCGAGTTTCCCCTACTCAACGCGGCGATCGACGGCGGGAACATCGTGCACCGCCGCGACGTGAACATCGGCGTCGCCACCGCGGTCGACAACGGCCTGATCGTTCCGGTGCTCCGCGGCGCCGACACCCTGAACCTCTTCGGCATCGCCAAGGGTATCAACGATCTGAGCGCCCGCGCTCGCACGCGTAAGCTGATGCCCCAAGACGTGGCAGACGGTACGTTCTCCGTTTCGAACGCCGGCATCTGGGGCAGCCTCTTCGGTGTTCCGATCCTGGTGCAGCCCCAGGTCGGGATCCTCGGGATCGGCGGTGTGAAGAAACGTGTCGTCGCCGACGCGGACGAGAACATCCGGGTCCGGTCGATGGTCTACATGTGTCTGACCTTCGACCACCGCCTGATCGACGGGGCGACCGCCGACGGCTTCATGAGCTACGTGACGGGCACACTCGCGAACTGGGAGCACTGAACGCACCGGGCGCGATCGACGCTCCGGGCTCCCCGAATCGGCCGCTGGATTCAGAAGCGGTACGCGACGCCGACGGTGACGCCGTAGCTCCACGAGGCGTCGACGCGAAACGAGCCGGGGTCGGCGAGGGACTGGTACCCGTCGAGGCGGCCGCGGGTGTTCCCGGCGTACCCGAGGCTCCGAGCAGCCCGGACTCCGACGGGCACGTCGACGGGGCCGACCCGCAGGATCACGCCGGCCTCCATCGCGAACAGGCCGCCGGTGCGGGTCGCGATCGCCGGTGCGCCTTCGTCGGTGTCGAACCCCTCGCGCTCGTCGACGGCGCTGGCGCTGATACCGGCGCGGAACCCGAGCCCGACAAGGCCGTACGGCCTCACCGGTCCACTCCGGGACTGCCCCCGGAGCCGCAGCAGCCCCTCGCACGACGTCAACCTGAACGACAGGTCGCGCCGACTCTCTTCGACCTCGGCGTACCCGCGCATCTTCGATCGGCCCAGTGCCAGCTCCGCGCCGAGCGACAACGGTCCCACGAGGTCGTAGTCGAAGGTGGCTGCGAAGCGGAACGCCGGCCCCGTGAACGCGGTCCCGTAGAGCAGGGTCGGTTCCCCGGACGCGTCGTCGGGGGCGGTGAGCGTCGCTCCGCCCGCGGCGATCTGGGCGCCGATCTGAGCGCGCTCGGGCTCGAGCGGGGGGGCCGCGTTCGCGTCTGGGGTGAACGACGCGAGAAGGGCCAGCACCGAGACTGCGGAGAGAAGCCTGTGCACGGTCAGAAGATCACGTAGTCGAGTCCGAAGAGCACGAACAACTGCATCTGCCACATGTCGTTGTACTGCGCCGTGAAGCTCGGGTCGTACGTGTTGGAACCGCGACTGGGGAAGTTGCCGCGTTCGGGGACGGATTGCCCGGCCGACGGGTAGATATGAAGTCGGAATTCGACGGGTATCTCGATCTGGTCGAGCGCGATATCGAGGCCGACCCCGGCGATGATCCCGGCATAGGTGTTTGGCGTATCCGGGTTGACGTCCGCGTTGAGCGCGTAGTTGGCGACCGCGCTCTGCCCCCACTGCGACAGCAGCTCCCCGTCTTCGACCGGGTCGAGCGATTCCGGGAGCCGATCACGGGCGACCGGTTCGTATCTGGGATTGGACCGATCGAGGACGATGTCGATTCCGAAGCTCAAGAACGGGCGCGCGACGCCCACCGGGAGCGAGACCTGCACGACCATCGGCAGGTGGATCGCCGACCAGCTCAACTCGCCAGCCATCTCCTGCTTGTGGCACCGGGGGCCGCGCGAGCAGTCCGTGACGTCGTCGAGTTGGAAGATCGCGTCGGCCTTCTCGTTCGAGTACATCACCCCGAACTCGAAGGCCGCGATATCGAACGCGCGCACGTTGAGGGCCCAGCCGATGTTCCAGCCGAAGCCGATGAAGTTGCCGTACGGAGTCGCCGGGTAGGCGTCGATGTCCGAAGGCTCGGTCGCGATGGGCACGTTGGGGCCGCCGCGAATGCCGACGCGAAGGTCGACCCCGTAGAGGTCGAGGGCGCTGGCGCTGGCTGGAAGGGCGACGAGCAGCGTCAGGATCGCGAGGAATCGTCTCATGACACTCGAGGGTTCGGGTTGGACCAATGGTCCGTGGCGTTCAAGCCATCAATCGTGCTCGCTCGCCGACCAGGGGCGTGCGGTCACGTTGGGGAGTGGTTGGATCTCTAAGGAGAAGCCGAGACTCTCGACCGCCCGGAAGGCGGCGAGGGAGTCGTCGTCGATGCTGAACTCGGCGGCGATTCGGCGCTCGGCGCCGTCGGGCACGTGGTGGCCGATGGTGATCGGTTCCCGAGGCAGCCCGAGCGACGCTGCCTGTTCGAGGAGGTCTGCCGCGCAGAACACGATCAGGACCAGGATCTCCTCCTCGTTCTCCTCGGCCGCCACGGCGGCGACGTCGGCGGCGGACAACGCGACAAAAGGGACGACCTCTCTCTCGCGCTCGGCGTCGGGCTGGAGCTCGTCGGGGCCCACGATCCAGATCACGTCGGGATCCACGTGCGGGATCCACAGGTCGAGCAAGCACCGCGACAACCCCCGGTCGTCGAGGTGGAGATGCAGTTGCGGCCTCATGAGGGCACCAGCTTCCAATGTCTTTGATCCCGGTGCTCCACATGGAGCATGTAGCCGTGCTCGGCCATCTTTCTCGCGAGGCGCTCGGCGATCGCTACGGAACGATGCTGCCCGCCCGTGCAACCCAGGCCGATTGTCAGATAGGCTTTCCCCTCCGCCTCGAAGCGGGGGATGAGGAAAGCGAGGAGATCTTCGATCTTCTCACAAAACAACCCGAGGTCGGGGTGACTGTCCAGGTATTGCACGACATCGGGGGAGAGCCCGGACAGGTTCCGCAGCGTGTCGACGAAGTAGGGGTTGGGCAGGAAGCGGGCGTCGAAGACGATGTCGGCCTGCAAAAGGGGGCCGTGCTTGAACCCGAACGACATCGCCTTGATCGTCATTCGTTGTGTGCCGGGGCTCTCGAAGCGCTGCTGCATCAAGCGCTTCAGCTCGTGCACCGTCATCGCCGAAGTGTCGACCTTGACGTCGGCGCGTTCCCGCAGCTCCTCGAGCAGTTCCTGTTCTTCGGTGATCGCCGTAGGGAAGTCGCCGGTATCGGCCAGGGGGTGTCGCCGCCGCGTCTCGCTGAACCGACGGACGATCGTGTCCGTGGCGCAGCCGAGATAGACGACCGACAGGTCTACGCCGCGCCCCCGCATCTCGTCGACGACGGTGCCGGCGTTGTCGATGAAGGCCCTGTCCCGGACGTCGATGCCGATGGCGATGTCACGGGACTCCTGTCCGGACGCCAGCTCGATCACCCTCGGGACGACGACGACCGGCAGGTTGTCCATGCACAGGAAGCCGATGTCTTCCAACGCCCGGAGCGCCGTTGTCTTTCCGGACCCGGACAGGCCGGTGATGATGACGACGCTCATCGAGGGGGGTGGCCGAGGTCAGTGATGCTGGGGCTCGGCTTCGATCAGCCCGAAGTTCCCGTCGTCGCGTCGGTAGACGATGTTGATCCGTTCGGATTCCTCGTGCGTGAACACGAAGAACTGCGAGCTGCGGAGCTCCAGCTGCATGATCGCCTGATCGACGTTCATGAACGGCGCCGTGAACACCTCGCGCTTCAGCGTCTGGACCGGCTCTTCCTCACGTTGTGGCTCGTCGGCCTCGGCCTCGGCCTCGACCGGCGCGACCACGTGCATCGTGAAGTTCCGTTGCCGGTTGTCCGGGCGATGCTTGCGGATACGCGATTTGTAGCGTCGCACCTGGCGGTCGATCTTCTCGAGCGCGAGGTCGACCGAGGAGTACATATCCTCGCTCTTCTCGATGCACTTCAGTGTCAAGCCGTTGATGTTGATGGTGAAGTTCGCGATGTGCCAGAACTTCTCGACTGAGAATGTGATCTGGGAATCGACGTCTTCGCCCTGCACGTACTTCGAGACGACGTGCTGCAGCTTCTCTGAAGCGTAGTGCTGGATCGCAGGCGATGCATCCATATGTCGAAAGGCAACGTTGACCTGCATGAAGCGCTCCCTGGATAGCGGGTTCGAACCAATAGGACGTCGGGCCACGACGCCCCTCGGGGGGCAGCTTCCTCTCAGAGAAGCTGCTTCCGCTTCGAGCTCGAGAGGATCCCGAGCATCTCGCGGTATTTGGCTACCGTCCTCCGTGCGATTTCGATGTTGAACTCGTTCGACAGAATCTCGACCAGCTTCTGATCGCTGAACGGGCGGGCCCGGTCTTCGTGGCCGATGATCTTCTTGATCCGCTGTTTCACCGCCTCGGCGGCAACGTCGTCGCCATGCGACTTCCGGATCGAGCTGTTGAAGAAGAACTTGAGTTCGAAGATCCCCCGCGGCGTGTGAACGTACTTGTTCGTCGTCACCCGGCTGATCGTCGATTCGTGCATGCCGATGTCATCCGCCACTTCACGGAGAACCAACGGCTTGAGGTAATCGATTCCACGTTCGAAGAATCCGTGCTGGAAACGGATGATCGACTCCGTCACCCGCAGGATCGTCTTCTGCCGCTGGTGGATCGAGCGGATCAGCCACCATGCGCTTCGCAGCCGCTCCTGCACGTAGGTGCGCGCACCTTGCTCGTCCGTCGAGCGCAGCGCCCGGCGGTAGTACTCCGAGACCCGCAGCCGAGGCAGACCATCTTCGTTGAGCACGGGCACCCACGCCTCGCCCTGCTTCACGATGTAGATGTCCGGCGTGATATACGTCGTCTCCTGATCGACGAACTGGCGACCGGGCTTCGGGTCCAGCGTCATGATGCGGCGGTGCGCGTCCATCACCTCGCGTTTCGAGGCCCCGACCGACCGCGCGATACCGCTGTAGTTCTTTCGTTCGAGGTCCGAGAGGTGCTCGCTGATCACCTGCCGCAGGAGCAGGTCACCCGGGTAGCTTCGACGAGCCTGGATCAACAGACACTCGGCCAGATCCCGTGCACCGACGCCCGCCGGGTCGAACTCCTGCACCAGCAGGAGCGACTCCTCGACGTCCTCCTCCGACTCGCCCTCCTGCTCGGCGATCTCCTCCACCGACGTGTCACGCAGGTAGCCGACCTCGTCGAGGTTGCCGATGATCACCTCGGCGAGCGCCCGCTCCAGCCCCGACGTCTCCGCGACGCCGAGCTGCCAGAGCAGATGATCGGTCAGGTTCTCCGTCTTCGAGAGCGTCTGTTCCGGGCCGGGGAGATCCTCGCCGTAGCCGCCACCCCCCCCACCAGCGGGAAGCGGCGACGTGTAGTTCTCGAGGTAGCGCTCCCAGTCGATGTCCTCGACGACCTTCTCCGCTGAGACCTCGCCTTCCTGGGCGTCAGCCGCCGGTTCGCGCTCGCGCTCACGCTCGCGCTGACGCTCCTGCTCCTGCTGTTCCTGGGCGTCCTGCCGCGTCCGCTCGTCTTCGGTCGGGGCCTCGCTCCCCTCGGCCGTCTCCTCCAACAGGGGGTTCTCGACCATCTCCTGCTGGACCAACTCGACCAACTCGTGACGCGATAGCTGCAGCAGCTTGATGGCCTGCTGGAGCTGAGGCGTCATCTTCAGCTCCTGCCGCATCTGCTGAGACTGTTTCATCTCAAGGGCCATGACACCCTCGTGCAGTCACCGGTCGCGCGCCTCCTGTCGGATTGTGTCCGATTGTCGTTCGTGGGGCGAAGAGCGAGTCAGCTGGTGCGAACACCGAAGCACCGCTCAGAGTACCACGGGCGCGCGGAGACGCACAGCCTCGCGTCACCTCTGTCCAAGGACGTCAGCCTCCCTGCCACGCCCAGGACCGGCACCGAACACGGCGCCCGCACCTCTCGACCCTAAGACCGTCCCCGCCGGGAGTAAAGCCGCGAATCAGAACAGGTCCTCGCCGCGCACCCGTGTTCGCGACGACCGGGGTCGATCTCCCGAACGCGACGACCGATTCGACCCGGCTTCTTCCGCCGAACCCGCCTCGTCGGCTCCGGACCCTTCGACCGGGATCGGGACGAACGTCATCTCCCCGACCGGGCTCCGGACGTCTCGCACCGCGATCTCTTCGCCGCTGTACTCCCGCAGATCCAACGGCGGCGGGCGACTCGCGAACCAGCCACCCACCGCGGCACCCGCGCCCACAACCACGATCGCCAGCGCCAGCGCCACCCGTCCGCGACGCGGTGCCGGCGCCTGGTCGGCGACGCCGGGCGTCCCGCCGCTCGTCCGCTCGGACTCCGGTTCCGCCTCCGGTTCCGGGTCGGGCTCCGGGGTCGCCAGCAGCTTCGCGACCTCTGGAGACACGCCCGCCGGCAGGTGCGCGAGCGACCCGTCGTCCTCGACCGCCTCGGAACCGCCATCGGGTGTCGCCTGAGGCAAGGACGCCGTACCGACCTCGACCGCTTCGAGGTCCGATACCGTGATCCGCCTTTTGGGTCTCTGGGGGTTCGCCATGTATCTCGGGGCCTTCCGGACCGGCGTTGGAACGCCGCCGCCGGGAGAACTCGTGCGCGTTGGTTACGTTATTCCAACGCCGCGACCCGCGCAATTCCTGCCCTGTTGACACTTCGAGTCGCCACGGTAGTGTGCGACGGACCTTCGGTGCACTTCGTGACCAGGGTCGCTCGACCGCGCCGCGGCACCTCGCTCGTGGCCTCCAACCCGCACTCGAGAGATCCGAACGCGATGGCGCGCAACAGCAGGCCGAAGAAGTACGTGTTCGTCACCGGGGGCGTCGTCTCTGCCCTCGGAAAGGGGATCGCCGCGGCCGCTCTCGGCGCCCTCATGGAGGCGCGTGGGCTCCGGGTCGCCTTCCTCAAGCTCGACCCCTACGTCAACGTCGACCCCGGGACGATGAACCCCACCCAGCATGGGGAGGTCTTCGTCACCGACGACGGCGCCGAGACCGACCTCGACCTCGGGCACTACGAGCGATTCACGACCGCCCGGATGTCCCGCCGGAACAACTTCACCACCGGCCAGATCTACCACTCGGTGATCTCCAAGGAGCGGCGCGGCGAATATCTCGGAGGGACCGTCCAGGTCATCCCCCACATCACCGACGAGATCAAAGGCTCGATCACCGCCGCCGCCGAAGATTGCGACGTCCTCTTCACCGAGATCGGCGGAACCGTCGGCGATATCGAGAGCCTCCCCTTCCTCGAGGCCATCCGCCAGATGCGCGCCGACGTCGGCGACGAGAACATCTGCTACGTCCACGTCACCCTCGTCCCCTACATCGCCACCGCCGGAGAGCTGAAGACCAAGCCCACCCAGCACTCCGTGCGCGAGCTCCGCGCCATCGGTATCCAGCCCAACATGCTGATCTGCCGCTCCGACCGGCCGATCGCGACCGACATCAAGCGGAAGATCTCCAAGTTCTGCAACGTCGATGTCGCCGATGTCATCGCCGCCCCGGACGCCCCGACCATCTACGAAGTGCCGATCGGCTTCCACGAAGAGGGCGCCGACCAGCGGGTCGTCGACCGACTCAACATCTGGAGTCGCGAGCCGCAGCTCGAAGTCTGGCGCGACCTCGTCGGCGCGATCCACAACCCCGACCGCGACACCACCATCGCCATCGTCGGCAAGTACGTAGACCTGACCGACTCCTACAAGAGCCTCAACGAGTCGCTCCGCCACGGCGGCTACGCCCACCGCGCCCGCGTCGACCTCCGCTTCGTCGACTCCGAGGCCCTCGAGAAGGACGGGCTCGGCGAGCTCGACGGGGTCGATGCGATCCTCGTGCCCGGCGGCTTCGGGCGCCGGGGCACCGAAGGAAAGATCTCCGCGATCCGACACGCCCGCGAGCACAGCATCCCCTTCTTCGGCATCTGCCTCGGCATGCAGCTCGCGGTCGTCGAGTACGCCCGCAGCGTCGCCGGCCTCGCCGACGCCCACAGCCGCGAATTCGTCCCCGAGACCGACAACGCGGTCATCGACCTCATGGCCGACCAGCAAGACGTCGTCGACAAGGGGGGGACCATGCGTCTCGGCGCCTATCCCTGCGTGCTCGACCGCGACTCAGTCGTCGCCTCGATCTACGGGATCGGCGAGATCTCCGAGCGACACCGCCATCGGTTCGAGTTCGCCAACGAGTATCGCGACGTGCTCGAAACGGCCGGCCTGAGACTCAGCGGCAAGAGCCCCGACGACAGGCTCGTCGAGATGGTCGAGCTCGCCGATCACCCCTGGTTCGTCGGCTGCCAGTTCCACCCCGAGTTCAAGTCACGGCCGACGGAACCCCATCCGCTCTTCCGGTCGTTCGTCGGCGCCGCGCTCGATTACGCGGCGAAGGCGCCTCCCCAGGACGGGTGAGCGACGAGCCGCCGACGCCATCGACACCCGCCGCGAAGACTGCGCCGACCCCGGCCCCCTCGCCGACGTGCCGATCGCGATCGAGGACAACCTGCTGACCTACGGGCTGACGACGACGGCTGGTTCCTCCGGGCGGGGTGGTCCGCGCGGCCCTGGGCGTGGACTGGCTTCGGGCGGGCGTGGCCCCGGTGGGCCTATACCTTCGGGCGGGCGTGGACCTGGGTGTGGCCCTTACGTGGTCACACGCCTGGCTGGCCGGCATTGAGGTCAGTCGGGGTCCTCGACTCTGAGGTATCCGACGCACAAGCGCCCCTCTTCCCTCACGATCGCGCACCACAGGTCGTACAAGGACCACTCTTCGTCGTCAGCCGTGACGGCCACGCAACACCAAGCCACGAAGCTCTCGGCGTTGACCTGCGCCGGCATGTCACCACGTCGCCGGCGTAGCTTCTCTATGCTCAGCGGGTTGCTGCCCAAGTTGAAGCCGTCGGGCGGGCCGATCTCCCC
The DNA here is from genome assembly GCA_964520965.1 of uncultured Myxococcales bacterium. Lineage (GTDB taxonomy): Bacteria > Myxococcota_A > Bradymonadia > REDH01 > REDH01 > CAZFPM01. The sequence continues at coordinate 38,931 of CAZFPM010000016.1, forward strand.
GAACCCGGCCATCGCATCGACCGTCGCTTGCTTCTTTGCCAGGATCTTCTTCTCGAGGCCCCTGGCCCCTCCATCCGTCAGCAGCCAGGGCGCCAGGCAACGGGCCGCGCCGACGTAGTCCTCTTCCACCAGCAGTCGGGCGAAGATTCTGAGAAAACTACGGACCGCGTCGTTCATGGTGACTCGCCTCTTACACGCCCGGCTGGGGGTTGATGGCGGCGCATCATAGTCGCTCCATGTCCCGATGGCACGACATCCCATCCTTCCGTCGTCGCCCGCCCGAAGGCAGTTCTCCCCCTCCAACGAACCACCTTCGGGCGGGCGCAGGACCCCTGCGGTTCTCGTCCGAAGGGTAGAGGCGCGGCCGCGATGTTGCGGTACATGCCCTCGACGATGTCGGTGACGCCCTCGACGGCATCGAAACCGAGGCGCACCGTGCCGCGTAGGATGCGTCCGGTCGGCCCGCGGCAACGCCGCGGCCCGACCACTCACACCCGGTCAGTGCAGCCAACCGCACGAACGGCCACCAGGGTCGGAGACTCGCGGCAGGCGAACGCCATCGTACGACGCCGGGGCCCCGCACCAGGCAGCGTGTTCGCACTCCGGTCCCGCTTCCAACGTCAGGTGGCCGGCCTCGATGTGGAGAACGACGTCGCAGTCCGTCTCGCCCTCGTCGCGAAGCAGCAACACGACGGTCCCATCGTCGCGGATCTCGACCCGACCGCTGCCCGAGCAGCTGTAGTCGTCCGGGCCGTAGACCAGGAAGCCCGCTTCGAGTCCGTCATCGCCCATTCGGACCAGTGCGCAATCCAGGGCCCTCGGCGATGGTACTCCCGGGACCGCGAACGGTTGCATGATCACGTTGGATGGCGTGGCGAAGAACCCGGTCGGCTCGGGTTCGGGGTTCTGCGCCGCCCCCTCGGGGTTGCTATCGGCCGCTCTGCTCCCGTCGGCCGGAAGCTCGGCGCCCGCCTCAGAGGCCCCCGAGCCTTCGTCTTGCGCCAGCCCCACGGCGGCAGCGAGCGTGGCCGCCGCCACGGTGATCACGCACGCGGCGGACCTCATCAAATCGGGCTTCTTCATGGGCATCACATCCACATCCTCTCGGCGCCCGCCCGTACCGCGGCTGGCCGGACTAGAACTCGAACTCGAAGAGGCGGAGGACATCGGCGGGCACCGTACCGCCGCCGACCGATTCAGTCACACGTCGGGCCGCGGTAGGTGAATCGCGCGGCGTTGAACGTGATCGAGTTGGGGCCGGGGTCGCGGATTCGCAGATAACTCTCGGGACACATGACGTGGGTTCCCAGGTCGACGCCGACCGACGCGTACGGACCTCGCTCTTGGACGACCTCGTAACGGGCGCGAACGCGCTCACCGTCACGAATCAGGTACTCGGCCGCATAGAGCGCGCGGTTCTCGGTCGACTGGTACTGGGCGACGATGTGGTAGCAGCCCACGCCGATGCTCGAGAAGTCGGGCACATAGTCGACATGTTGCTCACCGCTCGGGTCGGGCTCTCCGGCGACGCGGTGGTTGGACGTGTACCAATAGAGGCGGTTGTGCGCGCGAGCCACATTGTGGCGGCGGTAATCGATGCGGTCCCCGCCCCGCCCGTCGTTGGCGTCCGTCTTGGGCTCGGTGGTGTCTTCATCTCCCGTGTGCGCATCGATTTCCACGGTGTAGGTCGCACCGACGTCCAACGTGCCCGACCGGCGCTCGCAATCCGGTGGATCGGAGTCGGACCCCGGGTCCGGGTCGACCCGGCGCACATGATAGACGCTCCCGCCCCGCCTGAACTCCCAGGTTCCGACGTAGAGCTCGTCATCGACGACCGCCATGCTCCAGGCGGCGGTCTCGGAGAATTCGCAGACCTGCTCCCAGTCGCTCTCTCCATCTCCGGACACCCAGACACCGGAGGGGCCGACATCGTCTTTGAACCCGTTCGACGTCGAGATGAAGAGGCGGTCGTCCAAAGCGTGGAGATCCGCTACGTAGCGTCGGCTGCTGCGGTGGGTCTGCACGAACTCGCTGCCGTCGAAGCGGAAGACGCTGGCGTCGTCGGCTCCCCCCCGGTCTGTGGCGCCGAGCCACAGGAAGCCCCTCCAGACGTAGCCGCGAAAGTAGCGGTTTCCGACCTCGGTGAGGGTCCAGTCGGAGCCGTTGGTCGAGGTCAACATCTGCCCTTGATTGGTGTCCTGGTGGATCGCAAAGGCGTACAGCACCCCGTCATATGTGACGATCTCGCGCAGATAGAGCGGTACATCACCGCTGTCGTAGACGGTTCTCCAGTCGTCCCCGACCTGGCGCAGGACCTTCCCGTGATCCGCGTGAGAATAGCGGTAGTTGACCGCGTAGAGGTCGCCACCGAACTCGGCCAGCCCGCAACCGATCGAGCCAGCCTCTCCGTTGTGGACGCGCTCCCAGTGTGTGCCATCGAACGAACGGTAGATGTCTCCACTGTTCTCGGTGTTGGCATAGAGAGCGCCGTCGAACTCGCGAAGCGCGCAGACCGACTCGCCGATCCCGGTCAGGCCCGGCTCGACGAGCTCCCAGTCCGGGTAGCGATAGAGCATGCTCCGGTCCTCCAGCCCGTAGCCAAAGAGGCCGGCGTAGAGCTGACCGCGGAACTCGGCGAGGCGAAAGAAGCCATCGCCATGGCCTACACCGACGCGCTCACAGGTGTAATCCCAATCGTCATGTGGTGTCACGTCGGGACCGTCGATCATGACGAATTCGAGCCATTGCCCGGCCTCGGTCACCTGGTCGAAGGTGTGGACCGTCTCGTAGGCACCCGCCCCGGTGCGCAGCTGGATCTCGTGAACCGTCCGTCCCGGCGGGTCTTGCCCGACCAGAAGCCGGATGCGTTCGATGCGGGCGGGGCGGCCGAGATCCACCTCGAACCACGCCGGTGGGAAGTCGTTGGCATTCCAGCCGGTCTCTTCGTCCCCGTCGACACCGTGTTCGGGCGGGCCCGTACTCGTGCTGTCCGATGCGGTCGCAGGCCGCCCGAGGGCGAGATTGGAGACGACATCAGAGTCGAGGTCGGCCCCGACGACCTGAACCTCCTTCCAAGAGACCCAGGAAGGACTCTCCGTCGTGAAGATACGGATGTATCGGGCGGTCGCATCGGGCGTGGGAGACAGCCCGCCGTCGCTTTCCGGGGCGGCGTCGCCTGGCGCGGTCGAATCCTCGCGGAGGTCCCGGGCTACGACATCTTCCCCGGCCGCGTCCGTGTCGGCGGCGTCCTCGGAGCCGGCATCACCGGCGTCGGTCCCGGCGGCGTCCTCGGAGCCGGCATCACCGGCGTCACCATTCGCACCCGCCACGGTGTCGCGGTGCGAACCGGGGCTGTCGGATGTCCCGCTGTCCCCCAGACAGGCCGGCACCAACAGAAGAGACGACAAGAGCGATAGCCGAAGGAGAATACGTTTCACTGGAACATCCTCACAGGTCTTGGGGAGTTGCACAGGTCACCAGATGGCCGCTCCTTCGAGGCATTCAACCCGAGGCATTCGACCCGCCGACCCGCTGTCCGCGCCCTGAGCGGAGCCCACCGTCAAAGGGCTCCGCGCCCCGGCAGAGAGGGCTCGCCGCGGTGCCTCGCGTCAGCGCACGGGTGTCAGTAGCTGGGAGTGAGCCTCACACTGCGAATCGAGTCGGACAGGCCGCTGACGGTCGAGTCCATGACCACTTCGACCGCGCCGTCGAGGCAGTACACGCCGTGCAGGTCGAACACCAGCGCGTTGCTGTCATCGCGTTGATTGATGAAGGCGCGGTAGGAATGACCGGCGGAGCTCACGATGACCAGGGCTCCTTCGCTGTTTCGGTTCGCCGTGTGCCTGCCCTCGATGTGCACCTCGTAGGTGCCTCTGTTGACCGTGAGGTTGAAGATGGCGGTGCCGCGACCAGAGCCCCGGCGGTACGCGTTGTCGCAGGTCTCGTGCTCGTCGAAACGCGCTGTGTAGGCGTAGTCTCGGCATGTCAGTGCCCAGCTCGAACGCTGAGTGAAGGTGGCACTCGAGTAGTGTTGTTCGACCAGCGCGGGTGGGTAGGCGGGGTTGATCTCGCAATCCGGATCCACAAGCGGTCCACCTCCCGACTCACACACGCACCAATCCGACGCGTGATCGTTCGACACGCCGCAGGTCAGTGGGTTGTGCAGCTCCAGGTCACATCCGGGCTCCCCGCCATACCGCCCGACACAGTGCATGTCGGCGGCGGCGCAGTAGGCGATACACCCCGCCCCGTTCGTGAACACGCCGGCGCAGGAGTCGCTGCCTTCCTCACACAACTCGAAGGACGGATGGGCCTCGATTCCGCTGCAATCCGCAGTTGGTGTGCTGCAGTGACCCTCTTCGCAGACCTCTTCAGACCCACAGCAGACGGTTTCACAGCACACCGACGGACAACTGTCGGCCAGACACCGACCTCCACACCCATCGTCTGCACCAACGCATCTTCCATCGCAGTCAGGGTCGCACACACCGGCAGCGACGCAGCGGCCCCCTTCGCAGACATTTCCAGACCCACAGCAGACGGTTTCACAGCACACCGACGGACAATTGTCGACCAGACACCGACTTCCACACCCATCATCTGCACCAACGCATTTTCCAGCACAGTCAGGGCTACAGGCGCCGACATCGACATCGACACCGACATCGACATCGACATCGACATCGGGTTCACCAATATCCAGTTCCGCATCTGGCGCCCCATCCGGAACGGTGTCGGCTACATCGGCCTGGGTGATATCGAGCACCGGGTCGGTGCTCCCATCTGGTGTTGTCCCCGGCAGCACTCGGTCGATCGCCGAACCGTCAGGACAGACGTCGCCTTCACACACCGCTACGGAGGCCGGCGTTGCGTTCGCACACCCGACCAGGGTGAGGAAAGACAGCCCGAGAAAGAAGTCGTTGGACAACATTGCTTTGCGATGCGGGGGGGGTCCGATAGAGGCTCGGTGGGATGAATCGGACCCGAGCTCGTGGACAGTCGTCATCGTAGTCATAGAGGGGCCGACAAGGTCAACCCGGACGGTGCATACGAGGTGGAGGGGGGCGAAAACCTGTGGGCCTCCCCCTGAGCTTGGTCAAGGACTAGATGACCCGGGCAGAGATTCTGCACGGGTCTTGTTCTCTTGATCCGCGAGGA
>CAZFPM010000017.1:0-1817 GCA_964520965.1 uncultured Myxococcales bacterium
GGCGGTCGTCCGGGTCGGTCTTCCCGAGCGGGAGATCGCGTTCGTCGAAGAGGGCATGGCGGTGAGCGTACGCATCGAGGCGACGGGCGAGGAGCGGAGCGGGGTGCTCGCGGAGATCGGTATCGAAGCTCAGCCGGCGAGCCGCACCTTCCCGCTGGAGATCCACCTCGACAATGCCGACGGCGCTCTCCGTGCCGGAATGCGGGCGTCCGCGTCGATTCCGAAACGCGACCTGCGAGGCGTGATCGTGATCCCGCGGGACGCGGTGCTCCAGGGAATCGACGGTCAGGAGGTGTTCGTCGAGAGCGCCGGCGTGGCCGAGCTCCGTAGGGTCGAGGTCGGCCCCGGTCGGGGCCGCTTCTCGGTGGTGAGCTCGGGGCTGGCGGCCGGCGACGAGCTGGTGGTGCGTGGTCACCGCCTGCTCGTGCAGGGTGAGGACGTGCGGACGGCACCCCTGGGGGGGTGCTGCGCGACCCAGCTCCGAGCCTCGCTCGGCCAGACCGGCGGACCGGGCACGCGGGCCCCGGAATGAAGCTGACCAATTGGTCGATCCAGCACTCGGTCACGATCTTCGTCGCGATCGGCGTGCTGACGGTCACCGGGCTGACGGCCTATCGTGGGCTTCCCCGCGAGGCGGCGCCGGACATCACGATTCCGTACGTGATGGTGACCACCCCCTACTTCGGGGTGTCACCGGCGGACATCGAGACCCTGATCACGAATCCAATCGAGGAGGAGCTCGACGAGCTGAAGGACGTCCGGGAGATCCGCTCCACGTCTGCAGAAGGCGCGAGCATGATCTCGATCGAATTCGAGCCGACCGTCGACATCGACGATGTGCTCCCGAAGGTCCGCGAGCGCGTCGACACCGCCGAGTCCGAGCTGCCGGCGGACGCCGAGGAGCCGATCGTCACGGAGATCTCGTTCAGCGAGTGGCCGGTGATGGTGGTCAACATCAGCGGCGAGATCGGGCTCGTCGGGCTGGAGCGCGTCGCCGAGGTCCTTCAGGACCGGATCGAACGGATCCCGGGCATTCTCGAGGTGGCGCTGATCGGCGGGCTGGAGCGCGAGGTCGCCATCGAAGCAGACCCGGCGCTGCTCGAGTTCTACGGCGTCACGCTGATGGAGATCGTCGGCACGATCCAGGCGGCGAACCTGAACCTTCCCGGCGGGTCCATCGACGTCGGCGATCTGAAGTACCTGGTCCGCGTACCGGGGGAGTTCGAGAACGTCTCCGAGATCGAGGGCCTGGTGATCCGCGAGGAAGAGGGAGAGCCCATCTTCGTGCGCGATGTCGCCGAGGTGATCGATGGCTACGAAGACGTGTCGACCTACTCGCGGCTCAACGGCTACGAGTCGGTGTCGCTGTCGGTCAGCCGTCGTGCGGGCGAGAACATCATCCGGATCACCGACGAGGTGAAGGTGCTCGTCACCGATATGGAGGAGGAATTCCCCGGGATCGTGACCTTCACGATCCTGGGCGACGTCAGCCTCGATATCCGCGATCAGCTCACGGAGCTGGAGAACAACATCTTGACCGGCCTGATGCTGGTCGTGGTGCTCCTGCTCTTCTTCATGGGGGGTCTTCGCAACGCGCTCTTCGTCGCGATCGCGATACCGCTGTCGATGCTGATCAGCTTCGCCATCCTGGCGGCGCTGGGCATCACGCTGAATATCGTCGTCTTGTTCTCGTTGGTCCTCGCACTCGGCATGTTGGTCGACAACGCGGTCGTGACCGTCGAGAACATCTACCGGCACGCGACGATGGGCAAGGCGATGCACCGGGCGGCGCGCGATGGCGTCACGGAGATCGCCTG
>CAZFPM010000017.1:1827-17512 GCA_964520965.1 uncultured Myxococcales bacterium
ACCGTGACGACGGTCTTCGTATCAGCATCGAGATCGTCGGCCGCGACTACGACGTCCTCGGCGAGATCGCCACGGACCTCGCCTATGCGATCCGAGACGTACCGGGAGTCGTCGACCTGTGCGACGACTACTCGACGGGACGCCCGGAGGTGCGCGTCCTCGTCGACCGCGAGGCCGCGTCGAGTGTTCGGGTCAGCACGCGCGACATCGCCAACACGGTGCGCGCGGCGATCAACGGCGTCGACGCATCGACGTTCCGTCAGGACGACGAGGAGTACGACATCACGGTGCGGATGGCGCGCAGCGCCCGCAGCAACGTCGAGGACATCGCCGCCCTTCGGGTGACGAACGAAGACGGCGACGACATCGCGCTGACCGAAGTCGCCGCGGTGCGGGTCGCGCCGGGCTACGGCTCCATCAGGCACGTCGACGGGGAACGGGTCGTCACGCTCACGGGGGAGAGCGCCGCGGGATTCCAGGACGGCGCCGTCCTGGGGGCCGTGCAGGAGCGAATCGCTGCGGACTTCAGTCTGCCGCCGGGCTACGAGATCCGGTTCACCGGTCAGAACCGCGACCAGGCGGAAGCCGAGCAATTCCTCGGACGGGCGTTGATGGCCGGGCTCTTCCTCATCGCGTTGGTCCTGATCACGCAGTTCAACTCGGTGACGCAACCGCTGATCATCCTCGTCGCGGTGCTGCTCTCGTTGCTGGGCGTGCTGTGGAACCTGCTGCTCCGGGGCGCGCCCTTCAGCATCATCATGACCGGCGTGGGCATCATCTCGTTGGCCGGCGTCGTCGTGAACAACGCGATCGTACTGGTCGACTACACGAACCAGCTCCGTCAGCGAGGACTCGACGCGCGCCAGGCGGTCGTGCAGGCGGGACTCGTCCGTCTTCGGCCCGTGATGCTGACGGCGATGACGACCGCGCTATCACTCCTACCGACCGTGCTCGGAATCAGCGTCGACGCCAAGAACATGCGGATCGTGACCGGTGGATCATCGGTCGAGATGTGGGGACCGATGGCGAACGCGGTGGTCACGGGACTGTTGGTCGCGACCTTCCTCACCCTCGTCGCGGTGCCCGCGATGTATCGGGCTGCCGATTGGGTGGCGACGCACGTGCAGCGCCTCTTCGGCATGGTCGACGACCCGAGCGGCGCGTCCGAGCTCACCGGCGGCTGATTCCCCACGGGGTCGCCGGGCTCAGCGGGTGCACGTCGGGGCTGTCGAGGAGATCAGATGTCGACGGCGACGTTGGCGATGACCGTTCGCTCGGACGCTCGACGGATCTCCTCCTCGGTCAAGCCGCCGTGGTCGGTGATCACGATGCTCTGAGACATGCCGGTATCGAGGTCTTTGGCAGAGACGTTGACGATGCCGTCGTTGTCGATGGCGAAGGTCACCTCGATGCGGGGTTCGCCGGCCCGCTTCGCCGGGACGTCGGCTAGATTGAACGTGCCGAGCAGCCGGTTTTCCGACGCGGTGTTCTTCTCACCCTGCAGGACGGCGATGGAGACGACGTCCTGGCCGTCCTCGGTGGTGGTGAAGACCTTCTCGCGCTTCGAGGGGATCGGCGTGTTGCGCGGAATGATGCTGGACATCTTATTGCCCACGACCCGGATGCCGAGCGAGAGCGGGGTGATGTCCATGAGGACGACCTCGCGCACGTCGCCGACGAGGATGCCGCTCTGCAACGCGGCGCCCATGGCGATGACCTCGTCCGGGTTCACGTCCTTGCGCGACTTCTGGCCGAAGATGTCGGTGACCTTCTCGCGGATGAGCGGCATGCGGGTCATGCCGCCGACGACGAGAACATCCATGATCTCGTCCGGGGTGACGCCGGCGTCGTCCATCGCGATGCCGCAGGGCTTGGAGAGCCGGTTGGCGAGGTCCATGCAGAGTTCGTTCAGCTCCGACCGGGTCAGCTGATAGCTGAGGTGCTTGGGTCCGTCTGCGTCGACCGCGAGGAAGGGGAGGTTGATGTTGGTGTCGGTCAGCGTCGACAGCTCGCACTTTGCGGCCTCGGCGGCCTCGCGAATCCGCTGCAACGCCATGCGGTCGTCTGCGATGTCGATGCCGGTCTCGTCCTCGAAATACTCCAAGAGACGGCGGACGATGACGCGGTCGAAGTCGTCGCCCCCGAGCGAGTTGTTACCGCACGTGGCGAGCACCTCGAATTGGGTGCCCTTCATGCGGAGGATCGAGATGTCGAACGTGCCGCCGCCGAGGTCGAACACGGCGATGATGCCGTCTTCTTTTCGGCTCAGTCCGTAGGCGAGCGCTGCGGCCGTCGGTTCATTGATGATCCGCTTGACTTCGAGCCCGGCGATGCGGCCGGCATCCTTGGTGGCCTGCCGTTGCGCGTCGTCGAAATGGGCCGGGACCGTGATGACCGCCTGGTCGATCTCCTCACCGAAGTAGTCCTCCGCGGTGGACTTCATCTTCTTGAGGACCATCGCCGAGATCTCCGGCGGCGAGAAGTTCTGGCCCGCGATATTGACCCAGCAGTCCCCGTTGACGTTCTCGACCAACTTGTAGGGCAGCGTCTTGCGGAGCTCGCCGACCTCTTCCGATCGGTATTTGCGACCCATCAGCCGCTTGATCGCGTGGAGCGTGCGCTCGGGGTTGATAATGGCCTGCCGTTTCGCCTGCTGGCCGACGAGCCGCTCTCCACTGTCGGTCAGGGCAACGACGGACGGAGTCGTTCGCGACCCCTCGGCGTTCGGAAGGACGAGCGGTTCGTCCGCATCGAGAACCGACACGCACGAGTTGGTCGTCCCCAGGTCGATACCGATGATTCTACTCATTACAGGCGTGGCGCAGGATCTCTACGGCGGCTTCAGCTACTGTTGTACCTACTTCGACTTGGCGCTGAACAGTTTGTTGAGGAAACCATTCGAGAACGGCGACTTCTTCTTCTTGGTCTCGTCGTCCCGTTTCTTCAGGTGTCGAAGCCACCGACTCGCCTCTTCGTTGTCCCCCCAGAGGTCCGTGGCCTGTACGTAGAACTTGGACGCTTCGTCGAACGCCTCCTCGAGTCGGCAGATGTGTCCGGCGAGCGTGAGCACCTCCGACTCCTCGACCCCACCCTCGGTCTTTTCGCGGAGCTCCTCCAGGCGTTCCAGGGCCTCTGGCCCCCCGCTCCCCTCGACGCTGTACGTCAGGTAGATCTCGTATCCGTCGATCACCGACCCGGTCATCCCCTTGGTGCGAGCGAGTGACACCAGATCGAGCGCCTTGCCGTCGTTGCCCTGTGCCGTCGCTTTCTTGGCGTTGCGCAGGAGCTGTTCCGGCTTCATCTGCCGCGCAGCCCCCAGAGTCCGATGCGATGCCGTGCTGCGCCGCCGTGGCTCCGCGTCCACTGCTGCGCTGGCCGCCGAGGGGGTCGCACCCCGGTTCCGCAGGCGGTTGAGGGCCTCGCCGACGTTTCGAGAACGTGTTGCCGCACCCGAAGCGTCGGGCCCGGGCCCCGCGGTGCGGCGCTGGGCTCCGGAGGCCGCCGTGCTGCCTGCCCGCCGCCGCGCCGCCCGCGATCCCACGTCGTCGCCTCCCGCCTTCACGCTGGCCGATTTGCCCGCCGTGGGGCGATAGTCTCCGGTGCGCTCGCGCGTGACCAGATCCGTGTGCAGTCCGCGGACATGCACGAAGATCTTCTCGGCGAGCGTCTTGATCTGGGTGTTCTGGATCTGCGCATAGCGGTCCGGATGGTACTCCCTGACGAGGTCGTAGAACCGCTTGTTCACGGTGTCGACGCCGCAACCGGGCTCCAATCCGAACACTTCGTACGCGTCTTGGGAGGAGACCTTGTCCCACTGTTGCCCGAGGCGCTCGAAGGTCTCGCGGTGGGCGTGCGTCTCGTCCGACGACACCGCCCGTTGGCTGCCGCTGAGCATGCCCGGGTTCGGGACCGTTGCGTGGACGTCGCTCACTCCGCCGGGAATCGACTCGTGGACCGGGCGCCCCTCGACATCGATCATCGGAGCCGACTCGAACGACACGCAGAGCGGGGATGTCTCCGACTCGTTGAGGAAGACGACGATCCCGGTCAGCCAGCCGAAGTAGGCATTCCGGAGCGTCGCCTCGGTGTCCGCGCCGGCGCTGACCATCAGCGCTTCCAGCGTCATCGTCCCGTCGGTCCGCGCGGTGAAGCGGGCCAGATCCTCGAGTCCGAGGATGTGAGATGTGCGAGCCAGTTGGTCCGTCACAATCGGGTACTTCTTCAGATACGGCCCCAGCGCCGTCGCCGATTCGTTCATGCCGATGTGGCGTTCGATGCCCCGGTGGATCAGCTCGAGGGGCTCGCCAAACGTGAAGAAGCTCGCCTCGGCGACCGGGTAAGCCTGGAACTGGTAGACTCCCTCGTGCCAGCTGAACGTGCTCAGGAGCTTGCGTTCGTCGGCGACCTTCGGGACGCGGTCGACGGTGCCCGCCTCGCCGGCGAAGAACATCACCCGGCGTGCCAGCGTGGCGTTCTCCAGCAAGAGCTCTCCCGTCGCGCGCAGCACGTTGAGGGCGTGCAGAACCCACGGGACCGGTGCCGTCGCGATGTTCCCGCCGTTCGGGTCGGGGAGTTTGACCGTGTGCGGCCTGCCGCCCTCGACCGGCACGATCGGGATACCGCCGGAGATGTGGGCTCGGACCGAGATGGTCTTTTCGCGGACCTCGCTGTCTTGCCGCGATGGTCTGGACGAGTCTTCGGCGCCTGTCTCCTCGGCAGGGCTGGCTGCAGCGGCCGCCGCGGCGGCGGCGATCTCGGCTTCTGCTCGGGCTTCTGCCTCTTCTTTGCTGTAGGCGGGGGCCTCCTCGGCGGGCGGCTCCTCGGCGGGCGGCTCTGCCGCTTGCTCCGCTCCGGCCACCTCCTCTGCGCCCGCCGTTTCGTCGACCCCGTCTACCTTCTCCGTGCCCACGTCAGCGGCACCTTCGTCTTCGGCCTCGCCCGCCTCCGCCGTGTCCGGGTCGCCCGCCTCCGCGCCTTCGCCCGTCTCCGCCGGAGACGACGCCCCGGCGGCAGGGGGTGTGGCGACGATGGTGGCGGATGCGTCAACGACGCCGAAGAGAGAGTCGAGGGCCTCGTCGACTGCCGACGAGTCCTCGTCGACGACGGCCACGTGCCCGCCGCTCACCTCGTGGTCGTCCGGCCCCGCCGCCCCGGGTCCCACGCGACCCGGAGCCGTTCCGGTCCTTTCGAACGTCCCGCCTTCTTCGCCCGCGCCGTCGTCGGCATCGACCGGGGCCTCCGCCTCGTCGTCGGCCGCCGCATCTGGCGCCGCCTCGTCCGGTGAAGCCTCCGCGTCGGTGAGCGCCTCCATTCCCGGTTTCGTGGGGAAGCTGTGCTTGTACGCCTCGAGCGTGACCGCGTCGACCTCGACGGTGACGTCACTCGTCCGTTCTACCCCCACGTCGAGGGGTGAGTCCGGGCCTCCGCCGTCGCCGCCCGAGAGATCCTCTTCGACGGTCTCGGCCTGTTCCGGACGCGCCGCCTCCGCCGTGTCCGGCGATCGGCTGTCGTCTTCCGGATCGCTCGGCTCGGCGCCGTCGGAGTCTGCGGACGCGGCGTCTTCCGGCGTGGCGTCTTCGGAGTCGGCCTCGCCCTCGTGGTCGGGTTCATCGGCGATGTCGCCCTCATCCGCGGCACCGGCATCGGCGTCGGTGGTCGGCCGGAGCGTCGAGACGGCCGCATCACCCGTCCGCGATCGGAAGATCATCGCGGCAAACTCGGTCGGCGACGAGGGGAGGGTGACGAAGTGCTCGAACTCGGTCTCCATCTCCATCTCCAGTCGGAACCGCTCGTCGGCGAGCTCCTCGGTGAGGCAGATGATGAAGGGCTGCCCGAGCGCACGCAGCGTCATGTCTGCCGAAGTGACCGCGTCCTCTCCCTCGTCCCGAAGCGCCGCGAAGCTGACGATCGCGAGGTCAGGCCGAGCCTCGGCGACGGCCTGCATGAACAGAGGCCACGACGATGCGGTACGTATCTCGTCGATGCGCATTCCGGTCAGGTTGGATCGGAGCGCGTCGAGCTCGGGGCCTTCCGCGGCCAGGATCAGCAGTTTCAAGGGCGGTTGGCTCCGGCGCTAACGACGACCACCGAGTAGATCGATCTCGTTCCGCATCTCGCGGGCTTCGTCGTACGGGGGATTCGCGTGCTCGAGGTAGGATTCCAGTGCGGCGGCAGCGTCAGCGTTTCGCCTGAGGTCACGGTAAACGTAGCCGAGTTTCTGGAAGAGTTCGGGCCTCTGCAGACCGTAGCCGGCATCGCGCGCGGCCTCCAGATGGCCGAGAGCGGCTTGGAGGTCGACCGGTTCGCGGAAGAGATACGACAGACCGGCCTGATAGTGGACCTCGGGCTGCTCGGCGTCGATCGCCAGGCTGTGGTCGAGCAGCCGGATCGCGTCGTTGTACTCGCGCAGGTCGAAGTGGACGCGTCCCAGCGTCCACGAGGCCTCGGCATGCACGGGTCGGAGAGTCAGGACGGTGCGCAGGTCACGGTAGGCGGCCGAGGTGGCTCCGCGCAGGAAGTAGAGGCGGCCGCGCCGGTGGAACACCTCGGGATGCTCGAGCGACCAGGCGATATCCGACTCGATGGCTTGCGCGTAGGCCACCATTGCCTGTGCCGGCTGCTCGCCCTTCTCCAGCGCGACGCCGAGCCAGTAGTGGTATTCCCCGCTGCTGCTGCGGTGGGACACGGTGGTCAGGGCAGTGATGGCCTCGACGTAGTTGTCGAGCTCGATGTCGCAACGCCCGACGGAGTAGAGGGCGATCGACATGCTCGGCGCCTCTTCGTAGGCGCGGCCGAACTGTAGCCGCGCCGCCACGTGGTTCCCGGCGTCGAAGTGCACCAGGCCGAGCAGGAAGAGATACTCGGCGTTGTCGGGGTCGGATTCCTGCAGCACGAGCAGTTCCTCGATCGCCCGGTCGAACTCCTCGAGCCCATGGAGGGCGCGGGCGTTGAGGAACCGCACCTTCGGGCTGTCGACGCCAGCGTTGATCATCTCCTGCAGGTTCTCGATCGCGCGCTGTTGCTGGCCGGTGTTCAGGTAGTACTCGGTCAGGTTGATCCGCGCGTCGGGATGCGACTGGTCGATCGCGAGCGCGCCCCGAAAGGCGGTCACGGCGCGGTTGGTCTCGCCGAGTCGCAGGTACATCTCACCGATCTCGTTCGACCTCGACGCACTGTTGGTGTTGATCGAGTAGGCCTCGTCGAGCATCCGCAGCGACTCCGCGGGCATGTTCTCGCGCTCGGCCAGCTGAGCGAGACTGACCATCGGCCGCACGTTCTGCGGGTCGATCTGCACCGCCTGGCGGTAGTATTGGCGCGCCAGCTCGAACTCCGCCTCGAGCTCGTAGACGCGACCCAGCAGGTACGGGAATCGAGCATCGCGCGGGAATTGCTCCAGCCCGGCCTCGAGCAGCGCCCGTGCGTCGTCGTACGCCTCGAGCCCGATCAGCGACCGCGCGAGTCCGATGGTGGTCTCCGGATCCCCTTCGCCCAGGTCGGCGTTGCTCTCGAAGTACTCGACAGCTCGCGCGTATTGCTCGGCCCTCGCAAACTGCTGACCGAGCATCTCGAGCGCAAAAGCGTTGGTCGGGTCTGCCTGGAGCGCGCTGAGGAGCGACTCGATCGCCAACTCGGGCTGAAGTCGCGAGACGGAGATCGCCGCCGCGACGACGAAGGTGTCGCTCCGCTGCTTGCTGGAGGAGTCATTCTCGAACTCGTCGATGACCCGCTGGATCCGTGCGTCTGCGGCGGCGAGGATGCCCTGGGTGAGCAGGGTCCGGGCCATGCCGATCTCGGCGCCGACGTGCATCGGGTTTCGTTCGATGGCTGCTTCGAAGTGGCCGCTGGCCGTGTCCGCGTCTCCCAACTCCAACGTCACCCAACCACGCCAATAGTGTGCGTCGACGATGTCCGGATCGGCCCGAATGGCCGCGTCGAAGGCGTCGAACGTGTCCTCGCCGAGCACGAATGCCTCGGCGACGACCGGGGCTTCGACGCTGCCTTCGTCTTCGACCGTCGGCGCTTCTTCCGCCTCGGGCTCTTCGACCTCGTCGGCGACGGCCTCCTCGCCGGGCTCGCCCGCGGCCTCTCCTTCTGCCCCGGCCTCTTCGGCCCCCGCTCCCTCCGCCTCGGACTCGGCGTCACCGGATCCTTCGATCGGTGCGGCCGCGGGCGGTTCGGGCTCGGCGAACGACACGCCCCGGGACCGTTGGATGTCGTAGAACCCGGTGAACAGGTGGCCGATCGCCGCGAACTCGCCCTGGCGCGCCGCCTCGAGCGCGTCGGGTGCGTCATCTGATGCGATCGCCGCGAGGAAGGCGGCTCTCGCGGTGGCGACGAGATCCGCGTTCGCTGCGTCCTCGGGAACATCGGTGAGCGCGTCGAAGGTACGGCGCATCTCTTCGTAGAGTTGCTCGTTCTCCGGGTGGTCTACCAGCAACCACGACGTGGAGAGCAGCAGCGCTGCCCGGTCATCGGGAGCTCCACGATCCCCCACCGCGGTCCGGGCGAGGTCGATATACTCGACGAAGCCGGGGTGCCCGCTCCCGTAGAGCTCGGTGATCGGCGGCAACTCGACGGCGACCGCGATCGGGCCGGCGTCGACGGGTGCCACGACCGGATCGCTCGGGTCGTCGCCCCGGGATGCGAGCATGTCCTTGATGAAGAACGCGGCGCCCCCGAGGATCGCGAGCAGCGCGACCATCATGAGGATCTTGATCCCGTATCCGGAGCCGATCGACCGCTTCTTCTTTGGCTTCTCTTCCTTCCTCTCGGGCTCGGCGGTCTCCGCGATGTCCTCGAGCGGGAGGTCGGTCGTGACCATCCCCTCGCCGTCTCCCGGGAAGAAGTCGGCGAAGTCGTCGTCGGGGGGGCTGGGAACGGCGTCCCCGACCGGCCATCCGGTCTCCGCCGGCATTGCCCCGCCGCCCTCCTTGTGGGCCTGCTCGAGCGCCTCGAGCGGATTGCCGCCCGTGAACGAGAACGACTCGGTGCGGAACTCCTTCTGCGACTGTTCTGGCGCCTCGGCCGTGGGAGGGGCCGCGGTCTCGGGTGCCGCCCAGATGTCGTCGGTCTGCGCCATCGTGTCGAGCACGGAGGCACCGGTCTGGCGGAGGCTCGCCGGGAGCTCCGCAGACGGGCCCCCTGCCTGGCCGACCGCCCCGGTGTCTCCGGTCAGGTCGTCGAAGCCCAGGCCGCTCATCGCGACCGTTCCGAACTTGGGCGGGCTCGATCCCGGCGACTGCCCCGCATCGAGTGTCGATTGGGGCAGATTGTCGGCCGATTGGGGCAGATTGTCGGCCGATTGGGGCAGATTGTCGGCCGATTGGGGCAGGTTCGTGGTCGATGTCGGCAGGTTCGACAGATCGCCGGCGCCGAAGCCCACGGTCTTGCCGTGGGTGCTCGCGGGAAGCTCTGCCGAAGTCTGGGCGGAGATCGGGAGATCCGTGCCCGCGGAGACCGGCAGATCGCTGCCGTCGACGGGCAGCTCGGCGGTCGAGTAGCTCGGGTCGCCGCCCGCGTCGGATGTCGGCGGAGGGCCGAATCCCAGCGGCGGCGCGTCTGGCGGCTGGGTCTCCGTGATCGAGTGCACCGGCTGCGTCAGGGTTCCACCCGACGGCGCGCCCTCTTTGGGAACGGGGAACTGCGGGATCTCGTCTGCCGGCAACGGGAAGTTGGTGAACCCGTGCGGCATCGGGAGCTCGTTCGTCGACTGCGTCGGTCCGCCCGGCATCCCTGGCATGTCCGGCGACAGCTTGCGCACCCCGGGAACCTGGGAGAGCGCCTCGCGTTCCGATACCTGGATGCCAGCGACACTCTCCTCGATCGCCTCGCCGAGCGGGACCGGGGAGAACGCGCCGGAGGCGAGGCCCCCGACCGACGTGGCCTCGGGCGCACCCGCGAACTCGCTGCTCGCCGGACCGCCGGGCGCCGTGCCGGGCAGGGGTGGCGGACGTTGCGCGGTGGACTCGAGATGCAGGGGCTCCTCCAACGACTCCACCAGCGTCGGGCGCTGGGCTTCCTCCTTGTCACCGACGGTCTTGAGGCCGAGCTGGGTGTCGCTGCCTGCCTCCTCGGCTTCGCGGAACACCTGGGCCAGGTCCGGCACGGCCATGATGGGGATCCAGAAGCTCCGGTCCTGCGAGACGCCCTCGTCACCCGTGAGCTTCCCGCTCCGGATCATCTCCTTGATCAGCTCGGTGTCGAAGGGGCCGAGCACCTTCCCGGTGCTCCGCTTGATGTGGTAGCTCTCCGACGATCCCTCGGCGCCGCCCTTACCAATGAAGGTGACTCCACTCAGATCGGTAGGGCCGCCACCCTGGTCATCCGTCGCCATGTTCCAACTACCTGTTCTCGGGGCGTAACTCCGTCGTCCTGAGGTGCCGGCGCCCCTCGCTGCCGGATCGTCTCAGGAGACGGTCGCGTTCTGACAGCCCCCCTTTTACCCTGCCGACCGACCGTTTTCCAAGCAATTGGTCCGCGTGGCGGTCTCCATGACGGGGCCGCCGCAGACATCGAGCCCGCGCCGATCAGGGGTCCGCGAGGTGGCGGTAGCGTTCGCTGCGACGCTGCTCCTCACGGCGGCATTCGATCTGATGGGACGTTCGGTGCCCTTCGTGCGCGCGAACCTCGTCACGCTCGTTGCCGCGGTCTTTCTCTGGATCCCGACGGTCACGCTGCCGCGAAATGGTCCGGGAACCGAAGCCTATGGGTTGACCTTTCGTGGCGCGGTCAACGGGTTGCGGTGGGGCCTGGGCATCAGCCTCCTGACGTTCGTGCTCTTCCTGCCAGCCAACCATTGGTGGAATACGCGCGTCGTGGGGCTCGAGTTCGCTCCGGACGTCGGCGCTTACGTCCATCTGCCCGACCGCTGGTACGGCGAGCCCGCGGAGCCCGAGCCAGGGGTCGTGCACGTGTTCCACCAATACGAGATCACGTACGTCACCTGGGAACCAGAGACGGCGCCGTGGAGCCTGGAGATACGCACCGACGGACGACTGCGGAGCGCACGTGCCGATGGGGAGGGCCCCGATGGTGCCAGCGTGTGGACACTCTCCGGGAGCACCACGAGGCCAGTCGTCGCCGCGTTCCGCACCGCGGGCGGGTCGCAGCTCGAGATCGCGGCCCTGATCGAGGGCGCGCCGGTGCCCAGCGACGCCTACGCGCTCGGAACAGCTGCCCGCGCGCCGCCCGCCCGGGTCAGGAGCACCGACGGAATCCGACTACCGTTGGGCATCGGCTGGATCCCATCGGCGATCCTCGTCCAGCTCCTCCTGGTCGCCTTCCCCGAGGAGTTCTTCTATCGCGGCTACCTGCAGCGACGCCTCGACGAGACGATCGGTGAGCGTCGGTGGCGACTGGGGCCCGTGTTCCTCACCCGCAGCATCTTGATCGTGTCGGCGGCCTTCGCGCTCGGACACCTCGTCATCGGGTACCACCCGGCGCGCCTCGCGGTGTTCTTCCCCGCGCTCCTGTTCGGGTTCCTTCGCGACCGAACCGACGGGATCGTCGCTCCGGTCGTCTACCACGCCGCGTGCAACCTGATGGTGCAGGCGACGATCGTGCACTACGTCTGACGAGCCAGGCTCAGTCGTCGCCGACGGGATCGTCCTCTTCGACCAATCCGCTGGCCTGCAGCGCGGCGGCCATCGGATTCATTTCGGTGGCGTCGTCGGCGAACGACTTCGGGGTTTCGGCCTCGAGCTTGATCATGATGGCCTTGATCGACACGTCCAGGCGCCGCCGCTGGCGGTCGGCCTTGAGCACCATCACGTCGACCTCCTGCCCGATGCGGAGCACCGCCCGGATGTTTTCGACGCGCTCTGTGGAGATCTCGGCGATGTAGAGCCGCGCCTCGATACCTCCCACGACCTCGAGATAGGCAGCCTTGTCCTCGAAGCGCGTGACCGTGCCCTTGATGATCGACCCCTCGAAGAGCGATTCCCCGGCGTCGTCCCAGGGGTCCGCCTCGAGCTGCTTCACACCCAGCGAGACACGCCCCCGGGTGCGGTCGATCTCGAGCACCTTCACCTCGATCTCGTTGCCGACCGCATAGTCGGCCACGTCGTTCGGTCGCTCGGGACGCCCTTCCCAGGTGAGGTCGGAGACGTGGCACAGCCCCTCGACGTCGTCGGTCAGGGCAACGAAGAGCCCGTAATCCTCGATGCGGGTGATGCGGCCGGTCGTCGCCGAGCCCGGAGGAATGCTCGTGGCGAGCGCCTCCCAGGGGTTCTCTCCGGTCTGCCGCAGGCTCAGGGCGATTCGACCCGTATCGGGGTCGACCTCCAATACCTTGACCCGAACCTGTGCCCCCTCCTCCAGGATCTCCGAGGGGTGCTTCGGGCGGCCCCGCCAGGCGAGCTCGGACACGTGACACAACCCTTCGATCTCTGGCGCGATCTCGACGAACGCGCCGAAGTCGGTGAGGCGCTTCACGGTGCCCTCGACGACTGTCTCGGGCTCGATGCCCGCGATGCGGTCCTTTCTCGCGTCACCGAGAAGGTCGCGTCGCGACAAGCCGACACGGCCCTTCTCGCGGTCGATCTCGACCACCTTCACATGGATGACGTCGCCGATCCCGACCACCTGGCGCGGATGATCAATGTGGTGGAGTGACAGCTCCGAGACGTGACACAGGCCGTCGACCCCGCCGAGATCGACGAACGCGCCGAACGGCTTGAGGGAGACCACCGGACCCTCCATGACCTCGCCCTCCTGGAGGGTCTGCAACCGCACCGCTCGGGCGGCCTTCCGCTCCGCGTCGGCCAGGGAGCGCCGGCTCAGAACGGGCTGTGTGTTGCGCCGGTCGTAGCGGATCACGTCGAAGTCGTACTCGTTGCCGACGGCGTCGAACGCCTCTGCAAACCGGATCCCGGACTCGCGGCCGGGCAAGAAACAGCGAATGCCTTCGGCGCTGACGGCGAAACCGCCCTTGATGACCACGTTCACGCGCCCATGCACCCGGCGCTTGTCCTTGGCCCACCGCGCGACCTCGCTCTGCCGCCCCAACAGATAGGCCTTCGCGGCCGAGACGTTCCAGCGCCCCTCATCGATCTCCTCCTCGACGAGGACCTCGACGGGGTCTCCGATCTCGAGCGATCGCTCCGCGCCGGGCGCCGAGACGTCATCGCGGAAGCAGCGACCGAACTGGTCGCCGACCATCTCGAGGTAGATGTAGTCGTCGTCCGTTTCCTTGACCGTCCCTTCGACGATCGCGCCGGGCGCGACGCCGTCGGGCAGGGGATCCGGCTCGAGCGGCGTGTCGAGCATCTCGGCGAGCTCGGCGTCGAGCGGCGGGGCGATGTACGGCGACAAGGCGTCGGCCATGGTCTGATAATGCGGGTCTGAGACAGCGAATCCGGCTCGCCGCTTCTAGTGCGCACGGGTCCCGCGAGTCAAGCCGAGCGCCGGCCCCTTCGCTCCCGACGAGCAGCTGCGACGGGTGCGAGGCGAGCCCGCGGTCCGACGGATCCGCCCGCGCGCTCGTCATCGTCATCGGTCGTCGCGCGACCGCTCGTCGCCGTCGCCGGCCACTTGATGTGTCACCCACGACGCTATAGGGTGCCGGCGCCCCGATGGCGGGACCTGCGCGCCAGGCGCGTGGAGCACCGAAGACGAGGGAGAACGACGTGTCCGTGAGCCGCCTTCAACTTCTCGCTTCGCCGGGGGGTAGACCCGGCGACTCCGGGTTCAAGCTCACCGGCGTTGCCCGCGAGGGCGATGGTCTGTGCCGAGTCTGGCTTCGCCGGAAACAGCCCTGGGATCGCTACATCGATCCGCGCTACGAGCGCGGCGATTGGGACGTGCGCTGCTATACGCGGGAGGACTCGGCCTTCGCCTACGTCGAGGATTTCGACTTCTCGACGCTCGACCTCCTGGGCGAGCGTTACGACTTCAACGGCGTCGGCGCCGACCTGAGAGCCCTCGGGCCGAACGGCGATCCGATCTACGACCGGGTCCTCTCCTGGGCAAAGCGGGCAACCGGCGCCACCTTGGCCCCTGTCGCCCCGGTGCGGGCCTCGACCGCTGCGCCAGCGCCGGCCGCTCCCGTACCCGCCGAGTCCACCGCTGCTCCGGCTCTCGACAACGGCCAGGCGGCCCCGGACACGACCCCCGTGAGCGCCGACGTCAGCGACGCGTGGGACGAATTGGAGCAGGTCGCGAAGCAGGCATCCCCGTCTCCTCGGGGCGATGACTAGGTCACCCGCCGCGGGTCCGCTCTCGGCGGCGCTCGTCGCTGCCGCCGCCGTCGTCACATGGGCCTCGATCGCCCTCGCGCAGGAAGGACTGCCGCTGGGTTGGGGCTGGCAGCAGAGCGACGATGCGCTGACGATCACGATCGAGGCTTTCGACCTGATGACGGACCTCGAGGTGACCCTGCGACGCCACGCGGACGGGCGCCGATTCGAATTCTCGCACGAGGGTCTCCCCATCGGCCGCAGCTGGGAGATCGACGTGCCGTCGCCGACCCGGACGTCGGAGTACACGCTGACGATCGAGGCCGGCTACGCCGACCTGAGCGGCCGAGTCGAGGACACGTTCACGATCGAGGTCCTCGCCCCGATGGAGTTCACGGTCGATGAGGGGCCTTTCGACGCCGAGAGCCACCGGTTCACGCTGACGATGACCCAGCCGGCCGGCCACGTGGAGATCGTCGTGCGCGCCGACACCGGAGCCCTGTTGACCGAGCGCACGGTGCAGTTCGCTGGCGAGCCCGCCGGTGCGCCGCTCGAGGTGACGTGGGCTCAACCCCCCGGTCGCGTCCTGACCGTCGACGTCCGGGCCGTCTCAGAAGGGGGCTCGTGGGCCTCGCGGCAGTACATCCCGTGGAAGGTCGAGTTCGACGCGGCATACGTTCACTTCGAGACCGGGAGCGCCGAGATTCCGGTCGCCGACGAGCCGATGCTCCGAGCGCGGCTGGCCCAGATCCAGACGACGGCGGACCAGGTCGCGGAGTGGGTGACGGTCGAGCTCTACGTGGCGGGGTACACCGACACGGTCGGCTCCGACGCGGACAATCAACGCCTGTCTGACGCCCGTGCGCGGTCGATTGCCGGGTTCTTCCGCGGCGAGGGTGCGCGATTCTCGATCTACTACCAGGGTTTCGGCGAATCGGCGCTCGCGGTGCAGACCGCAGACAACGTCGACGAGCCGGAGAATCGGCGCTCGATCTTCATCTTGAGCACCCAGCCACCGCCGCGCTCTTCGAACATTCCGCGCGACCATTGGGAGAACCTCGACTGATGCCGAGGCTGGTCGGTTCCTTCGGCTTCCGGCCGGTCCCCGTCGGCGCAACGCCGCAGGCACCGGTGATCGTGATCAGGGGTTCTGTTCGACCGCGATCGTCAGCGTGTATGACCCCGCCGGGAAGCGGGTCGTGTGCTCCCGCGAGACCTCGCCCACGCCCGGGCAGAGTATCCATCGCTCGGTCGCCGAGTCGACGTTGAGTGCCGCCACGGACTCCGGCCCGGGAACCGCGTCGCTCTCCAGCAGCACCTCGATGCAGCCCTCGCCGTGCGCGGGAGCGGGCGTCAACGACCGACGGTAGGGAAGCGGCGGCACTTCCCCGTCGGGCTCGCCTTGCATTGCGCTCGGCCCGCCGGGCCTGTCGCCGGGCACGAGCAGGAAGCGTCGGTGGTCGCCCCGAACGATGGAGAGTCCGCGCTCGTCGAGATGCCACCGCTCGTCG
>CAZFPM010000017.1:17522-41471 GCA_964520965.1 uncultured Myxococcales bacterium
GCCCGGCCCCGTGACGCGCCAGCGGGTCGCGTTGCCGGCTTGGACCCCGAGGGCGAGCGTGAGGTCCACGTCGTCGGCCTCGGTCCGCTCGGCCTCCCCGATGCGCGCGTCGGTGCGGCGCGACCGCGGTCCGACCCAGGAATGTTCGGACGGGGCGAAGTCTCCGGGCACGAGCACCGACTCCTCCGGCGCCGGGGCGATCGGCGAATCGGTGGGCGGTGGGCAGCCCCAGGCGAGCCCAACGAGCACGAGGACGCACGGGATTCGTCCGTTCACCGCGAGATCAGCGCCTCGCGGATGAACTTCAGCCCGGACTCGATCGACTCCGCGTCGGACACCTCGACTCCTCCGAGCCCGCGGCTGTAGATCAGCAGGCTGGACAGGCCGCGAACCTGGGAGATGGCCGCGACGAGCAGCAGCTCGCTCGGAATGTCCGCGCGGAAGAACCCCGCATCGACGGCTCGGCGCAGGAGATCGTGGGCGAAGAGCCAGACGGAGTGCCGCAGCTCGTCGAGATCGGGGATCCGCTGGACCTCCCGAACGAAGGGGTGGTTGTAGAGGAGTTCGTACCGGAACGGGTGTTCCATGGAGTATTCGACGAACCGGCGACAGAGCACGAGAAACGCGGTCGCGGGATCCGAAGCGTCACTCGTCGCGGCCAGGAGCGCATCGTAGAAATCCACCTGGCACGTGCGCCAGAGTTCGAGCTGAAGCGCTCGTTGGTTCTCGAAGTGTTTGTAGGCCGCCATCGGCGACAGCCCGATCTCGTCGGCCAGCGACCGCATGGTGAAATCGGAGATTCCCACCCGATCGAGCAGGCGCATGCCCGCATCGATCAACCGCCACTGGCGTCGGGTGTAGGAAGGCTGCTGGGGCGTGACCGTCATCTCTGATCCCTCTCGAGCACCGTCCGGGCCCCGTGTATCCCGTTTCGAGACCGACGCCAACCGGGTAGGAGTTTCCCTACAAAATGGCGCCGAGACCAGGGTTCGACAGGTGCGCCAGATCGGCGACACGACATGTTGTGGTGTACCGGGCGTACTCCGCGACATGTCGTGGTGTCGAGATGGGGTGCGTGGCGAAGTCTGGGCCGGTGAGCATTTTGTAGGGAAGCTCTTAGGAGCCGCCCGGCGGTCGGAAGACGCAGGCGTTGTTGAGGCAGCCCCAACCCTCTTCGCGGCAATCGGTATCGGAGACGCAGGGTTCTCGGCAGATCTGCTCCCGGCAATCCCAACCCGGCAGGCCGCACCCGATCTCGGGATCGCAAGGTGAGACGCAGAGCCCCATCTCCGTGCGGTTCCTGAACACGCGCCAGTTGCACACCAGTCCCGGATCAAACGCGCAATCTTCGGGGTGTCCGCGTCGGCACCATCCGACGCAAAGGTTGTCCTCTGTGTCCGGCCCGGTGTTGACGCGGATGCACTCGGTTCGCGGCCCGCACCAGGCTCCCTCGGTCTCGCAGGGCTCCAGCGGCGACTGCGTCGTCGATGGCTGGCAGATGCCCTGCAAGCCGATCCACGGCACGCAGGCCTGTGCGCCGGCGCACTCGCCCGTTCCGTCGGACCAGGCGTCGCAAAGTGGGCGGCAGACGCCGACGGTATCGGAGCTGGGGGAGGGGGCGCAGAAAGTGCCGGAGGTACAGAAGTCGGCTCGATCACCGGCGTCGAGATCGCAGACCTCACCAGCGGCGACCTCGCCCGCGCCGAAACAGAGCCCGATTCCTTCGACGACCATCATGCAGGTGCTGGCCGGGCAATCTTCCGCGGGATCGAGGTAATCATCGCATTGCGAAGGGATGCACCCCCGGAGACTTCCCGCGGTCGACGCCAGGCCCCAGCACACCTGGTCCTCACCGGAGCACTCCCCCGTCTCCCCGGGGAACCCGCATTTCTCCAGGCAGACGGCCGCTTCGCCGACGGGGTAGCACCAGAAGTCGCCGTCGTCTCGCGGCGCGCCGTCGGCCACCGCGCACTCCGTCAACGCGGCCTCACAGGGCGCGAGACTCACGACGCCGAAGCCGTCATCCGCGTCGTCGGCGTCGGTCGGGCCGTCGTCGTCGGCATCGTCGGGAGCGCCCGTGTCGGCCTGCGTGTCCGATCCGCCGATGTCGAGGGTGGGGTTATCGGGTTCGGAAACCGCGTCGCCGTCGCCGGCGTCGACGACGGGCGGGGTGCCGGAGTCTCGCTCCGGGCGGCCGCCCGGTCGTTCCCCCGACGTGTCGACACACTCTCCCGACCGGCAGGCGAAGCCCTCTCCGCACTCTGTGTCACTCGAGCATCCCTCCGCTGTGGTCATGTCGCTCGTCACGCAGCCGGTGAAGAGCAACACGATCGGCAGCGCCCAGATCCACCCGGCCCCGTTTCGGCTTGCGGACCATCGAGAAGGCGTCGGTCGGCCGCCGCTGGGTCGATCGGTGCCGGTGCGTCGAGGGAAACGAAGGTCGACCATGGAGCGCGAAAAACCCCTGTTGTTTCGGATCGTTGTGCAGAGCGAAGGCAGCGCAGACGCTAGCACGAGGCCAAAGTCGAGACAAGCATCGGCGGTCGATGGCACGGCCCTCAGAGGCAGAGCCGACCCGTGCCCGACCGTGCCGATCGGCCTCCGTCGGGCAGCGCCTTCAGTCGAGGGTCGCCGGCACGGGGATCTCGGCGAGCCGGCGTCCATACCACTCGATCATCTCCCCCTTTCGCTTCATTCGTCGCTCCAGCCAGGGCCGCAGGCGCTCGCTGCGGAGCCAGTCGCGCACGGCGAACGCAGCCCGCGCCACCGAGTCGGCCCGAGGAACGAGGAGGCGGTGGTCCGTCATCGGAACTGCGCCGCGCGGGAGCACCGAGAACTCGGGCTGCCGAGCCCACTTCGGGGTCACGAGCGTGCCCACCGGGGCGGAGCCGGCCCGAGGCCAGGCGACGGCGTACCAGCTGCGAGACGGGTTTCGGGCGATCTCCGCGCGGCGGCCGAGGACCGGGCGGAAGCGCTCGAGATGACGCTCGACAGCCGTGCGTGCCGGCTCGTCGCGATCCAACCGTTCCAGATCGCCGTCCCGAACCAACAAGATGCTCTCGTCGCCCCGCGCCCCACCCCAGCGGGGCCGGACGAAGCGACGGAGCTCTGCCGGGTCGGCATCGAGGCGGTCGACCTCTGCCGCGCTCAGCACGAAGATCCCGTCGCCTGCGTTGGCCCCGGGCACCAGGTGGGCGTCGCGAGCATGCAGTCGGTTGGCGCCTGTGGAGACCCCCTCGCGGATCTCGAAGAGCTCGCCCAGGCGCCGCGGAAGCTCCGCCAGGGCGTCGATCTCGAGGGCGGAGTCGAGCCACCACGGTGAACCGTCGCCGGCGAGCCGCACCCGGCGCCCCGTCGGTCGCAGCTCGGCGTCGAGCAGTGCGGTGCCCTCCGGATGGCCTCGCCCAGCCTTCCGCCAGACCGTGACGGCGGCCTCCACGCCCGCCTCCCGGAACACCGACGCGGACCCCGCCCGCCACACCGCTTCGACGAATCCCCCGCTCGCCAACCGGTGTCGCAGCGGAGCGGCGGCCTCCGATTCGAGGAAATACGCGGGGGTGAGGAAGATGAGGATTCCTCCCGGTCGGAGCTGGCGGGCGGCGGCCTCCCAGAAGAAGTGATGCAGATCACAGTCCTTGCGGTACGTCGCCGCCAGCGCCCCGTCGGCCCATGTTCTCAGGGCGCGGAACACGTCGCGGTTTCCGGTCTCGCGCAGGTAGGGAGGGTTGCCGATCGCCAGATCGAAGGTTCCCCCGGCGACCAGGTCGGGCCAGCGAGCGGCGACGGTCGAAGTGGACAGACCACCGTGGGCGACGCCGGCGACTGAGTTCGGCACCGCGCCGCGGCCGAGGACGAGCGCATCGGCGTGCACGACCCGAGCCCGGTCGGCGAAATCGGCGCGCAGCGTCTCGACCAGGTCTGGCGCGAGCTCGATCGCCGTCATCTCCATCGCGA
The DNA here is from genome assembly GCA_964520965.1 of uncultured Myxococcales bacterium. Taxonomy (GTDB): domain Bacteria; phylum Myxococcota_A; class Bradymonadia; order REDH01; family REDH01; genus CAZFPM01. The sequence continues at coordinate 21,477 of CAZFPM010000017.1, forward strand.
CACCGGTGTCGATTCCAGCCCGGAGAAGCGCCCCGGCGCCTGCCGCCGGCTCGAGCACCCGGGGCGTTGTCGGCGTCTGCCCGAGATGGTCGAGGGCGCAGCGCCACATCCGCGCAGCGAAGTCGGGCGGCGTGAACACCCGCCCGGGCGGTGCCGGTGGCGTCACGCGTGCAACCTCGCGACGGGCTCGCCCGCTTCGACGATGGCGGCCTCGATCACCGCAAGCTCGTCGAGGCGCGCGCGAACCTCGGACTCGGGCCTCTCGCGACGAAGTCGTGCGGGGTGCGGTACTTCAAGCCGAGCACGGGTCACTCCGGACGGGGATGGGTGAAGACCTGGGCGGCCACGGTGCCCGAGCCTCGGGGCACGGCGACCTGCACAACGAGCGCGCCGGGGCGCGACGGGCAGTGGGCGACCATCGGCTCCGCGTCGTCGACGAGGTCGCGGGCCAGCTCCCGGGCCTCTTCGTCGAGGAACCGCAGGTCGACATCGACGACCGAACCCTGTCCGGCGGCGATGACCGCATAGCACTGGTCTGGGAGCGGCGATTCCACGCGGAACTCCTGGATGTCCGGGCGGGCGAAGCGGCTCCGCCACTGCGGACCGGCCGGGGCCCATCGGGGGACGGCGGTCGCCGCGAGCGTGGTCAGGCGGTTGGTCAGCTGGTCCTGCTCGCCTCGTGTGCGCGCGGCCTCGTTCCGGTCGACGTAGAGACCGTAGTCCACCGTGCCGGCGCCGACGAACGACCGGAGCTGCACCCGGACGGTCGTCGCGAGCTCGGCACACCACTCGACGACGGGGTATGCGTCGGGTCTGACGTCTTGTGCGATCACGTCGCCTTCGGAGCGGAATCGCAGGTCGAGGTCGGTGACTTCGGAGGAGAATCCGATCGCCCCATAGCAAAGCCCGGGTGTGGTCTCGAACGTGAACGCGTGGGTCGCTCCGTGCTCGAGCACGATCGTTCCGACCGACGTCAGCAACTCGTAGCCGGGAAGAAAGCGTGCGGCGGTCTCCTCCAACGAGGTTGGCACCGCGGCGAATTGCGACCGGGGGTCACTCTCGATGCCCTGGGCGAGCACCGCCGAGCCGAGGACGAGAGCGACGGTAACGGCAAGGGTGGCTGGGGCGGTGGGTTGCACGAGGTCATCTGGCTTCGGCGGCAAGTCCACGATACCATACGCCAGAGACCCGACCGATACCCAGGCGCCTCGATCTCCTTGTATGAGTTTCCAGTTAGAAGCTGTTCGTAGCCTCAACCGCCTGCCGATCTTCGCCGGTATGAGCGACGAGGAGACCTACGAGATCATCCGGATATCGCGGATCCATCGCGTCGCCACCGGGGAGACCCTCTTCGTCCAGGGTGACATCGGGCGTTCGCTCTTCATCCTCGAGTCGGGCAAGCTGGCCATCGAGTTGGAGAAGGATGACGGCACCCGGGAGCTCGTCGCTGAGTTCGGTCCCGGCGACGCGATAGGCGAGCTCGCCCTGATCGATCCCGAGCCTCGATCGGCGACGGCGACGGCGACCGCGGAGACGGTGGTCTATGAGATCAACGGCGACGACTTCGGTCTGCTCACGCAGAGCATGAATCCTGCCGCATATAAGCTGGTTCGCCAGCTGACCAAGATCGTCTGCCGCCGGATCCGGTCGGTGAACCACCGCATCGAAGCCCAACTCCTCGGAAACCCCGAGCCGCCCGTGCACACCGGGGAGTCCGACCGTGTCCCGACGGAGCAGCGCAAGACGCTGACCGCGGACGATGCGGGAGAGGGCGGTGCTGCCCGCCGCGCGAACATCGGAACCGGCATGTTCCGCCGGCTCGTCGCCAAGATCATGGGCGCGGAGCAGGAGGAAGACGAATGACGGAGAGCATCGACAGTCTCGTCGCAAACGTCCCGGCGTTCGCCCACCTGAAGCCCGATGAGCAGAAACTCCTCGCCATGGTGCTCAAGGTCGAGACCCACGAGCCGGGCACTGTGATCTTCGACGAAGGAGAGCGGGGACACAGCTGCTATTTCCTCGCCGAGGGAGAGGTCGACATCGAGAAGAACGTCGGTGAAGACGAGATGCGGTCACTGACGACGCTCCGCCCGCACTCGCTCTTCGGGCAGATCGCGTTGATCGACTCCGGCAAGCGGTCGGCGCGTGCGCAGGCTCGCACGCACGTGCTCGTGATGCGGCTCGATCGGCAGGACTTCGACACCCTCTTCTCCAGCGGCTCGCACTTCGCCTTCCGCTTTCAGTTCGCGATCGCCCGGATCGCCGTCCGGCAGCTCCGAGAGGCCAATCGCAAGCTCAGCCTGCTGCTGACAGTCAAGCGGGAGCCCCAGAAGACGGGCCAACGCCACGCGGTGCTCGAGGAGTTCCGGGACATCCTCGCGATGAGTGACGCGCAGGAAGACTCGACCGACCTCAAGTGGCTCGGCTGAACCGAAAACGGAGTGCGTAGCGGCGGCGGTCTCCTCTGCCGCGTCTACTCCGGTTCGACGAAGCGCACGTGGAAATGATCGTCGTGGCCGGGTTCGTGTCGGATGACCCCGCCTCCCGACGGATACTCGAACCAGGCGTCGAGCTGCTCGTCGGTCGCGCCACGTGAACGGGCGTACTCGTACATGGGAACCTGCAGCGACGCGTCGACGAAGATGTACTCGACCGCGCCCTGCTCGATCCACGAGCGGAAGAGGTACCACTGCGGTTGCACGTCGAGGTCGTCCGGGGCGACGGCCTGCCACTCGGAGACGTCGTCCGAGTCGACCTGGTAGTACGTCACATCGGCGTCACGTCCGTTCTGGTGACTGGAGTGTGGCGACATCGGCCCGCCGTTCTCGTACGAGAGATCCTGCACGACGAGGTCCGGGACATCGATGTAGCGCGCGCGAACGCGAGCGATTCCGTTGCCGAGCACGGAGACGGTGAGGTCCGTGCCGTAGGCGCGGTCGGGACGCCGCACGATCCACCCGTTGCCGTCCGGAAGCTGAACCCCGCCCCGGAGTCGACCCCGGTTGGGCGCGCCCCGACTCGCCGAGGCACCGCCGCCGTCGACGTAGATCGAGAGGGTCTGGCCGGGGCGGATCCGGTCGAGATCGACGCTCGGATTCCAGCGGCGCAGTTCGGTGACCGACACGCGGTGCCGCCGCGCGAGACCGAGGCCGGTGTCGCCGCTACGCACGGTGACCTCCTCGTGCAGTCGCTCACTCGACGAGCCCCGCGTATGGATCGTCAGCCGTTGGCCGACCCAGATGGTATCGCCGCTCAGGTCGTTCCAGCGGCGCAGGTCCGAGATCGAGACGTCGTACTCCGCGGCGATCCCACCGAGGGTGTCACCGGGGGCGACCGTATAACGGACCCGGCCGGCCAGCGCAGGTGCGGAGAAGAGGAGAATCGCCGCGAAGACCATCGACCGTGCGGCCAGTGCGGCCATGCGCCGCAGACGTGGCGGCCGGGCGATCTCACTGCCGGCGAGGCTCGGTCCTGAACTCCATGTGATCGGCATAGTGCGCGGAGCGGGGATGACGGCGTTCGATGATCAGCTGCTGCTCGGCTTCCCAACCGGAGCGATTTTCGAGGTAATCGTAGACCCGCTCGATGCTCGCGAGCGTGTCATCGACCCATACGTTGTGCGAACCGAGCCGATACGCAAGGGCCAGGTTGTGTTCGTAGACCCCCATCGCCCTCGTCATGGCCGGCTCGACGAACGCTCGGAGCTCCTCGAAGTAGACCTCGAGCTCGAGCTCGCCGAAGTCCTCGGGGATCTCGGTCGCGAGCACATCGAAGTAGTAGTCCTCGAAGAGCCGGCCGACCATGAATCCGGCCGCTGGCGCCCAGTATTGGTGTCCGGAGCGCACCGCCTCCAGGTACGACTCCTGGGCCTGTTCGAAGAGCTGGGTCTTGTCGACGAGATCGGCGGTCAGGCGCTGCTCGGGGAGCACGAACCGGATCTCGCTGAACAGCTCGTGGAACACCCGGCCCCGAGAGAAGTGCAGCTGCGCGACCAATGCGCTTGCGGAATCCAGCGGGCGGTCCGACTCGCTTCCGCGCTCCGGGACCCAGCGAAGCGAGGCGCTCCGGTTCTCGTCGATGGCCAGTCGGTATTGCTCGTCCGCGCCCGAGAAGTCTCGCTGCTCCAGCAGCGCATTGCCCCAGCGGATCCGCGCCTCGACCCGATCGACCAACGACAGGCCGATGCGCGAGAGCGCCGAGCGCATCAGCGGGGGCACGGCGTAGTAGTCACCCAGGGTCGCCCGGCACTCGGCCAGTCGGAAGAGCGCGAACGTCGCGTCGTCCGACCCGGGCCATGTCGCGACCACCTCCGCATAGACCAGCGCCGCGTCTCGCCAGCGCTCCAACCCCTCGTAGGAGAGCCCGAGGTTGTAGAGGGTGACCCGGCGATACTCGTCGTCGTCGAACGTCTCCAGCACGAGCGTGTAGATCCGCGCCGCGTTGGCGAAGTCGTCGGCGCGCAGGTAGTCGTTTCCTTCGGCGAAGAGCTCCGGGAGATTCGCGGCGACGGTGGAGATCTCACCCGTGTCGCTCACGGTGGCGTGAATCACGACCGGCTCGAACGAGTACTCCGTGACCGGTCCGTCACCGACCCCGCGGACCCGGGGGCCTCCACAGGCGACGAGGGCAAGCGCGACGACGATGATGACGAGGGCTCGTTGGCGCATCGAGGGGCTCCGGTCGGTGGCGAATGCTCCGGGTAAGGACCGCGAACGCCGCCGAGAGTTCCCGGGGATCGTAGACGACCCCCGTCGAACGGAACACCGTCGGGTTTCGCGCCCGCCCCCGGCTCCCGATGCGCCTACCGGCAACCGATGCGGGTGATATCACGCAGCGTCCGCCCCGACCCTGCGCGCCGTTCGGGAAGCCCAGACGGGCGGTCGAGTACGCTCAAACGCTCTCTCGATCGGCAGCCGACGGCGGCTCCGCAGGCAGCGCCGTCGACTCCGGGAACAGGTCGTTGCGCATTCGGCCCAACCCTTTCACCGTGTGCACGTCGGTGGCGTACATGGGTACCGTCGTGATGGGGATGTCGCTTCCGACCAGCTCTGCGAGCTCGTCGACGGTCCGTCGGTCTCGCACGGCGAGGCGATCCAATTCGTGGGCGTTTTCGAGCAACTTTCGCGCGAGCCGGGTGAGCATCGGTCGTCCGAGGATCGCGGTTCCTTCGATCGTCTCGATCGCGTCGGCCACCTCGTTGATCGACCCATGAGCGAGCTGGTTGTCGACGAAGGGGCGACGGATTCGGTTGACGACGACTCCTCCGAGCCGGATCCCCGCTTCGTCCAATTGGCCTCGGAAGTAGAGGGCCTCGTCGATGGTCGCCGGGTCGGGACTGGTGACGATGACGAAGCGGGTCAGCTCGTCTTGGAAGATCCGCTGAGTCGCTTCGCTGCGCTGACGAATCCCCTCGAAGAGTTCCGAGAAGTGGAAAAGGAACTCGCCGAGCTCGTGGAAGAAACCCTGTCCGGTGAACCGTCCGAGCGTCCGGAGCAGGAACTGCGTGCCGGCTCCGACCAGCGCCCCGGGGCCCTTGCGTGCGAATCCGGTCGCCGCCAGCACCCATTGGAGGGCGGCGCTGTCGAGCGCGTCGAAGAAGCGCACCGGCGCATCGAGGAAATCGAGGGCGTTCGTCGTCGGGGGCGTGTCCAGGACCACGAGGTCCCAGCGGCCGCTCTCCACGACCTCGTAGAGGCGCTCCGACGCGGAGAGCTCCTGCGACCCGGCGAGGCTGGTCGAGAAGTGGTGGTAGAAGCGGTTTTCGAGGATGCGGTCGCGCGTCTCCTCGTCGGGCGCGTACCGGTCGACGATCGCGTCGAACGTGCGCTTCATGTCGAGCATCGTGGCCCAGAGCTCGCCGCCCGAGCCCACGTCGAGGTCGATCCGGCGGACGTCGTGGTCGAGCCCCTCCTCGCCGAGGGCGTTGGCCAGTCTCCGAGCCGGGTCGACCGTCATCACGAGGGCGCGTCGCCCCTCGCGCGCGGCCTGCATCGCCAGAATGGCCGCGCACGTGGTTTTGCCGACACCCCCGGAGCCGACGGAGACGACCACGCGGCTGGTTCGGACCACCTCGGAGAGACTCATCGCGCGGCCCCGACGTGGGTGGTGAGGTGGTGGGCCATCAGGTCGAGGGTGCGTCGGTCGAGCTCCGGCTCGAAGTAGAACGGGATCTCCAGGACGGGCAGGGCGAGCTCCTCGCGGAGCATCTGTAGATAGCGGGCCTGCATCTCGCACCGCTCGTTGCGGAAGAGGGCCGCGGAGAGCAGGGCGCCAAGGTCGTCTTCGGAGTTCCCGTATGTGTTGAGGAGCAGAGCGATGCGGCTTGTTTCGTCGTCCGAGAGCAGCCGCGGGAAGACGCCGTTGGCGACGACGCTGCCGACGGCGACGTCGAATGCTTCCCCGAGCTTCTCGTGCAGCTCGATCGTCTCGTTCACCGGCATCTCCTCCGGCAGCGTGACGAGGTTGATGACGGTCCGGTCGGGGTCCTCGAGCAGCGCGAGCATGTCCTCGCTCTCCTCGGCCATTCTTCCGGAGTGGAGCGTGTTGGAGATCACCTGGGGGATCTGCAACAGGAACATCCCGTGGCCGGTCGCCGGCGCGTCGATGATCACGACGTCCCAGATTGGTCGTCCGCTCTCGTCGCGTTCTTTCTCGTGGAAGTAGGCCTTGCCCAGCATCGTGAGCTCGGGCAGCCCGGGCATGATCCGGAGGAGCTTCTCGACGGCGCGGTTCTCGAAGACGGCGCGATAGAGCGCCTTGATCCTCAGCACCATCAGCGCGTACTCGCGCATGGCGTCAGCCGGCGTGGTGTCGACGGCATGGATGTCCGGTGCGACCTCGGTGATCTCCGGCCCGATGGGCTCGACGCCGAAGAGACGCCCGACCCGGTCCCGGGTGTGGAGCTCCATCAACAGGACCCGCTTTCCCTGTTGCGCGAACGCGATCGCCATCGCCGCCGAGACGGTGGTTTTGCCGACGCCACCCTTCCCCGTGTTGATGACGAAGCGCTTGTCGAACAGGTTCGACATCAGCGCGGCTCGACTCCGAACACCTCGCAGAAGAGCGCCATGCGAACGGGAACGCCGAAATGGGCCTGGCGGAAGTACGCCGCGCCCGGCAGGTCGTCGACGTCGACGGCGAGGTCGTGCAGCCGGGGCAGCGGATGGAGGATGGTCACGTCGCGGCGCCCCACCCGCTCGAGGAGCTCGCGATTGACCACATAGCTGCCGATGAGGCGAGCTGCCTCGGCCGGATCCTCAAATCGCTCGGCCTGCAGTCGCGTCACGTAGGCGACGTCGGCTGCTTCGATGGCATCGGCCAGCGTGGGGGCGACGCGGTAGCGCAATCCGGCTGTCCCCAGGTGCTCGAGGATGTGGGCCGGCATCGCCAGCTCGGCGGGCGCAGAGAGCAGGATCTCGACATCGTCGAAGCGGGTCAGGAGCCGCGCCAGCGAGTGGACCGTGCGGCCGTAGCGCAGGTCACCGACCATGGCGATCTTCACGCCGTCGACGGCGCCGCGTTCGCGCAGGATCGTGTAGCAATCCAACAACGCCTGGGTCGGGTGTTCGCCGGCGCCGTCGCCGGCGTTGATCACCGGGTGATGCGCGACCGCCGCGGCGCGAGCGGCGGCTCCGGTCTCGGGGTGTCGCAGGACGATCACGTCGGCGTAGCCATCGATCACGCGTACCGTGTCCTCGAGGGTCTCGCCCTTTGCCATCGAGCTGAACTGCACGCCGACCGTCGTCTCGTGCGCGCCGCCCAGACGCAGAAACGCTGTGCCGAACGACAAGCGCGTGCGGGTCGATGGCTCGAAAAAGAGGTTCGCCAACAGCCGCCCGTCGAGGGCCTTGCTGGTCGCCGCGCCGCGCGCGATGGGCAGTGACGCGTCGGCAAGCGCGAAGATCCGGTCCAGATCCGCACGCCCGAACTGCGATACGGAGACGATGTCCGATCCGACGAGTGACATGGGCACACCGGGCAAGGGGGTCCGCTCGTCCGGCGAATAGCCGGGAACGGCCCTACGGGCAAGGGACGCGCACCCTGCGCACGCGACCACGGATGACCGTCTGCGCGTAGCGTCGTAGCCGCCGGTTAGGACTTGGGTTGACCGCCGATGTTCGGGGCGCTACTTCGTCGTCGGCCACCGTTGAGGAAAGGGGTGGCCAGCGGGCAGGGAACCCAACAACGACCACGGGAGCGCGCGATGTCTCGCCGCCGGTTGGTCCGTCACGCTCAACCCCATGACGAGCAGAGAAGACGCAATCGTTCACGAGACCGCGCCCAGCGCCGAAGGGATCGTCGCGCGCATCGTCGAGCGGCACGAACAGACCCGAACGTTCGGCCGCGACATCGACGATCTGTTCAAGCAGCTCCACGCGGCGGTCGTGTCGGTCTGGCCGCGAGCGCCCGAGCGCAGCGCGGCCCTCGTCGTGGAGGCGCTCGCTGCCACTCATCGATGGGCCGCTCGCACCACGCAGATGCCGCGATCGCTTCGGCTGGCCTCCGACGTGCTCATCACCCGCCTCGCCCGCGACCTGCAGGCGCTGGCGGACGAGCAGCTGGTCGACCACGTCACGCCGCTGCTCGACGCCTGGTGCCTGGCCGCAGATGCCGAGCGCGATCTGATCGCGCGCCTGTTTCTCGAGCGGGCCGGCCCTCTGACGCTCGCCAAGCTGGATGCGCAGGTGTCGTTCCGAGCGACCCACGCGCGCCACCGCATGGGAAGCCCGGGCGCGGCGCCGAACGGTGACGTTGCGGGCGCACGGGCGCGCGAGTTCGTCGTGTTGCTCGCCCGTGTGCGCGCCGCGCAGGGCCGCGTGGACGAAGCGATCGCCGGACTGGAGGACGAGTCGGGATCTGACCCTCGTGTGCTCTGCGCACATGCCGAGATCCTGTCGGAGGCCGGACGCGGCGCAGAGGCGCTGGAGCGGCTCCGCCGATGTCTGATCGTGCTCGACGACAAGGCGCGGATCCGGGAGCGCATCTTCGATGCCTACCTCGCCGACGGCGAGTACGACCTCGCCGTCGAGCAGCAGTTCCTCCTGCTGGAGGAGACCGGTGACGTGCTCTATTGGGATGTCCTCGGCGATGCCCTCGCTCCCGAACAGGCCGAGCGGATCGCGATCCTCGACGACGAGCTTCGCGACCGCGCGCCAGCCCTGCACATCGAGGTCCTGATCAGCCGTGGAGATGTCGACGCGGTGGCTGCCGCCGCTCGGGCGAAGACGTTCTCCTTCCAGCAGCTCTGGCGGATCGGCGACTTCCTGGCCGCGCACGACCACCGGAAGGCGGCGACCGTCTACGAGCGCGCGATGACCCTCGAGGGCGCAGTTGCTCAGTCGAAGGTCGAGTGCGCCGACTTCGGCACGCGAATCGAGGGCGTGCTCCCCTACTTCGAGCGTATCGGCCGAACCACCAAGCCGCGGCGGATCGCGCGCGCGGCCCTCGGCCGCGCGAAGAACAACGTTCCCCTCCGCCGGGAGCTGGAGCGGATCTTCCCGTCACTGCGATGACGGGTCGCTTGCGCGCTCGTCCGCGGTGCTCGCGGTGAGCATGTCGGTCGCCACCCGCGTTCCGCCGCTGGGTCGGCGGGTGCTCGAGCCCCGCCGGGGCTACCGGTTTGCCCCGGAGAACATCGTCCTGCACGCGCTGATCCCGGGTCGGGAGCGGCCCGCCAGCGTGCTCGACCTGGGCGCCGGATGCGGCGTTCTCGGGCTCATCGCGGCCGACCGCTGTGCGAAGCTCGAGCGGCTGATCCTGATCGAACGTGACCCCGAGCTCGCTGCGCTCGCCCGCGCCAACGCAGAGCCGATCGCTGGTGCGAGCGTCGTCGAGGCCGACCTGCGAGAGCTCGACCTGGCGCCCCGCCACGACCTCGTCGTCGCGAACCCCCCCTTCTACGACCCGGGAGAGGGCCGCGCCTCGCGCAACGCGACCACGCGGAACGCGACGCACGCCCATCACGGTGGCGTCGAAGCCTTCGTACGGGCCGCTGCGGCCGCGCTGACGCCGACCGGGGATCTCTGGCTCCTGTACCCGGCAGATCGGCTCGCCCGCGCACTCGTCGCGCTTGCCGCGTCAGCCCTGTGTGTTCGGGAGATCCACGTGGTCCACGCCCGCCACAGCGCGGGTCCGTTCCGCTGTTGGATCTGCGCGAGCCACGCGCCCGGACCGATGGTCGTCAACGCGTTGAGTGCGTGGACGCCACGCTGACGCGCACACCGTGGCCTCCCCGGCGGCCGGCGCGTCGCCCTACTCTTCGTCTCGGCCGGCGACCTTTCCGTCGAGATAGGCGGTGAGCATCTCGACGATCGGTCGCAGGCGGAGGGGCAGCTTGGCGAGGAAACGGAGGGCCGACGGGCGTCCGCTGAGGCCGTCGACGGTGGCCGCGCTGGCGACACGGAGCCGGGCGACCAGCGGCGACGTGTCGTCGGGTTGCGCATAGCTGGGAGCGGCGCCGAGCGCGACGGGAACCGAGCTCGCTCCGGGTCGGCGGAGGGCGTCGATCACCTGGCGGGCGACGAGGGTGCCGACGCCAGCGTCGTGCTTGCGGGCGTCGTAGGCGAGCAGGCCACCCACCGCGTAGAGCGCCTCGCCAGCGAAGACCGACCGGAGGTTGTCGGGGGCGAACACTGGGATCATCGTCACCGGGCGGCGCCCGCCGAGCCCGGAGAAGCGGTCGGATTCCCAGATGCGTTGGGCGACCTTGAGGGCTTGCGTTCGCTCCAATTGCCGTCCCATGGGGCGGTTTCGGACGCTGGCGAACGCCTGGGCCTTCTCGATGGTGTCGAGTCGGAAATCGGTCGGACGGTCGCTGACCCGGGCACACCGTTCGTCGATGTACGCGTTTCGCTCGACCAACGCCTGGTTGGTCTTGGCGATTCCGAGGATGTCCTGGGCGCGCAGGCTGTTGAGCATCGACTCGAAGAGGACCTTCAGCGCGCTGTTGGGGCGGCGGAGTGCGTCGTCGATCCGTTCGTTTCGCGTCGTGACGGCATCGCGGGTCAGCTGGTACACGCCGGTGTCGCGAAATGCCTCGTCGGGGTGGGGGCTCCGCCAATCGCCGACGCACCGGTCGGGGAATGCGTCGACGAAGAAGCACACGCGCTCGTAGACGAGCTCGTCGTCGATCGCGTCGATGGGGATCTCACCGGTCTCCTGGTCTGCGCGGGCGGCGAGGCGAACGCCGTCGTGCCAACGAGCCAGCTTCAATGCCGGCGCGACCGGCTTGTTGTTGAGGATGCCGCCGTCCATGTACAGCCGTCGGTACTCGGACTCGGTGTCCGCGGCCCGGTCGGTGACAGCGACCGGGCCCACCGCCAGGGGGAGCGCCGCCGAGGCAGCCGAAAGCGTGGCGAGCCGTTCTGCCGCTCCTTCGCACCAGTGGGTCGCCCGTGCGCGGCCCCGTCGGCGGGTGGCCGAAAGGAATCGTCGAGCCGCCTCTGTCGAGCGGAAGTCGCTGGCCACGAAGAGTTTTCGCACCTCGGCGTGGCCGCGTCCTCCCAGGTCGCGGACGACGAGTCCGGCGTTGCGCTGGACGCGCGCGTGACTGGGCGTGACGGCTCCGAAGCTCGGATGCCCGGCGACTCGGTCGACCGCGAACTCGGCGGGCTCGTGGTAGCCGATGAGGTCGGTCAACGTGACCCCGATGGCGACGACGCCGGTGGGATCGAGGGGGCTCGCCTCGTCCCGGGGGATCGGCTCGTGCGGTCGCAGTGCCGTCGACGCCAGGTTGAAGAGGTTGGCGCCGCTGAGGAGCGTCCAGCCCGGCGCCTCGACCGGTCCGGCCTTGGAGGGGGTGTTTCCCTCGACCGCGAGCTGCGTGAAGTCGCCCCCGTGGATCCAGTCGCCGGTCATCGTGCTCGGCTCGGTGATCGACAAACCCTCGCCCGTGTAGGAGGGCTCGAAGAGCGCCTTCAACACCTGCGCGGCGCACAGCGCTCCCGCCGAAGACCCGCCGAGTGCGTCGACCGTGACGTGGCCCCAGTTCGGATGCACGTAGCGCGGGTCGTCGTCTGGCGCCCCTTCGGCGGCGGCGGTGTTGTGGCCGCGAATCGCGATCAACAGCTCGCGCGTCGCGCCGGCCAGGAACGTCCCCAGCGACCCTCCCCCGGCCAGTGCGATCGCCGCTCGTACCGGACGCCGAGCTCCGGTTGGCGACTTGGCACGAGAGGGATCGCTCATCGGCAGACCTGGGGGCGAAGGGGGTGAGGCCTGCAGGATGGCGTCACGGCGTCGATTGTAGGGCAATGCCTACGCCGCCGCCATTACGGGCCCGTTGGCCGCCGCCTCTCGAGACGGCAGCACCGAGCCCGGCCGTCGCCAGTGGCGCACCGGATGGTCTCCGGCCGACTCCCCCGGCCCCGACGGCGGGGCGTCGTGCTTGCAGCCTCGCGTTCGGAGGCTGCGCGTCTAGTGGAGCTCGTCGTAGCGCTCGGCCAGCCCGGTAATGATCCCCGGCAGCATGCGGCGCTGAGCCCAGTTCACGATCGCTTGCGGGAGCCACATTCCGAGGTCGGCGTTGATGACGTACTTCACCACCGAGCCCTCCTCATGGGGGCAGACCAGCCAATAGCCGAAGCAGGCGTCCATGTTCCCGTAGTCGTCGTCGACGTAGTCGTACTCCATCAGGTGGCACGAGACGCCGTTGTACGTCGGCTGGGTGTAGTCTCCGGTGAGCGTCCACCGGCGGTCGCGGAACACGGGTATGTGTGTCGTGCCGCGGACCAGGTTCGTCGTCTCGGTTTGCTCGAGCACGTCAGCCTCCCGGGTGTCCGGGAACCAGTGATCGTGATCGCCGACGGCGATCACGATCTCGGCGACGCTTTCGACGGGACGGTCGACGAATCCGATCACCTGGCCGCGATTGATCTCGCCGCGCTCGGCTTGGACGAGCACCTCACCGGAGGCTGCGGCCTCGTACTCGGAGCTCGTGATCGGCGTGGGAATCTCGGTCGCAGTGGCCAGGGATGCCACGGCGATGGCCGAGAGAAGAAGAGAGGTCGAAACAAGACGGTGCATCACGGCTCCTTCGTAGAGCAGCGCAGACGGATGGAGCGAAGAACGAGGCCTTATACCCGATGTGGGACACGATGCACAACGCCGGATCCCGCCGTGTCGACGCGCATTCTCGACCGCGCCGCTCGGGTTGGCGATGTCAGTCGTCCTTCTTCTTGTCGAGACCCGGAACGCGGACCGCGGGACGAACCACGCGGGTCCGCGTCGGGACGCGCTCGCCGCCGCCGCCCGCCGCCCCGGCCCCGTATCGACCGCTGCCGCTCGTCGCCGGGCTCGCTTCTCCGGGAGGCATCTTGGTCTTCGCCGGTGCGGGCGGACGCTCTTTGGCGCTCCGTGCCGGAAGCGGTGGCGGTGCGCTTGGTGGGCTCGGCTTTCGACCAGCATCGGCGTCCGGGCGAGACTCCGGCGCTGCCTCGTCGTTCGGCTCCGGAAGCCCGCTGTCGCCTGCCGGGAGAGCCTCGCCGAAGTCGGCGCTCTCGGCGTCGAAGCCGAGCAGGCCCTCGTCTTCGAACTCCAGCTTGACGCTGGAGCGTCGCCGCGCCGGCCCCGGCTGGGCCGTCGGCCTCTTCTGTGCCGTCGCGGGCGGGGGAGGCCGGTCTTCGTCGGTGCTCTCGGCTTTCGATCGGGCCCGTGCGGCTTGCGCCGCTTCGGCGAAGGCGATCAGATCGTCGTCACCATCGTCGTCGTTCTCGGGGTCGACCACCCCAGGCCGGTCACCCAACGCGGTCCGGCGCACCGGCCGCTTCGATTCCGGGCGCTCGGCGACGACCGGGATGCCCGCCTCTGGCGCCGGGTGGGCACGACGGCTCGCGGCGTCGTTGCCGGTCGGTGGCGGCATCGGTTCGGTGACCGTCTGCCCGCGGGCATGGTCGGCAGGCAGCTCCAGGCCTCGCTCTGATCGGGAGTTCTGCCCTGCCTCGAAGAACCCGGACGGGATGTCGACCATCTCGACCCGATCGTCGGTCGGCTCCCCGGCTCCGCTGGCGTCCGCCGTCGGGGGCGGGGCGTCGAAGAATCCGGAGGGTATCCCGTCGAGATCAGGGTTGGCTTCGCGTTCGGGCGCGTGTTCGCGTTCGGGCGCGGGCGGTGGGCTCGACACCGCCGGGCCGGGCCCGGAGTCAACGTCGTCGACGATGTCGGTAATCGAACCGAAATAGTCCTTGGTGTGCCCCCCAGGAGCCGTGTGGTCCGCTTTTTTCGGCGGCGCCGCGTCGGCGCTCTTCGCCCGACCACGGTCCTGCGCCTTGTCGCGCGCGCCGCGCTGGAGAGGCTCGAGCTCCTCTTCGTCGTCCTCGAGTCCGGCCTTGTCGAAGATATTCGACAGCCCGAGCCCGGTGTCTTCGTCTCGTGTGGCCACGGTCTCCTCGGACAGCACTCACCCGTCGTACGGTTCACGAACCAGCCATCGCTCGCCACCGCCTCCTCTCAGACAATACCCCAGCACGACCGTGGGACAAGTCCCGCGGATCGCGTGGGGAAGGGGGCGCCGACGTGCCGGGATGCGGCATCATTCCACCGACGGCTCAATCCGAGCCCGACTCCAGCCGGACCTCGCGCAGCGCTTCCGAGATCCGGACGCGCAACGAAGACTGCCCCTCGGAGATCTCCACGATCTCTCCGGCCAGACGGTCGAGAACCAGATCCTGCTCCGAGAGCCGGTCGACGAGGGTCTCGCGCAACTCGGCGTTCGCGGGCGAGTCGCCCAGCACGCGGATGTTCTCGCGCAGCTCGAACGTGCGCTGTTGTACGTCGGTGCGCAGCCGAGTCGTCTCGGCGTAACGCCGGTCCAGCGTGCCGAGCTCGGCCAGCATCTCCAGGATCGGTTCCATCGCCGCCGCCACGTCGGGCCGCGCCTCGGCGTTGGAGAGGTAGGCATGGAAGAGCGGCGGAATGCCGGGCCCGAAGATGTCCATCGTCGTCGTCTGCCGCGACACCTGCTCGACCCGGAACGTCTCGTCACCTCCGGCATCGAGTCCGAAGGCGATCAGGTAATACCCGGCCTCGCGCTGCACGTCGTCGTCGTCGACCCCTTCCGGCACCCGCAGATCGTAGCCGGAGAGTCGCGGCACCTTGAGCCAGATCCGTTGGGCATCGGGCAAGCTCGACCGTACGCCATAATCGGTGCCCTGCACGTGCTCGGACTCCACGTGAATCACCCCGTCGATGATCCGGATCAACGTCACGTCGCCCGTCGTGCTCGAGCTCTGCTGCGTCACCCGGACGCGACTCTCGATCGCGTAGGGCACGACCGCCGACTCCGCCGGCGCGATCGGGGGCGTGATTCCCTCGCCGACGAAGGTCCCGCGGGCGTAGATGGCGACCGGCGCCCGCTGCACCGGGTAACGCGTGTCGTTCTCGAGACGCAGCGCCCGATATGGATGTGTGTGGCTCGCCGGCGCCGCGTCCGGCTGGAAGATCAACGCGTCTTCGCCGGCGACCGTCGTGTTGACGAGCGTGACCATCGTGCTCGTCTGGTCCGGCAGCGTGACCCGGCCGGGGATGTCGAAGCGGAACACCCCACCGAGATCCTCGACCTCTGCCGACACGCCGCCCGACGCGGCGAAGGCATCTCCACCGAAGCTGGCGCCGCCCTCGTCCCAGTACTCCTCGTCCTCGGCGTCCTCGTCGAAGCTCGACCAGACGTCCATCATCGGGGCGGCCTCGGCCGCGGCGACCCCTGCCCGAGAGCGTTGGCGCGGCGGGGGAGCGGCGGCAGTCGGGGTCGGGGGCCGCAGGTCCGCGACGTTGGGCGCGCCGTATCCGGTCAGGTCGGGACGCTCGACGAAGACCGGTGAGTGGAGGTCGTAGCGGAACGAGAGCGGCGTCCCGGCGGTCAGGCTCAGCCGAACCTCGGTCCAGTCGACACCCGACGTGTTGTCGACCACGGCCCACCCCTGGAGCAACATCGTCCCGTCGTCGTCGAGCACGACACGATACGCCGGCTTCCAGATGGGCATCTCGACGACGTACGCCATCACGATGTCGTGTGAGCCGGCGCGCGTGAACCGCACCGTCACGTCGATCGGCTTCCACTCGCCGTCGGCCAGGCTGTGGTCGAGGCTGCGGCGGAGCCCCATCGCCAGGGTGTCGTTCTGCAGCTCGATGTCGGTCACCTCGGCCACCGGCATCGTCGTCAGCTCGTCGCGGCGGGTGAGCACCGTGACGTGTGGTTCGCCGTCGATCGATTCGACCCCGACGATGCGTCCGCGCGTGTTGAAGTCGGCCCCGACCACGCGTACGTCGGCGCCGCGGAAGGCGTGGAGGATCGCGACCAACCCCCCTGCGTTGCGCAGCTCGGGCGGCAGGTCGGCCAGACGAGAGGCCGCTCCTTCTGCGATCGGGAGCGACACGCTGGCACCGCCCCGACCGTTCTGGTCGACGACGATCAGGCTCGCGAGGATGTCGTTGATCTGATCTTGCCGGATCGGCATCACGAGCTCGTCTCCGACGATGCCGCCCGCGCGCTCCACGTATGCGATGCCGGACTGGTAGAGCACGACCCGGGTGACGTCGAGGTCGGCAGGTCGCGACATTCCTCCGCAGCCGAAGGCCACGGTGGCGAAGAGCAGGAGGGCGATCGGCGTGGGGCGTCGCATGGCGTTCTCCAATCGGGCGGGGGTTGTCCGAACGCATACCCTGCCGGATCGGTCTGAACCAGTGTCCCGCTCCCGTGGCGGCGTGCGCGAGCGCGGGTTCGTGGCGATGTGCGCGAGTGCGGGGCCCTGCCAGATCCGCCGCCGCAGCGCCGCCCGCCCCATCGGCGCCCTTTTGCCTCTTGCGCGTGACCGTCTATACGTAATGACGTGATCCTGGGCGGTCTGCGCCCGCTCCCCGATGGGCGGGCGACCTCGCCGGGCAACCCTCTGCACCTCGATGCCGATGTCCGAGTTCGACGCCAGTCACGCCGCCGCCGAGTTGATCCGGACGCGCACCGACCGCTCACCCTGCATTGCCCTGATCCTCGGATCCGGCCTCGGATCCTACGCCGACGAGCTGGAAGACGCGGTCGCGATCCCCTACGGCGAGATCCCGAACTTCGCCGTCAGCACGGTGGCCGGTCACGCGGGTCGCCTGGTCGTCGGCACCCGTCACGGGCTCGACGTGGTCGCGATGCAGGGGCGGGTTCATGCGTACGAGGGGCTCGGCCTCGACCGGGTGGTCTTTCCCCTGCGCACCATGTGGCAACTCGGTGCGCGCACCCTCATCGTCACCAACGCCGCCGGAGCCGTGAATCCCGGCTTCGTTCCCGGAGATCTCATGGTGATCCGCGATCACCTCAACCTCACGGGGTGCAATCCCCTGATCGGCGACAACGACGAGAGATTCGGTCCGCGATTCCCGGACATGACCGAGACCTACACCCCCGAACTCCGGACGCTCGCGCACACGACGGCGAATGATCTCGGGTTCACCCTGCGCGAGGGCGTGTACACCGGGCTTCTGGGGCCGACCTACGAGACGCCCGCCGAGATCCGGATGCTCCGGGCGCTGGGCGGCGACGCGGTCGGCATGAGCACGGTCCCGGAGGTCATCGTCGCCCGGCACGCGGGCATGCGGGTGCTCGGGCTCTCCTGCATTACCAACCTCGGCGCAGGGCTGAGCGGCGAAGCGTTGGATCACTCCGAAGTGACCGAGGTCGCTGCCCGTATCCGCGCCCGCTTCGTCGCGCTCCTCGACGGAATCCTCCTGCGACTGGGAGGTGCGCCGTGAGCACTCCTCTGCCATCGGAGGCGCGGCTGATCGAAGCGGCGCGACTCGCGTTCTCCAAGGCCTACGCGCCGTATTCGAACTTCCGCGTCGGCGCGGCGCTGCTGGACGCCGAGGGGGAGATCCACGTCGGCTGCAACGTGGAGAACGCGTCGTTCGGCGGCACGGTGTGCGCCGAACGGAACGCCGTGGCTGGGGCCGTCGTCGCCGGCCGCCGCGCCCTGGTCGCCTGCGCCGTCTACACCGACTCCCCGGAGCCGACGGCCCCCTGCGGATTCTGCCGCCAGGTCCTCGCAGAGTTCGCCCCCGACCTCCCGATCGTCTGCGTCACGGTCAGCGGCAAGACCTGGCGCACGACCCTCTCCGACCTCCTCCCCCACTCCTTCGGCCCCGACGACCTCGGCTGAAGCCCCGCGCGCCAGCACCCCACAGGCTCCTTCGCGGCCTGACCCCTTCGCGCCCTTGCGCCTTTGCGCCTTTGCGCGAGACAAACCGGCCCGAGAAGCTCCCCGACCCGAGAGCTGGCGCTCCTAGCCCCCGTCGCGCCCGTAGATCGTCCGGTGGACCGCCCGTCTGGCAGCCTGTCGCCCGCGTTTGTCGATATCGGGATTGTAGTTCACGACCATCCGACGCGTCTTGAGTTCGCTCGCAGCGTTGTCGCGAACCTTCCACTCCTTGTCGATCATCGCATCGAGGAGCCACTCGTTGCGGCTCTCGAGCCCGTGCTTCTTGAACCAGTGCTCCCACTTCCGCCGGCTGACGCCGAAGTCCTGCAGCGTCAGCTGCGACAGGGCCTGGGCGGTCTTCTGGCGGGTGTGGTCGCTTCCGTGATCCAGCACCTCGATCAGGTCGTCCACGGCGCCGACGTCTCGTAGACGACTCGCCGCCGTGATCGCCGTCTCGCACACCCAGGCTTCGTCGGTGCGGAGACGCCGCCGGATCCTCTTCATCGCCTCGTTCTGGGTGTCGGCGTGCTTCCGCAGGTTCTTCTCGAGGAAGGTCAGCGCGGTCTCTCGCAGCTGTTCGTCGCTGTCGAAGAGCACGTCGGCCATGTTCTCGAGGACCGAGGCGCCGGCGGCCTGGGCGAGGAGCCGGGCGGCGTAGTAGCGTGTGTTGGCGTCTTCGGACGCCAACAGGGGCTCCAACCGAGGGGCGATGGTTCGTTGCTGCAGCGCGACGATCCACACCACCGGTCCGTGGCGCTCGATGGGTTTCGGTTCGGCGACGGACTTCGGGTCGTATCGGTCGATGAGCAGCGGTCCCGGGAATCTTGCGATCAGCGCGTCGTGGGCCCGCTGCCCACGGTCCACCAGCTCGACGAACGACGCTTCGGAGAGCACGGGGTCCCGGTCGATGAGCTGGTCGATCAGCTCATCGTCCGTCGAGTTCAGGATGCCCTCCTGGAAGAGCCGCTCTTCGTCGCTGGCCGGCTCCCGGACCATCGGGGGCTGAAGGACGCCGGGCATGCGGATGTCGAGGTCGATCGGGTGCAGGCGCCCGATTCCCGAGGGCACGGCCGGGAGCGGACCGCTCTCCTCTTCGCGCCTCCGGAATCCTACGAGCGCCAGCTCTCCGGTCGCGCGGGCGTGCGTCTGGAAGCCGTCGGGGCCGACGTAGGCGCGGAACGTCGACGTGTCGATCATGCGCCGCGGCTGCGCGATCGCATCGCGGCCGCCGCTGGCCGAATGGCGCAGGCCGGTCAGGGTACCGGCTGGCGGCCCCGAGATCGCGTCGCGCGGGTCGAGTCCGGGCAAGGCCTGGGCGCCGACGGACGGCTGATCGTCGACGGCGGTCGGTTCGGCCTCCACCTGGGGCGTGACGATCACGGCGGTGGCCTCTTCGCCGAAGCCCCCATCGTCGTCGACGACGAGATCGCCCGGTTCGTCCAAGGCCTGGACCTGCTCCGCACTCCAGCGCGCAGCCGCGGCCTCGGCTCGCGCCAGCGCCCGCTCGGTGTTGACCTCCTCGGCGGTCTTCCGAACGAGGCCGACTCGCCCGAGGACGCCGGGGACGGTCGCCACCGGCGACAGCACCTCGGTGGTGCGCGAGGTAGCGTCCTCTTCGGCGCCCGCGGCGGCATCCTCTTCGGAATCCTCTTCTGCGTCGCCGGTGTAGAGGGAGATCGTCTCGCCGACTGCATCGGCGGTTTCGGCCACGGCCGGTTCTTCGGCCGGCTCCGTCGCGGCGGGTTCTTCGGCGGACTCTGCGACCGCCTCTTCTTCGGCGGACTCTGCGACCGCCTCTTCTTCGGCGGACTCTGCGACCGCCTCT
>CAZFPM010000017.1:41571-43991 GCA_964520965.1 uncultured Myxococcales bacterium
TCTTCGGCCGATGCTGCTTCGACCACTTCCTCGGAGGTGGTGTCCTGGGCCTCCGCGAACGCCGGCGCCTCTGCTTCTGCCTCGGCCTCGGCGGCCTCGGCGGCCTCGGTGTCGGCCGCCTGGGCGGCTGCGTCGGCTGCTGCGATCCGCGCGGCAGCGGCGGCCTCGACAACGTGGGAGGAGGTCAGCGGGTCGGTTTCCGGGACGTCCCACCCCTCGGTCGGAAGGGTGTGCATTCCCGGCTTGGGCGCCGGCCCCGAGGTCTCGAGGGCCTCCAGGATGTCGGACTTCTGCTGCTCGACGGCCTCGGAGAAGCCAGTCGCCTGCCGGGGCTCGCCGCCGATGTGCCCGGGCTCGCTGCCGAGGGCGGGCAGCGCCGCGGACCGGCGCAACTTCAGCTTGCGGATCAACCGCTCGAGCGCCGCGGAGAGGCGGTTGATGACCAGAAACGCGACCGGGAGGAACTGCGCGTCGATCGCCGACTCACCGCCGTCGGCGACCAGGAGCAGGGCGGCGCGGGGGCCGACCTTGACGGGAACGACCGTCACGTCGACGGGCACGGAGATGCCGAGCTGCTCGTACACCGGCGCGATCCCGATCTCGGCGACATCACCCCAGAAGTAGGACTCGCCGAGAATCAGGCGATGCAAAGGGGAGTCGGCGCCGACGGGGATTTCGACCCGTTCGATCGGGCGCTCGGGCTCCCCCGGGATCTGGATCGCGAATCCGCGGAGGCCGGCACGAGACGCGACGAACAGCAGGCGCCGTTCGAAGAACTTCCCGACGAAGCCAAGCGTCGCCAGGAGCATCTGATCGCGGCTCGAAGAGGTCTGGAAGAATGCGGTCAGCTCGGGGATCGACCAGGTAAGGCCCGGGATCTGGCCGTCCTCGTAGGTGAAAGTCGGAGGTATGGTCGTCGGCGCTGCTTCGGAACCGGGGCTCGACCGATCGGGGCTGAGCGTGGTCGCGCGCGTTCCGATCGGGATCGGGTACTGCTCGACGAGGCGGGCGAATCGGTCGGGAATCTCGGCCCCGTAGAAGGTGCGGAGCGCCTGCCAGTAGCGGAGCTCCAGGAAGATGCCCTGCTCGATCGACAGCCCGGTGCGCCGCTCGAGCTCCTCGACGACCTCTGCGGGCATCGGGTCGACCACCGCGACGCGGAGCGTGCCGTTGCCGAGCTTGATCGGAATCGCTTGGAGGTCCCGGGCCTGCTGCTCGTCCCAGACCTCGATGACCTCGGGGTCGACGGTGGCGAGCACCGCGTTCTCCACCGCAGCGACGTGGCGTTGCTTGCTGAGGTAGTAGAGGAGGATGCCCTCGTCTACGTGTCCCAGCTCCATGAGGTTCGTGCCGACCCTGCCGCCCAGCTTCTGCTGGCGCTGCACGGCAGCATCCATCTGACGGAAGCTGACGACCCGATCCTGGACGAGGAGGGCGCTGAGCTTGGAGGGCATCCGGGGACCCAGGTGAGGATACGCGGCCTGGCTTGGTGGAGATTCGTGCGTGTGTTTTATCAGCGCAAATGGGGGGGTGTCAAAGAAGCCCAGGGCTCGCAACGGGTGCGAAAAGGCAGGGGAAATCGCTGGCCGAAGCAATTGCTTTGTCGGCCCTTCTCTACTAGAGGCACGCAGGACCCGGCGGCACCCCGGCCTTTTCTCGGAGCGACTCGTCCCTATGCTCACGCCCGCTGCCGCTCGAACGCGGTCTCCGGGTCTCCGGTCGCCGCCCGAATCAGTACGAACAAGCAATGATCAAGACGCTCGTCGAGAAGGTCATCGGTACGAAGCACGATCGCGAGATGAAGCGGATGCAGCCGCTGGTCGCGCGCGTCGGGGAGTTCGAGCGCCGCTTCGAGTCGCTCTCGGACGAGGAGCTCGCCGCCAAGACGATCGAGTTCAGGACCCGCATCGACAACGGGGAGTCGGTCGACGCGTTGATGCCGGAGGCCTTCGGCGTCTGCCGCGTGGCCAGCGTGCGTGCCCTCGGCATGCGTCATTACGACGTCCAGATCATCGGCGGCTCCATCCTTCATCGCGGCTCGATCGCCGAGATGAAGACCGGTGAGGGAAAGACCCTGACCGCGACCCTGTCGATGTACCTCAACGCCCTCAGCGGCAAGGGCGCGCATCTGGTCACGGTCAACGACTACCTCGCCTCCCGCGACGCCGAGTGGATGGGGCAGCTCTACGGATTCCTCGGCCTGAAGACCGGGGTGATCATCTCCGACCTGTCGACCGCACAGCGGCGCGAGGCCTACCTGTCGGACATCACGTACGGGACGAACAACGAGTTCGGCTTCGACTACCTGCGCGACAACATGAAGTACGCGCTGACCGACAAGGTCCAGTGCCCGCTCCACTACGCGATCGTCGACGAGGTCGACTCGATCCTGATCGACGAGGCCCGGACCCCGCTGATCA
>CAZFPM010000018.1:0-24557 GCA_964520965.1 uncultured Myxococcales bacterium
CGGTCCTTGAGCGTAGTGCCCGTCAAGCTCTTCAGGAGGGTCGCCCCCAGGGAGTAGATGTCCCCCGCGGGCCACTCGTCACCGAAGAGCCGCTCCGGCGCCACGTAGCCGGGCGTGCCGAAGATCATGCCCGTCTGGGTCTTGTCGTCCGACCCCGCGCTCTCCCCCCGAGCGATGCCGAAGTCGACGATCTTCACGTCTCCCTGGACGGAGATCAGGATGTTGCCCGGCTTGAGGTCGCGGTGGATGACGCCGTTGGCGTGTGCGTGACCGAGGCCCTCGAGGATCCCGGTCGCGATGTTCCGGAGGTCGGACCAGGTCAGGGGCGCTCGGTGCGCGTCGAGCGAGCCGCGGCTGGCGTACTCCATCACGAGGTAGGGGTTCCCGGCGCCCAGTCGATGCCGCGACCGCGCGGCCGCCTCTTCGGTCACCACCCCGTAATCGAACACCATGACGATGTTCGGGTGGGACATTCTGGCGACGGCCTCCACCTCGCGACAGAAGTGGGTCAGGTTGGCGGGATCGCGCGCCCCGCTCGAGGTGGCGACCTTGATCGCGACCGTAAGATCGGAGCCCCGATGAGTCCCGCGCCAGATGTCCCCCATGCCGCCACGCCCGATGCGCTCGTGCACATCGAACGGGCCGAGTGAGGTCAAGGGGCGTCGTCGTTGCTCATTCATGGCTGGACCTCCGAATCTCGGTGCCGTCGACCGAATGGCCGACGAAGCGCGCGCTATCTTGGACGAGTGCCGCCTCGAGGTCGGCCAGGAATCCCCACTCGACGACGCCGGTGCGTCGAACGCCGACCGGAGAGGACAACAGCAGTCCGCTGAGGTCGCGGATGGCGATTTCGGCGCCCGGGGCGCCGGTGACGAAGAAGCAGCCCTGGGCGAGCGACGTCACGGTCATGGGCGCCTGCTCGGCGTCGGAGTCGGAGAGAAAGAGCACGAGACCAAGTCCCGGCTCCAGGTGAGGCGTGCCCGAGACCTCCATGACCCAATCGTCGAGCTCGCCGCCGAGGGTCCGAACGCTGACCAACTCCGGGCAGGTACCGGCGTAGCACTCGTCGACGGCGATGGTCGCGTCGGTGACGATGCGGCCGTCGTCCCAGTGTGTGTCGGTCTGGACCACCTCGCCGCGGACGACCGCTGCGGACAACGCGACGAGGTCATCGACGTCGAGCTCGAGCACCGTCGTCGCCGAAACGAGTGACGGCACGAGAACCGCGGCGCACCCGACGATCGCGGCAGCGCCCCGGCCTCGTCGAACCAATGCGAAGCCGATGACGAGGGCGAGCGCGAAGAAGACCGGTGGGCGTGCCGCGCCGGCCTGACTGCACTCGAAGAGGGTCACGTACTCCTCCGGCTCCTCGGCCTGATCCGCGTCGTACTCGGCGCGCTCCGTCGGGCTTCCGGCATGCCCGTAGATGGCTTCGAGCCCTTCGACATCGTCTCGGGTCGGCGTCCGTCGGAGCGGCGTGTCGTCACTCATGGTCGCCGTCATGACGGCGGCGTGCCCGGCGTCGGTGTGGTCGAGTCCGAACGCGTGACCGACCTCGTGGGCGACGGCGCTCTGCAGGTCGTACCGGCCGTCGACCGCGCGGTCCGTCCAGGGGACGTCAGCGTTGATGACGATGTCGGCGTCGGCGATCTCGCCGGTGTTCCGGTCGTAGGTCCACAGCGTCACGGCGAGAACCGAGGGGTCGGGAGTGGCGGCGTCGCGACCGTGCCAGATCACGTTCTGATTGGGACCGCCAACGACGAAGCCGGGCCGCAGATTCTGGACGCTCCCATAGGTTGCGCGGACAGCCTCGCACTCGGTATGGCTCCAAGCCTCGACACCACCGCGGAGCGCGGCCTTGTAGCCGACACCCGGCAACGGGCACTCGTCTTCGCACACACCGATGAAAGTGACATCCGGGTCGGCCCAGTGCAGGGGGGCGCCCAGCTCCGTCTGCCGCAGCGTCCAGGCGTGCGCGGACACCGAGGCACACAATATCGCGCCTGTGAGGGCGAGTGTCTTGGCGTGAAACCACATGGCATGCTGCATGGCTAGGCGGCCTTGTTGCCGCAGTTCAGATAGGGTTGGGCGTCGTCGGACTCGATGAGTTCCCGGCCCAGCAGCTCTGCGACGGCATCCGCCATCGTCCGCATTCCCACGCCCTTTCCGGTCTGCATCGCGCCTTCGATCAGGTGGGTCTTGTGTGTCCTGATCAGGTTCGCGATGGCAGGGGTGTTGACGAGGATCTCGTGTGCCGCGACACGCCCGGAGCCGCCGGCCCTGCGAAAGAGCCGCTGCGCGACCACGCCAACGAGCACCGACGCCGCCTGGGTCCGGATCTGCGCTTGCTGCTCGGCGGGGAAGACGTCGATCAGGCGTTCGATGGTTCCGGGAGCGCTGTTTGTGTGGAGGGTGCCGAAGACGAGGTGCCCGGTCTCCGCGGCGGTCAGCCCGGTCTGGATCGTCTCGAGGTCGCGCATTTCGCCGATCAGAATGATGTCGGGATCCTGCCGCAACGCCGCGCGCAGGCCGGCGGCGAATCCGCACGTGTCGAACCCGACCTCCCGCTGGTTGATGACCGACTGGTCGTGTGTGTGAAGGTACTCGATGGGGTGCTCGAGGGTCACGATGTGGCGCGACAGGGTCGTGTTGATGTGGTCGACCATGGCCGCGAGGGTCGTCGACTTGCCACTGCCGGTCGGGCCGGTGACCAGCACGAGGCCCGCATCGCGCTCGGCGAAGTCGGTCAGGATGTCCGGTGCGGCGATCGACGCGAGGGACGGCACCGCCGTCGGAATCACGCGGGCCGCGAAAGCCTGACAGCCACGCTGGAGGTAGCAGTTGATCCGGTAGCGACCGACGCCCGCGATCCCATACGACGCGTCGTACTGACCAGACCGGCGGAGCTCCGTCAGTTGCTCCTCCGAGAGAATCTCGCGGACCAGCGCTTCGGTGTCCGCCGGTCGCAGCCGGTCGGCAGAGAGCGGCCGCAGGGCGCCGTCGATTCGGAGCACCGGTGGCGCGTTGACCGTCACGTGGATGTCCGACGCGCCGGCCTCCTTTGCGAACTCGAAGAGGGTCCGAATGTCGAGCATCACGCTGCCTCCGAGAACGCCGAACCGTGGTCGCTCAGCGAGGCGCGCAGCGTACGAAGGGCAGCGGACTTGATCTGGGAAGCGCGACCCACGGTCACTCCCATTCGGCCGGCGATGGCCGTCAGCGATTCGCCGTGCAGGTGAAATGCGGTGAGGAGATCGCGCTGCCGGTCGGGAAGCGCTGCGATCGCGGCCCGGACCGCCTCGCTGGTGGCACGTCGTTCGACGATGTCGTGCGGGTCCGCGCCGGTGAGTGGAAGGACCTCGGAGTACCCGTCGATGTCGTCGAAGACCGCCGGACCGACGGCGACGAGCACATCGCCGACCTCGCGCGCGGTCAGACCGAGCTTCGCCGCTACATCCTGGTCGCCGGCCCGGCGTCCGAGCTCGCGGGTCAGACGCTCGCGAGTGCGTTCCACGTTCCGATACGCGCGGCGCGCGGCGCGCGGCGCCGGGTCGAGTCCGCGCAGCTCGTCGAGCATGGCGCCCTTTATCCTGAACTCCGCGTAGGTCGCGAACTGGTCGGGGGCCGTCCAGTCGAAACGGTTGTAGGCATCGAGGAGACCGACGTATCCGGCGGCGATCAGGTCGGCGACCTCGACGGACGCGACGTGCACGGGAAGTCGGCGCCGCAGGCGGTAGGCGACTCGCTCGACGAGGCGGCGGTGGCTGCTCACGACCTCGTCGGCCGAGGGGCGGCGGGTCGTGAGGATGGCGAGTTCGAGTCGGGGCGTGTTCATGGTCAAGTTTGCTTGGGATGAGGTTGCGTTCACGCTCCTCTCCCATCGCAACGGCCGTGCCATTGTCGATCCTGCGGACTCGATTTGGTGGGGGTCTGGCGCTAACTCATGGTTTTGGTGTGGTTAATGTCTCTGGTGAGCGTTGAGCTCACTCGTCCGGGGGCGGCCGATATACAGGATCTGGTCGTTCAGAATCTGGTCAGTTGGCGTCGCGGTGTTCAGGTTCTGAACAGCTCCGGCTCGGCTGGGATCCTTCGGTCAGGAGGTCCGGCCGTCAGGAGGTCCGGCCAGCGAGGGAGCAACAGGGGGCCCCGAAGAAGTGCTCGTGCGAGCGGTGTTCGGTGCTCGGCGTCTCTCGGCTTGCGCGGTCGGCGCCATGGTGTAGAGTCGACGAGAGGTGCACGCGACGAGCGGGCCGTACGACAGGCGGCGCCCCGCCCCGATCGTGATCGCGCGGGATCCATGAACAACAAGGATAGGAATGGCTCTCCGCCCCCGACGATCGCGGAAGTAGGGGAGCCGCCTCGCCGCGCGGCGATCCCCGGGAAAGATAGCGGAAGCCCGGGTGGGGCCGACGCGCGGGTCGTACGTTCGGTGCTGGCGCGGTTGGGTCTCGAGGCGTCGCAGTCCTTGAACGCGATCGTCGGATTCGCAGAACTGCTCACCGTGTCGACGACGTTGGCCCCAGACTCGGATGAGCAGGCGTGGGCCACCGAGGTCGTTGCGGCGAGCCACCGCCTGCAGGCGACGGTCGACGCCGCACTCGACCTGATCGAGGCGTCCGACTCCTCGTCGGCGAACGAGCCCATGGAGGTCGACGTGGCGGCCGTCGTGCATGCCGCGGTCGAGGACTGGCGCCCGGTGGCCCGGAGCTCCGCCATCGAGCTGATTTCGGTCTGTGAGCCCGACGTGTCGATCCGCGTGCGCCCGAGGTGGCTTCGAAACGTGATCGACGGAGTCCTCGGGGCCGCGATCATCCGGAGCGCTCCGGGAGCGCCCATCGAACTCTCGGCCGAGTCGCACGACGGAGGGAGATACTGCGAGGTCGAGATATCGGTGTCGGGTGCAGAGTTCGTGCTCCCGTCACGCCTCGGCGGGCGGTTGGATTGGGATCATGTAAGCGCGTCGCTGCTGGAGCGCCTCGGTCTGAAGCTCGTCGGTGCTCTGCGGGCCGTGACGGCGCTGAACGGCGAGTTCGGGGTCGACGGTGGCGACGGCGGCGGGCGATTGTGGCTCCGGCTCAGAGAGCGCCCGCTCACTCCGTCACCCCCCCTCAGCGGCGTGATCGAGATCCGCGGCGGTCCGGGAGCACCCCTCGTGCTCGTCGTCGAGGATGATCCCGAAGCGGCGTCCAGCGTCGAGGAGCATCTGGTCGCCGAAGGCTATCGCGTCGTTACCGCGGCCTCCGCCGAGGCGGCGATCACCATCGTCGAGTCGGCCTGGCCCGACGCGATCTTGCTGGACATCCGCTTGCAGGGAGCAGACGGATGGGAGGTTCTGGAGCACATCCAATCCGACCGGACGAACGCCGTCGCGCCCGTAGTGATCGTGTCGGCGATCGGCGACGCGGCCCGTGGACGCGGGATGCTGCTCGGTGCGCGGGAGGTATTGCAGAAGCCCGTCTCTCCCCGCGACCTGGTGGGGTCATTGGAGGAGCTTCGGCTGGGCCTGACGGAGTCGGGTGACGTCTGGGTGTTGGTGGCGGATCCGAACGTCGACTTCGCCGACCAGGTGGCCGCCGGACTCCGAGCCCGTGGGTTCGAGGTCTCGGTGGCCAATGATCTGGCGGCCGCCAAGGAGGCGCTGAGCGTGAGTCCGGACCTCGTCGTGGTGAGCGCCGAGCTCGACGGTGGCGGCTCCCAGGAGCTGATCGAGTCGGTTCGGCGGGATCCGGTGATCGCCGACATCCCGGTTGTCGTGCTCGGCGACAACGCGGCCGGCGATGATCCTCCGATATCTCCGATCGACTCCCGGCTCCCGGTGGGGGTGCAGCTGGTCGCGCCTTCCGAGGTGATCCGCTAGGTTCGCTTCGCCCTCGACCGGCGCGGTCGGCGCTCGTCGTCCCGTTCCGATGAGTGAGAAGTCGATGTCCGCTCCCTCCTCCCCCCGTGTACTGATCGGAGACGCCGATTCGGCGAGTCGGCGGTTGTTGCGCGCGATTCTCGGCGCCGACGGCTACGAGATCGTCACCGCGGACAGGGGGGCCCGGGTCATCGAGATCCTCGGCGAGGAACATGTCGACGTCGTGCTCCTCGACGTGATGCTCCCCGACTCGGACGGCCTGTCCGTGCTCCGGAACATCCGTCGTCGCCCGACCCTGGAGAACATCCCGGTGCTCATGCTGACGTCGGTTCGAGACGCCGACGTTCGGCTGCGCGCACTCAACGCCGGGGCAGAGGACTTTCTCACGAAGCCGGTCGAGCGCCTGGAGCTCCGTGCGCGCGTCCGGAACCTGCTGCGCCAACGGCGTGCCACCGAGAGCCTGCGGCAGCAGAACAAGCGGCTGCACGAGCTGGTCGATCGCCGGACCGAGCACCTGCGAGCATTCCTGGAGAGCGCGCCCAACGTGATCCTGAGGGTCTCGGAGGTCGGGCAGGTGTTGTTCGCGAACCGGCCACCGCCGGGCATGGAGCACATGGCGCTGCTCAAGCGTTCTTCGCTGGAGCTGTGGGTGTTGGAGGACCGGCCTCTCTTCCTCGACGCCGTCCGGGAGGCCTGTGTCGACGGTGAGATGAAGTCGATCGAACTCCGGATGCCCGTCGGCGACACCGAGCGCAGCTACATGGTCAGCGTCGGTCCGCTGCATGTCCCGGGAGAGCGACCGAACGCCGTCGTGTCCTTGACCGACGTCACCGAGCGACGCTCACTCGAGCGTGCGAGGCGTCGCGAAGCCGGGCGAATGCGGGCGCTGCTGGACGCGCTACCCGACATCGTGGTCCGACTCTCGGACAGCGGCGAGGTGCTCGATGCGCGCATCCCTGCCGGCGTGGAGATCGCGCAGGGCGTGTTCGCGCCGGGACGGGCGATCGAGGACGTGGTCCCACCCGAGGTCTCGAGCCGTGCGCGCGAGATATTCGACCTCTGCCGCGCGACTCGCCAGACACGGTCGTTCGAGTTCGATCGGGGCGATCCGGAGTCAGGGGAATCCCAGACCATCGAGGCGCGCCTCGGCCCCGGGGAGGGGGACGAGACGGTGATGCTGATGCGTGACGTCACGGCGGAGCGCCGCACGCAAGATGCGTTGGAGCGATCGACCGAGCAGCTTCGGCTGGCCCACCGGATGGAGACGCTCGGCGCGTTCGCCGGCGGTGTCGCTCACGACTTCAACAACCTGTTGACGTCGATGATCAGCTTCACGCGCTTCGTCTATGACGATCTGGAGCCGAGCGATTCTCGGCGGGAAGATCTCACCGAGGTGCTGCGGGCAGCAGATAGCGCCGCTCAGCTGACCGGGCGCCTGCTCGCCTTCTCCAAGGGTAGACGCGTCGAACCGGTGGTCGTCGATGTCGGTGAGCAGCTCTGCGCGGCGGCGAAGCTGCTCCAACGTACGCTCGGTGAGTCGGTGGAGTTGATGGTCGTTCCACCGGACCGATCGCTGGAAGTACTCATCGACCCCGGTCAGCTGGAGCAGCTCGTCTTCAACCTCGCGGTCAATGCCCGAGACGCGATGTCCGACGGTGGCGCTGTGGTCGTGGAGCTCGACGCCGACCCGGAGTCCGACTGCTTCGCGGTGATCCAGGTCACCGACGAGGGCTGCGGAATGGACGCGGAGACCGTCGGCCGGATCTTCGACTCCTTCTTCACCACCAAGGGCGATAGCGGCACGGGCCTCGGGCTGGCGACCTGCAAGGCGATCGCAGAACAGGCCGGCGGCACCATCGAAGCGCGAAGCGCGGAGGGCGAGGGCACGACGATCACCGTGCGGTTGCCTCTTGCCGAGCCGAACGGCAACCGAGACGAGTCCCGCCAGGCGATGTCACAGGTCCCGGGCGTAACCGGGGGAGGTCACGTCCTCGTCGTCGAGGATCAGCCCGTCATCATGCGGTTGATGGAGCGCGTTCTTCGGCGCGCGGGTTTCGATGTCGAGGTCGCCCGGAATGGAGAGGAGGCCATCGCGCTCTTCACGGAACATCCGGCCGAGTTCGAGTTCGTGGTCACCGACGTCATGCTCCCCGGGGTCACGGGGCTGGAGGCGCTCCGTCGTCTTCGGATCATGCGCCCGAACCTGGGCGCGGTCGTGTGCTCGGGTTTCTTCGACGAGCCGCCGGTTCTGCGGGGGGAGTCGGGACCGCCGACCGTCTTCGTCGCCAAGCCGTTCACGCCGCGAGAGCTGCTAGAGGCGGTCAACCGCGTGACCGGGCCTGACGACGGCTTCGACGGCGAAGGTGACGCCGCCTGCAGCTGACGCGGACGGCGGCAGACTCCGGCGCCTACCGGCGTGCCCGGTTCGGCATCGTGCGCGACGATGGGGCTGCCGAGACCCCGGTCAGTCTTCGAACACCGTGTCGAGCAACGCCTGCAACCCGGCGTCGTCGGCGAAGTGGAGCTCGATCGAGCCGGCGCCGGACGTCTTGCGCTGAATGACGACGCGGGCGCCGAAGTGTTCCATGAGCTGCCGCTGAACCTGCTTGAGCTGAGGGGTCAGTCCGGCACGGGTCGGTGACGGCGGCGGTGTCGGGTCGGTCTCGCGTTCGGCCGCGTCGCGGAACGCGCGGGCGAGCTCCTCGGCCTGCCTGACGCTCAACCCTTCGGTGACGATGCGTTCGGCGAGCGCGGCCTGGTGGTCGTCCGGGACGCTGAGCACGGCGCGGGCGTGCCCGGCCGAGACCATGCCGTCGGCGACGAGGTCCTGGACGATGCGGTTCAGCTTGAGGAGGCGGACGGAGTTGGCTACGGCGCTGCGGCTCTTTCCGACCTGGCGAGCGACCTCGTCCTGGGTGTAGCCGAATTCCTCGGTGAGGCGGTGAAAGGCGAGCGCCTCTTCGATCGGGTTCAGATCCTCTCGCTGGATGTTCTCCACGAGCGCGAGGGCGAAGGCTTCCTCGTCGGCGATCTCCCGGACGACGACCGGGATCTCGGTCAGGCGGGCCATCTTCGCGGCACGGAGTCGGCGCTCCCCGGCGACGATGGTGTAGCGCCCCCCTTCGGCTTCGCGCACGACGAGGGGTTGGATCACGCCGGACTCGGCGATCGAGCCGGCGAGCTCGCGCAGCTTCTCGAGGTTGAAGTGCCGCCGAGGTTGCCCGCTCATCGGGTCGATGAGCTCGATCGGGCAGAGGAAGAACCCGTTGTCGGCGGCGTCCGTCTGAGCTGTGGCGCTGCTGATCAGCGATCCGAGTCCACGTCCGAGACGGGATCTGCCGGCGGGGCGGGTCGTCATCGGTGCCCCCTCAGATCGATGCAGCGGCGAGCGCGTTTCGCTCGACGAACTCGCGGGCCAGCGCGAGGTAGCTCTTCGCCCCCGCAGACCGGATGTCGTACATGATGATCGGCTCACCGAACGACGGGGACTCGCTGAGCCGGACGTTCCGGGGGATCACCGTGGCGTAGGTCTCGTCGGCGAAGTGGTCGCGCACTTCGGCCTCGACCTGGCGTGCGAGGTTGTTCCTGCCGTCGTGCATCGTGAGCAGGAGCCCTTCGAGGGCTAGCCCGGGGTTCAGTCTCCGGCGGACCAGATCGATGGTGTCCAACAACCGGGCGAGCCCCTCGAGCGCGTAGTACTCGGTCTGGATGGGGACCAACACGCTGTCGGCCGCGACCAGCGCGTTGAGCGTGAGCAGCCCGAGGGAAGGGGGACAGTCGATGATGATGTAATCGTACTCGGACAACGAGTCGCCGAGCGCGCGGCGGAGTACGGACTCGCGGCGAGCCACCGTCACCAATTCGACCGCGGCTCCGGCGAGATCGGTTTGCGCCGGCGCGATGAAGAGCTGCTCCACGGTGGTCGGAAGCACGACCTCGGCCACCGTAGCGGCGGCGCAGAACACTTCGTAGATCGAAGCATGGAGCTCTTCGCGCTCGCATCCGACCCCGGACGTGGCGTTGCCCTGGGGGTCGATGTCGATCAACAGGGTCCGGTATTGGAGCGCAGCAAGGCAGGCGCAGAGGTTCACGGACGTCGTCGTCTTGCCGACGCCGCCTTTCTGGTTCGCGACCGCGATCGTCTTCGCCATGGTACCGGTGTCCACCCAGACGACGGGGATCCCGAGATGAGATCATGCCGGTCGAGGTGGACCCTGTTTAGCACAGCGGGCGGACCGTTTTCCAGGGCCGATTCCGCGTGGGTCGACGCGGGATTCGGCGCCCGGTGCTCGTGCTGCAAGTCCCCGAAATCACGGGACAGGGAGACAGAGCACCGTGCGCATCGTGCCGCTCGGACCGGCGTATTGTACGGCGCGTGCCGCTCGGGCTTCGATCCACGGCTCGATCGCCGACCGGGGCCCGGTGCACCAGGCGCCGATCTCTCCTCCGGAGCAAACCAGCGGCTCGGCGAGTCGAACCCACTCCTGCGGCGCGAAGACCGCCCGCGAGACGGCGAGATCGAAGGGCGTCTCGGCGTGCTCCCCATCGATGACGCCGTCGACGAGTCGACCGCGAACGACCGTGAGGCGTTCGGGCAGCAGCGCGCGACGGACCGTGGCGAGGAACGCCGCGCGCCGGGCTCGCGGCTCGACGGCGACCCCGCGCCACTCCGGCAGCGCGATCAGGAGCGGAACGATCGGGATCCCGCCGCCACTGCCGATGTCCACCACCCGACCGGACTCGGCGCCGAGCAGGGGGAGCAGGCGCAGACTGTCGAGGACGAGCTCGGCGACGATCCGCTCCGGCTCCAATGTGCCGACGAGGTTGGTGCGCGACCCGTGATGTCGGAGCAGCGCGCAGTACTTCGCCAGCGGACCGACGGCCTCGGTCGGGACGTCGACGGCGTCCCGTTCGGCAATTCGGGCCACGAGCGTAGCGAAGGCCGCCTGCTCGTCCACCACGGGACTCTCAGGCTCCGGCCTCGGCCGGGTCGAGACCGTGGGTGCGGATCTCGTAGCGGTAGCCCTGCTCGGTCAGGAAGAGCTGTCGGCGCGTCGAGAAGTCCTGCTCGGACGAGTCCTGGGTCACCAGCGTGTAGAAGCGAGCCTGGTTCGACCCGTTCTGCTTCGGTCGGAGCACACGGCCGAGCCGTTGCGCCTCCTCTTGTCGCGAGCCGAACGTGCCGGAGACCTGGATGGCGACGTTGGCGTCGGGCAGGTCGACCGCGAAATTCGCTACCCGCGAGACGACGAGACACTTCACGACGCCGGTCCGGAACTGTTCGTAGAGCTCCTCGCGCATCGTCTGCGGTGTTTCCCCGGTGATGATCGGCGCTTCGAGCAGCTGGGCGATGTCGTGCAGCTGGTCGAGGTATTGGCCGATGACGAGGACCTGGTCCTCTGCATGCTCGTGGGTCAGCTCGCGCACCACGATCAGCTTGGCGGGATTCGTGGCCGAAAGCCGGTATTTCCGCCGCTGGTCGGCGAGGGCGTATTCCAGGCGCAGGTCGGAGTCGGCGAAAGGCACCCGGATCTCGGTGCAGAGCGCTTCGGCCACGTAGCCCTGCTTCTCGAGCACCCGCCACGGAACGTCGTATTTCTTCGGACCGATCAGGCTGAAGACCTCGTCCTCCTTCCCATCTTCGCGCACGAGGGTCGCTGTGAGCCCGAGGCGTCGCCGGCTCTGCAGGTTCGCGACGGCGCGGAAGACTGGCGCCGGAAGCAGGTGGACCTCGTCGTAGATGATCAGCCCCCAGTTGGCGTCATCGAAGAGGTGGAAGTGCGCGAACGGGTCGGACTTGCGCCGCCGATAGGTGAGGATCTGGTAGGTCGTCAGCGTGATCGGGCGGATCTCCTTGCGCTCGCCCGAGTACTCGCCGATGTCCTCGTCGCGAACCGAGGTCTTGTCGAGCAGCTCGGCCCGCCACTGCCTGAGTGCGGTGATGTTGGTCGTCAGGATCAGCGTGTGACAGGCGACCTTCTCCATCGCGCCGAGCCCGACGATCGTCTTGCCAGCGCCACAGGGCAACACGATGACCCCCGAACCGCCCCGCTCCGATCCGCCGGCGTAGAAGGAATCGACCGCCTCTATCTGGTAGCGCCGCATGTCGAACGCGCCGCCGTCGGACATCTCGTCGCGCAGCTCGATCTCCAGCGGCTCACCTTCGAGGTAGCCGCCGAGATCTTCGACGGGGTACCCGACGCGGATGAGCGCGTGTTTTACGAAGCCGCGCTCGCCGGGCTTCACCCGCGCGCGGCCGCCGACCGCCGGTCCCACGAGGTGCGGGATGACCAGGCGCTGGGCGGTCACCTCGGCGAACACCGCGGCGTCGTCGGATTCGATGAAATAGTCGTCGTCCTCGTGCACGAGCCGGAGCCGCCCGTATCGGGACATGTACTCGTCGACGTCGGCGAGCACGTTCTGGGGTAGCTCGTATTTGGTGAGCTCCGCCAGGTCGTGCTTCACCTCCGCGGGGGTCCAGCCGAGCGCCGCGGCATTCCACAACGACAGCGGCGTGATGCGGTACGTGTGGATGTGCTCCGGGCTCTTGATGAGCTCGGCGAAGCCGCTCAGCGAATCCCGAGCCTCTTCGAAACGGGGAGAGTGGGTCTCGAGGAGGATCGTCTTGTCAGACTGGACGATCAGCGGGTTCGCTGGATTCATCGCGGGCGCGTCAGGGGCTGGGGGAGGGGGGTCCCCGGGCATGGAGCGAGCGAGACATGGTAGGGCGTCGGGTCCGCCGCGGCAAGCTCCGCTCTGCTGACGTCGTCGGGCCGCAGCGCCGGAGAGCCGGAGAGCCCTCTCGCCCGTCCGTCAGCCCCGGGTTCCGCCGCGCCGACTCACACGCGCGCGAGCCCGCTCTCCCACAGCGCGACCGCCTTCGCGCGCGTCGCCTCGTCCATCGACGGCTCGAAGCGTCGCTCCTCACGCCAGGCGTCGCGGACCGCTTGGAGATCCTCGAAGAGCCCGACACCGAGTCCCGCCAGCAGCGCAGCGCCAAGGGCGGTCGTCTCCAGGAGGTGGGGGCGGCTGATCGGTACGCCGAGGAGATCCGACTGGAATTGCATGAGCAGATCGTTGGCGGCCGCGCCACCGTCGACTCGCAGCACCCTCAAGCGCTCCCCGAGATCGTTCTCCATCGCCTCGAGGATGTCGCGGTTCTGGAACGCGATCCCTTCCAGTGCGGCTCGGGCCACGTGTCCGCGGGTGGTGCCTCGCGTGATCCCCCAGAGCACGCCGCGAGCGTCCGGATTCCAGTGTGGCGCGCCGAGTCCGGTCAGCGCGGGCACGAGCACGACGCCGCCGGTGTCGTCGACCGACCCCGCGAGCGCCTCGATCTCGGCGGCCGACGAGAAGAACTTCATCTCGTCCCGCAGCCACTGCACGACGGCGCCCGCGACGAAGGCGGACCCCTCGAGGGCGTAGACCGTCTCGTCGCCGAGGCGCCACGCGCCGGTCGTCAGGAGGCCGTGCTCCGAGACCATCGGCTCCGAGCCGATGTTCATCAGCAGGAACGCTCCAGTGCCGTACGTGCATTTCGCCTCACCGGGCTCGAAGCAGGCCTGTCCGAAGAGGGCCGACTGCTGGTCTCCCGCCATACCGGCGATCCGGATGCCGTCGGGGAGGAAGCCGAGGCCCTTCGTGTGCCCGTAGACCTCGGCGTTGCTTCGAATCTCGGGCAGCACCGACCGCGGGACTCCGAGCAGGTCGATCAGCTCGTCGTCCCAGGTACCCGAGCGGAGGTCCATGCAGAGCGTTCTCGAAGCGTTCGAGAAGTCGGTGACGTGGACCGCGCCGCCGGTCAGACGCCAGACGAGGAACGTGTCGATGGTCCCGAAGGCAAGGTCGCCTCGCTCGGCGCGCGCGCGCGCACCGTCGACGTGGTCGAGGAGCCACGCGATCTTCGTGCCCGAGAAGTATGGGTCGAGAACGAGCCCGGTCCCGCGCTTGAAGCGCTCGGCGTGACCGGCCTCGCGGAGCGCGCGCGTCCTGTCCGACGTGCGTCGGCACTGCCAGACGATCGCGTTGTGGATCGGCTCGCTGCTCGCACGATCCCAGACGACCGTCGTCTCTCGCTGGTTCGTGATTCCGATCGCGGCGATCGCGTCGGCGGCGACACCGGCCTTCGCGAGCGCGTCGCGCACGGACCCCTCGACCGAAGTCCAGATGGCGTTCGGGTCGTGCTCGACCCAGCCGGGCTGCGGGTAGATCTGTGGGAATTCCTGGTTCGCGGACGCCAGGACACGGAGGTTCTCATCGAGCAGGACCGCGGTCGAACCGGTCGTCCCCTGGTCGATGGCGAGGATGATGGACATGGTGGCTCCTCGGTTCGGAGAAGGGGGGGGCGTCGCAGGCTAATGGTCTCGGGTGGGATTGACGAGCAGTCGGCGCGCGCTCCCACGCGTCGTCACGTGCGTGGCCCACCACGGCGCGCAGAGCAACACGATGTCGGCGAGCGACCGGACGTGCATCCACATCGAGGCCCGAGCCTCAGCGGCGTCGAAGGCGGCGCGCGGTCGGCCGCCGGGCCCGGTGTGTCTGATGGTGTCGAAGAATCGGTCGAGCGCTTCGCTCCACTGTGCGGAGCGGGCGCGGTCGATCTCCCAGACGAGGAAGACGGCCAGCACGACGACGGCGACGCCGAGCAAACGGTCATTCCTCCGTCCGGCCCAATAGCCCAGGGCGATCGTCGCGATGACGAGGGCCCAGCGGGGGCTGATGTTCGGCGCCGCGAGATGGGCCCGGTCGTTCGGCAGGCCCGGGAACCCGACCTCCAACAACGCCGGCACCGGATCGAGCGGCGTCAGCAATGGCACGAGCCCGATCAGCGCGAGCGCGAGGCCGGCCCAGCAACGGCCGGTGAGCCGTTCCAACCGGATCGCGCCCCACGTCGTGCCGAACACCAGAACCGTCCAGCTGATCAACACGGCCGGATGCAGCCCGACCGCCGCGGCGCGCCCCCAGAACTCGATGCGCAGGTTCTGTCCGGTGAGGTCGACGCCCTGCCGCATGGCGGTCGTGGTCAGCGCGCCCGCTATCGCGGCCACCACGGCTGCGGCGACCACCCCCCAAGCGACCCGGACCAGGATCATGTCGGTAGACGGCAGGGGGCCCGCGGACGGATCCCCCGGCGCGCGGAACACGACCCCCGCCACCTGCGGGGCATCCTCCTTGTCGTTCGGGGCGAGCTCGACGTCCCGTCCCTCTGCGAGCACCTCCCCCAGGTGGGGAAGGTCATCGCCGCGGTCGCTCATGACCCGTCCTCACCGGCATCGCCGGGCCCGGTCTCCGTGCTCACGTCGGCGGCGTCGGTGGCGTCGGCGGTGTCGGTGGCGTCGTCGGTGTCGGCGGCGTCCGTGGCGTCGGTGGCGTCGGCGGCGTCGGTGGTGTCGGTGGCGTCGGTGGCGTCGGCGGCGTCGGTGGTGTCGGTGGCGTCGGCGGCGTCGGTGGTGTCGCCAGTCGCATCGCCGGTGTCGGTCGCATCGGTAGCGGTGTCGGTCGTGTCGTCTTCGGCATCGCCGGTGTCGGTCGCATCGGTAGCGGTGTCGGTCGCATCGGTAGCGGTGTCGGTCGTGTCGTCTTCGGCATCGTCGGTGTCGTTCGCATCGCTACCGGCGTCGGTGCCGTCGGTCGTGTCGTCTTCGGCATCGCCGGTGTCGTTGCCGGCATCGACGACTTGCGGTGTGTCGGGTGGTTCGAGGTCCGCGGGTACGAACGGGCCGTGGGTCACGGCGCCTTCGGCGCGCTCGACGGGGGTGATCCGGAGGGTGAGCTCGCTGTTTCGGTCGACCCCGGCGGATCGATCGAGGTCCCAGCGAAAGACGTGCGGCGTATCCTCGCCGATCGCGTTGGCCAGACCCGACAGCGGGTCGTCGTCGTCGCCGTTCGTGGGCACGTCGGACCACGCCCCGTCGGCGACGCGGAACTCCGCGGTGACGTCGATTCGGTCGCCCTCCTCGTCCCGCGTCGTGAACTGGACCGTGAGGACGGTGCCATCGAAGAACAGGGGCCCGACGCTGGTCACGTGACCCGGCAGGTTCTCGAGCTCGATCGACTCCTTGCACGCTCCCGAGAAACAAAGGGCAGCGACGAGGGCGATCCCGAGGACATAGCGGTGGTCAGGTCTCGACATGGTCTCCTTGCCTCGTCCGGGCGATGACGGCGAGCATTTGCGCGTGCAGCGCCGGGTGGGCTGCGACGACGTCGGGGGACTCCAGGCGGTGATCTCCGCCGTCGTAGCAGGTCACGCGTGCGCCGACGCAGCGCGCGAGTGCGAGGCCGGCCGCGAGGTCCCAGGGTTGTAGACGTGGCTCCCAGAAGCCGTCAAGCCGACCCGCCGCCAGGAAGGCGACATCGAGGGCGGCGGCGCCCATGCGGCGGATTCCCTGACCCCGCTTCATGAAGGCTCGCCAGAGGCCGACGTTGTCGTCCGGGTTCGTCCGCCGGTCGTAGGGGAACCCGGTTGCGAGCAGGGCCCCGTCGATGTCGACCGGAGCCAATGCCGGGAGGGGGGAGTCCCCGAGCCAGGCGCGCTCGCCGTCGGACCAGAAGCACTCCCGGGTGACCGGGTTGAACACGACGCCGGCCAGCGGTCGCTCGCCGCTCTCGTCGATGGTCCACAGGCCGATGCTGATCGCGAAGTAAGGCACTCGGTGGACGAAGTTGGTCGTGCCATCGAGTGGGTCGACGATCCACGTCGGGCCGGGGCGACGGTCGGACCAGCCCGCTTCCTCGCCGAGGAACGCAAACCCGGTCCCCCCACCGAGCTCCTGCCGAAGCTGGGTCTCGATCGCGCGATCGGTGTCGGTCACCAGGTCGACCGCTCCCTTGTGGTCGACCGCCGTGCGCGGGTGTCCGAACCCGCGGCGCGCCACCTCTCCGGCGGTCTCGGCAGCGCGACGCGCCAGCGCGGCGAGCTCCCTCGTTTCGG
This sequence comes from uncultured Myxococcales bacterium, assembly GCA_964520965.1. GTDB lineage: Bacteria > Myxococcota_A > Bradymonadia > REDH01 > REDH01 > CAZFPM01. Next base: position 16,788 of record CAZFPM010000018.1, read on the forward strand.
TGGCGTCCAGCGTCATTCGACCCCCAGTTCCCGCATGATCGCGTCGTGAATCGCCGGCCGAAGCTCGCGAATGCGTGCCTCGTCGCGCGCCGGGTGGACCCGGTTGGTGAGCAGCGTGATCGCGATCTGGCGTCTCCGGTCTATCCAGACGCTCGTGCCCGTGAATCCGAGATGTCCGACCGTGGCGTCGCGGGTCATCAACGAGCCGGCGTTCGACCGGGGCCCGGACGGAGTATCCCAACCGAGCACGTAGGATCCGTCATCGACGAGGCAGCGGCGGGACCACATCGCGGCGACCGCGCTCTCCGAGAGGATGGACCGCCCCCATCCCAGCAGGCTCCGCGCGATGGCGCCGACGTCGCAGGCACGACCGAAGAGCCCGGCGTGGCCCCCCTGACCGCCCATCGTCTGGCAGTTCTCGTCGTGGACGATGCCCTGAAGCGTGCGCCCTCGATGCGGGCACCACTCCGTCGCGGCGTAGGTGGCTGCGTCGCCGTCGACCGAGTGCCCGTCACCGAACCCGATGGTGCGCAGGCCGAGGGGCTCCGCCACGCGACTCGCGAAGAGCTCGGCCAGTGTGCCGCCGAGCACGCGCTCGACCCACAGCCCCAGGGCGACGTATCCGACATCGCTATAACACTGCGTTCCGACCCTCTCCTTCGCGGCTGGGACCGTCGCGAATCGCTCGAGCGTCTCGGTGCGGGGGTTCTTGGCGCTTCTCGCCGTCTCGAAAGCCCGTTCCAACGCGGGGAGGCCGGACGTGTGCCGCAGCAGGTCGCGCAGCGTCGGCGAGGCGACCGAGATGTCGCTCGGGCAACGGTCGTCGAGAGCCACGAGGCCCGATTCGACGGCGTCGGCGACCAGTACCGCGGTGCACACGGCCTTGGTCAGCGAGGCGATATCGAATCGGGTGTCCGGGGTCACGGGGGCGATCGCGGCGTCGGGGGTGGTCGCCGTGGCGCCGGCGGCGATCCGGTGCGTGATCTCGGCGCCCCGTGAGACGTCGAGCTGAATCGCCGAGCATATGCCGCGCGCCAGGGCGTCGTTGACGAGCTCCAGGACGCGTCCGGGACGCGTCCGGGCCATGATCGCACGTGGCTGCCGGGACGTCTTGCGGGGGGTCGCTGTCGCCTCGAAGTCCGGTGCCAATGAAGCGCTGCCGGGGTCGAGGGTGTAGGTCCCCCCGTGGACGAAGGGGAGGTTCGGCGTCCCGTGTCCGACCGGGAGCTCCCCGAGGATCGGCACGCCGAGCGGCGTCAGGAGCTCGACCACGCGCGCCCGGGCCGCGACCTCGTCAGCCGGCTCACCGCACTCGGTGAACTGTCCGAGCGCGAAAGCGGCGACGCCGTCGAGGCCGCCCTCCATCAGCAGGGTCGTGAGCATTCGGTCGAGACGGTACAGCGGCTCGGCCACCTCCTCGATGAACAGGATCACGTCCTTCGGTCGGCGGAGCCAGGGCGTGTTGCGCAGGGCGGCGATCATGCTGAGGTTGCCGCCGATCAGTGCGGCGGTGACCCGTTGGCTGCCGGCGAACGTCTGGCCGGTCAGGGTGGGGGGCTTACCGGCGAGCGCCGCCTGCAGTGCCGCGATGGAGTTGTCGTCGTCGTGTTTCGAGAACCCCGCGACCATTGGAGCGTGCAGGGTGGCGACACCCTGGGTCCAGCCCCAGAGATGGAGCGCGGTGATGTCCGAGTATCCGACCAGCCAACGCGGATTGCGGGCCAGCAGATCGCCGGGGAGACGTTCGAGAAGCCGTGCCGAGCCGTAACCCCCGCGGGCGCAAATCGCCGCCGCCACGTCGGGGGCGGTGAGCGCGTAGTGTACGTCGGCCTCGCGGGCGTCGTCGGGTCCGGCGAGGAACACGGCGGTGTCGCCCAGCGTGGGGTCTCGGCGGACCGCGTAGCCGAGCGAGCGCAGCGCCTCGACACCCTGCTCGAGCACGGTCGCGTCGACCCGCCCCGCAGGGTGGGTGACATAGATGGTGTCGCCGGTGGAGACCGGCGGTGGGACGATGACGGGCACGGCGGCTCGCGGGATTCTGGCCCGTCCCGCGGTCACCGGCGGGACGCGACCCTTCGCAGATCCGGGGTCCTCGTTTGTCGAACGGCTCCTTATTACATGTTCCGACCCGTGCGGGGAGGGTGGTGTTTCGACGCTGACATCGGCATGGTTTCGGGTGGTCAGAGCACGGCGGTTGTGGTGCGCCCGGGCTGCAATGTGGGGCCGTGGTGGCAGATGTGGTTGTGGAAGTATATGAAATACATGCGTTTTTGTGGGAATCGGATCGGCGTGCTATACGTGTCTGACATTGGGTCCGGCCCCTACGCCGACGGCCCTTGAACGAGTAACACGGCAAAGTCATGAACCGAACGAGTGGGCAACCGGCAGGCCCTCGTGCAATCGACAATCGACTGCGCGGTCTGTGTGCGATCGGCGCTCTTGCGGCGGTCGTTTCGATCTCGACCGCAGCGATGGCGGACTTCACGGCGGTCGGCGCCGCAACCGGCACCGCGGTGGGCGGGGACAAGGACGGCGGCATCGCCTGGGGCGACTTCAACGGCGACGGCTGGCCGGACCTGATCGTCAATACCGCGACCGCCGATGGCAGCCGCCTGCTGTTCAGCGACGGGGCGGCGCCCGATCCGGAATTCCGTGACGTCACGGCGACCCACGCGCCGGGGCTCGCGGAGCGGACCCTGGAACGCTCGGTGGTGGTTGGAGACATCAACAACGACGGCCACCTGGACCTGGTGCGCAACGGTTTCGTCCGCGTCGAGGTGTATCTCAACCGGGGTCCGGACGCAGATCCTCCGTTCTCGTTCGGCGACGATGACGGCGGTCCGAACCTGGACATCGGGACAGGGGACGTCGACGGACTGAATTGCGAAGGGCTGGGGCTGGTCGATCTCGACGACGACGGTTGGCTCGATGTCCTGACCGACAACGGAGATAACGGGTTCATCGTGTTGCGGAATCCGGCCGACGGAACGGGGGACCTGATCATCGAGGACGTCACCGGCACCGGGCTCGACGCTCTGGCCTTCGAGACCGACTTCTTCACCCTCGCCGACCTCGACGGCAACGGTTACACAGACATCATCGCGCGCCGCGACCGCGCGCGAGATATCTTCCTGCGCCAACCGGGCGGCCTCGACTTCACGCTCCTCGATGTGCCCGACCTCACGGCGCCCGGGGGGAACAAGGGCGGGATTCTCGCGTGTGACTTCGACAACGACGGAGATCTCGACCTCTACTACACCGACGGTGGCGTCGACGAGGGCGGAACCGGCGCCCGGGTCAACGAGATACTCCGTCAGACGCCGGACGGGTTCGTCTCTACCGGCACTCCGGGGGCCCTGCCGGGGTTCCTCGACGTCGACGGCGCCGATTGCGGCGATGTCGACAACGACGGGGACCTCGATCTCTTCCTGAGCGCCAACCTCGCCGACGTGCTCTTCCTCAACGAGTTCTCCGAGACCGGTCGCGTCACGCTCGTCGAGACCGAGACCGGGATCGTCGGACCGACCAACGGCGAAGCGGCAACCTTCGGCGATTATGACCGCGACGGCGATCTGGACATCGTCGTGAACCAGGACGTGGCCGCCGAGCTGTGGCGCAACGACCACGGAGGCGAAGCCGCGTTGATGGTGCGGGTCCAGATGGAGGTGGCGCCTGGCGTGTTCCGCGACGACATCGGCGCGGCCGTGAGGCTCTTCGACGCCGACGGCGTCAGCGCCGGTCCGCTGCGCGAGGTCAACGGCGCCAAGGGGCACGGCTCTCAACAGCCGGCCCTCCTGCACTACGGCCTGCCCGACGGGCCCGACGCGACCTACCTGGTCCAGGTCCGCTTCTCCGGCGGCGCCTTGCCCTACACGCAGACCGGTCCGAGGGCGCTCGTGACGCGCTCCGTCGTGCCGTCCGAGATCGCGGGCTATCGCGTGCTCGTGGTCCGCGACAATGACCCGGACGGTGACGGCCTCCTCGACGACGAGGAGCGATCCCACGGCACCGATCCGGTCGATCCGGACACCGACGGCGACGGTCTCTCCGACGGAGACGAGGTGAACCGCCATGGGACCGATCCGACCGACGAAGATAGCGACGGTGGCGGCACGAGCGACGGCGTCGAGGTGCGCTGGGGCACCGACCCGCTCGACCCCGACGATGACGACGATCCGCCCAGCGACCTCGACATGGACGGCGTGCCCGACATCATCGAGGTCTCGCTCGGCCTGGATCCCGAAGACCCCGACACCGACGGCGATGGCCTCACCGATGGCGAGGAGCTCGCGGCCGGCACACCCCGGGAGTTCGACCCGGGTGTCGACACCGATCCGCTCGATGCAGACAGCGACGACGACGGTCTCTCCGACGGTGACGAAGCCGGCGCCACCGGCCCGCTCGAAGGTTGGGATGCGACGGACCCCCTCAATGGCGACAGCGACGGCGACGGGGTCGGAGACGGCGTCGAGGCAGGGGTCACGGAGCCGATCGTCAGTGGTGTCAGCAGTCCGGGCGGCATGGCCTTCACGGGCACCGACACCGCGGTCTGGCAGCCGGATGCGGATCCGGCGACCATCACCGACCCCATGGACCAAGACACCGACGGCGACCAGCTGCACGACGGTGTCGAAGATGCCGACGGTGATGGCGCGACCGTCCACACGCTCGGCGGCACCGGCACGACCGGGACCGGCGAGACGGACCCCGCTGACGCGGACACCGACGACGACGGTCTCCTCGACGGGGAGGAGACGCTGATGTTCTCGACCAACCCGGTCGACACCGACACCGACGACGGCGGAGTGGATGACGGCGCCGAGATCGCGGCCGGCACGGATCCGAACGACCCAAGCGACGACGGGCCCGTGGGTGAAGACGTGGACACGGACGCCGATGTCGGACCGGTCGATGCAGGCGATCCCGACGCTGACACGGGCTTCGACGCCGACGCCGACGCGTTCGACGGCTCGACGGCTGATGCCGATGCCGACGGGTCAGCGCCCCCTCCGGGCGAATACTCGCTCCGGGGCCACACCATCTTCGAGGGATGCGCGATGTCGACCCGCGGGCCGAGTCCCGGCTTGTTCGCGCTGGTGCTCCTGGTCGCACTCGCTGGCCGTCGACGCCGGCGCCTCTGGCCGAGCCTGGCGGTGGTCGTCCTCATGGTGGCCTTCGCGGCGCCGAGCGCGGCCGCGGATCGCTTCGACACGCGTCGGTTCGACCCCACGCCTTCGCGGGCGGCCGGGTTCTGGCACGTCGCCCCGGGCGCGACCGCGAACGCGGGTCAATGGGGTCTCGCGCTCCTCGCGAACTACGGTGACCGCCCCTTCGTGGCGGATCGCATCGGCACGGACGACACGCTCGACGTCGTGCGCGGTCGGCTCGACGGTGACTTCCTGGCCTTCGTCGGCATCACCGACTGGCTCGAGCTGGCGCTCGACGTTCCGGCGGTGTTTTGGCAGACGGCCGAGGCCGCGTCCGAGATCACGGGCGTCGACGAACCGCTCGAGGACCCGGGAGTCGGTGACGTTCGCACGATTCTGCGATTTCAGCTCGCCGGGCCCTCGGCCCGCAGGACGCCGACCGGGCTCGGAGCATCGCTGGCGTTCGCGGTCTGGGCGCCGACCGGTTCCTCGGACCAGTTCCAGGGAGAGTCATTTCGGTTCGAGCCGTCATTCGCTCTGACCTACGACCTGTTCGGCGAGAGCCGGCTCGGCTTCGAAGTCGGTTACACGGCCCGCGCCACCGCCGAGCTGCGGGACCTCCGCGTCGGTGACGAGATGCGGTGGGGCATCGGCGCATCGCTCGGGGCCACCGAGTCGTTCGCGTTCGTCCCGGAGCTCTTCGGCGCGATCCCGGTGGCAGGCGATCGGGCGACGATGGAGATGATGGCCGGATTCGACATCGGTTTCACCGAGTCCGTGCACATGGAACTCGGCGGGGGAGTCGGACTGCTCGCCGGCTCCGGGAACACCGGCTGGCGGGGGATGTTCGGCGTGTCCTACGTGTCCGCGGGCGGTGACGACTACGACGACGATGGATTCCCGAATGCCGTCGACGAGTGCCCCCGGGAGGCCGAGGACTTCGACGGCTTCGAAGATGCCGATGGGTGCGCCGACACGGACAACGACGGCGACGGCGTGCTCGATGTCGAGGATCGTTGCCCCGACGAACCGGGCGCCGCCGGCGCCGGCACGCGCGGGTGCCCGCCGGCCGACAGCGACGGCGACGGAGTCGATGACTTCGAGGACGCGTGCCCGAGCGAGCACGGGGTTGCTCCCGACGGCTGCCCGTCGGACGAGCCAGGCGAGGTCATCCCGGTCGAGTTGGGGCCCGTGGACACCGATGCTGACGGTATCGTCGACGACGAGGACCAATGCCCGAACGAGCCCGAGACGGACAACGGACTGACCGACACCGACGGCTGTCCCGACGAGCTCGACCTCATCGACGTCGAGTGCGACTTCATCTGGATCCTTCGCCCGATCACGTTCGACGGATCACGCGGGGTCGCGCAGGCTTCCGAGCTCGTCCTGGCGCAGGTCTCGGCCGCGCTGCGAAGCACCGCCGCGACGCAGGTGAGGATCGAGGTCCACACCGACAGCCAGGGGGAGGCCGGGGACAACCTCGTGCTCACCCAGGAACGCGCCGATTCGGTGGCGGACTGGCTGCGCGCGACCGGGGTCCGAGTCGAGCTGCTGGCGGTCGGAATGGGAGAGGAGATGCCCATCGCCGACAACGGCACCGAAGAAGGTCGCGACGAGAATCGCCGGGTCGAGTTCCACCTCGTCGGTGCTTGCGACTGATCCGAGGCTCGCGACATCGGAATGGGTGGCGCGCACGCAGGCGGATGTCCTAACGTGCGCGATGCCCCACCGTGTCGACCAGTTCGCCGATGAACCCGCCCGCCTCCGACCCGATCCCGACCGCGCGCGCCCTGTCGCCCGTGCTCGTCGTCTTCGCCGCCTTCGGGCTCGTCTTCGCGCTCGGGCCTCCGGGCTTGCGGGAAGTGGTCTTCGAGCGCCGATGGCCCTTCTGGGTCGGTGGCCCGGCGATCGGCGCGTTCGTCGTGCTGATGCTGGTCGGAGCCGACCGAATGCTCGGCGTGTCGACCGGTTTCGGTGATGCCTGTGCGGCGCCCTTCGACCCGGAGGCGCGCGCGTCGTGGCGGCTGCCATTCCTGTTCGGCATCGTGTTCGGCGGAGCGGCCGCGGCGCTGCTGGCGGGTGGCCTGACCCCGACCCTCGCGATGGGCATGTTCGATACCGCGGTGACGGACTCGCTCGTCGGCAAGGCTGTGGTCTTCACCACCGGCGGTGTGCTGATCGGCTTCGGGACCCGTTTCTGCGGCGGCTGCACTTCGGGCCACGGCATCTTCGGCACGGCGCAGATGGCACCCGCTTCGTGGCTTGCCACGGCGAGCTTCATGGGGGCCGGCTTCGTCGTGACGAACCTGGTGATCCGCGTCGTCGGGGGAGGGGTCTGATGCGCTTCTTCGCCTATGGTCTCCTCTTCGGTTTCATCCTCTCGCGGGTCGATGCCACGAACTTCGACGCGATCGCCGGGATGTTCCTGCTCACGGACCTTCACCTGATGGGCGTGATCGGCGTTGCGATCGTCGTCGCCGCGCCGGTGCTCGCCGGCCTGCGCCGCGCCGGTGTCGCCGGCTCGTCTGGCTGCCGGCTCACGCTCCGCAAGAAGCCTCGGAAGCCCGGGAACATCGTCGGCGGGATCATCTTCGGCGCCGGTTGGGCGATCACCGGCACG
>CAZFPM010000018.1:24567-43507 GCA_964520965.1 uncultured Myxococcales bacterium
ACGTGCCCGGGCACGGCGCTCTCGCAGATCGGTGAGGGCAAGCTGATCGCCCTGTTCACCGTCGCCGGGATCTTCCTTGGGGCCGCGCTCTACCGAGCGGTCGGCGGCGGAGTCGAGGCGTGGCTGGCCGGCCGGAATCCGTCGCCTGGCGGCGAGCGCGTCACGGTGGGATCGACGGCGTCGAGCTGATAGGGGCTGTCGGTCAGATCGCTTTTCTGATTGAAAGCGGAGCCGGTGTTCGCATACGCGTCGGATGGGTGAGAAGCCCGGGGCGACGGCAAGAGCACCGCGCCCCCCAGGCGCGCCCTACCGGCTGCGTGGGCCCCCGCCGGACAAGATTCAGACCTCCGACAAGCACCCGAGAGACAATGTCCTCCTTCCTCCGCATTCCGCTCGGCCGGCCGCGAAACGCGTTCGTCGGGCTCGTGGCCTCAGCCATCGTCGCAGGCGGCTGTGGCGAGGCCGAGACCGCCACGCCGCAAGAGCGCACGATCGAAGCGGCCCTGGTCGCCGGCGCGCATCCGACCATCGACCGGATCGACGTCCCGGCTCCAGCCCCGATCGGATCGGTCGCCGCAGGCGAACCGGTCTCCGAAGAGGTCGAGGCGCGCGCCAAGCGTGAGGCCAGCGCGCCGGGCCATATCATCGAAGACGTGGACGAAGACGCGGTGGCCGCCCACCCGACGGTGACGGCGGGCGCGTGGTCCGAGGAGACGCTTCGCGCGATCGCGGCCGCCCCCGTGCCGCTGCTGCTGACCGCCGACGAGGCGGTGGCCGGCACCGCGTTCGTCACGACGGGCGAGCATTGGGCCAGCGTCCAGATGCGCGGAGACGGCGTGTGGATCTCCGCCTTCGGGACCCGCCTGGCCCATATGCATCCGGAGCTCCAGGTTCCGCCCGAGGCTCGCCTCACCGACGACGGTGGTGAGATCGCGGCGGTCTACGAGGGCATCCCGACGGTGTCGTTCCGACGCTTCGGGATCGCCTATCGTCTCGACGTCGAGTGCGACGCAGGGCCGGGAGACCCCCGCTGCCAGGGATTGGACTATCTGCGTGCCGTACAGGCCGGGCTCGCCGTCGCCGACGGAGGTGCGCGATGAGCACCCCCTCTCTGAAGATGGCAGCCCGATTCGCCGGGTTCGTGGCGATCGTCCTGATGGCGTCTCCTGTCGGCGCGTTCGAGTTCAACCCGGCGGGTGAGCTGGTGCCGGGCAGCGGCTCCGGTCGCCGCGACTCGACGGTCTACGTGCCGGGCATGACCTTTCCGATCGAGGACGCGCCGGCCTACCTCAACTCCCAGGTATGGGGGCATGGGGGATACCAAGGGCCCGGCGGCGGCCAGTGCGACGAAGAGAACTATTCGTACCCATGGTGGGACAACTTCTGCGAGTCGCGCTCTTGGGACACGCCGCTGTGCCCGACCTCGACGGGGCACCAGGGGCAGGACATCCGAGCATCGACCTGCGCGGACAACACCCACTGGGTCGTGGCGCCAGACGATGGCACGATCGCCGGCCTCGGCTCCTACTCGATGACCCTCGCTGCCGACGACGGTACCCAGTACCGCCTCATGCACATGGCCATGGACCGGCTGGCGGTCGGTCGCGGCGATCGGGTGAGCGCGGGGGACCGCCTCGGGCTCGTGTCCAACGACTTCGGGGGCACGCCGACGACGATCCACCTGCACTTCGAGATCTGGCAGAACGTCGCCTCGGTCGGCGGGGTCACGCCGGTGCCGCCCTATGCTTCGCTCATCGAGGCCTACGACGGCGGCAGCGTGCCGTCGTGCGGGATAGTGCCGGCGGGAGGCGGCATCATCGACAACGACGACCCCTGCTTCCAGCTCTTCGGGCCGTCGACCTACTGGCGCTACGTCACCGGAGCCGGTCACGGCGGCGACTTCTACTGGACCCACGGCTTCGTCAACGACACCCCGTCGAACACCGCCCGGTGGACGATCGACATGGCCGCGGCCGGCCGCTACCGGGTCGAGGTCAACAACAACCGCGACTGGATCGTCGCCAACGGGTTCGACCAGTCGATGCGCACGATCTACGAGGTGCGGCACTCCGGACGGGACGAGTCGCTGATCGTCGATCAATCCGCGGCCGACGCCTGGGTCTCGCTCGGCGAGTACGACTTCGCCGCCGGCGGGAGCCAGCACGTGAACGTGATCGACAACACCGGCGAGACCGGCGAGCGGAAGATCGTCGCCGATGCGCTGCGCCTGACCCCGGTCGGCGGCGGCTCGTGCGACGCAGCCGAGTGCGCAGGCCGCGGGGGATGCGACGCGTGGGGAGGGTGTGAAGCCGTCGGCGACGTCTGCGCCCGCAACGGGGAGCGGCAGCGAACCTGCACGACCTACTCCTGCAGCGGCGCGGAGTGCGTCGCCGGGGCGCCGACGACCGAGCGCGAGGCCTGCACGCCGAGCGGACCCGCGGCGGGCCCCTGGACGGCGACCACCGCCTGCGCCGGATTCGCCGAGCCGTGCGGCGAGGTCGGCGAACAGACCGAAGAGCGCGAGGTGTGCGAAGGCGGAGCGACCACCACCGAGACCCGGACCGCAGCGTGCGAGCGCGACACCGACAGACAGGTCGTGGCCGATTGGGGAGGGTGGGGCGAGTGCATCCAGACCGCCGACGGCTACGCGGCCTCCCGCAGTCGCACCGTCTGTAGCGGCGGCGCGGCCAGCACGGAGACCGAGCGGCAGGCGTGCGATGGGCCTGGCGGAGCTCCCGATACCGGTATCGGTCCCGACGCCGGTGGAGATGGTGACACGGGCGGCGGGCCGCGTTCCGTGCCGACGACGACCAAGTCCGACACCGGCTGCTCCGGGTGCGCCGTCGGCGCCTCGCCGGTCGGCACGGTCTGGGCGGTGTTCCTGCTCGCGGCCGCTGTGCTCCCCGGACGCTTGCGTCAGCGGAGATAGGCTCCGGAGTCGCACGGCGCGGCAGGGGGATCGCGAAGTCGAGGGTCTTGGGTTGCCTCAGGGGTGTAGACCGGCTCTGCGAGCCGGGGGCGAGATAGGATCTCGCCCTTGATGGCGGATGGCCCGGACTTTGCGACAGCCCTGCACCGCGCGGCCCGGCGCTTGCCCCGTCCCGGCACCCGCGTCATGCTACGTCCACCCCTCAGGGCTCCGGGCGCTCCGCGACGGGGCGCTTCCTCCGGAGAACCGATGGGCGTCCGGCTTCTGATCACGGTACTCGTCGCGTTTGGGTCGGCCTGCAACGCGGATTCGAACGGCGCCGTCATTGCGGGCGTCGTGGACGCAGAGCCAGATGGGGCCGGGGACGCGTCGGGGCTCGAAGACGCCGCGGCGTCGGTCGACTCCGATGCGGAAGGCATCGACGGCGACGGGTCTGGTGTCGCCGACACGTCCGACCCGGACGGCGCTCCGGACGCCGAGTCCACGGACACGCCGACGGATCCGGCGGCTGACGACATCGATGCGGCCGACATCCCCGAGGTCGCCTCGGACTCCGCTGCGGACACCGGGGACCCCGACATCGCAGACACCGCCCCCGTGGACGGAGACACGTCGGACGTGCCGCCATCGGACGCCGACACCGACGTCGAACCCACGGACACCGAGCCACCCGACGTCGCGCCAGACCTGCCGCCGCCCTGTGAAGCCCCGCTGATCCGGGGCGTCGGCGCACCGCTCGTCGAGCTCAACGAATGCGGCCGCCTCTCGTACGGCCTCTACGCGAACGTCGGTCAGGACAACACGGTGCACCGCATTCCCGACTACTCGTTTGCCGGGTACATGCAGGGTGGCGTGCCGCTGCCGACCGCCGAGGTCGTCGCGATGGTGTCTCCCGGCGACGGCGACGCCCGCGAGCGCATCCAGGAGGCGATCGACGCGGTGAGCGCGCGCACCCCCGGTCCGGACGGCCTGCGGGGCGCCCTGCTGCTGACGCGCGGGACCTACGAAGTCGGCGACACGCTCCACATCACGGCCGACGGGGTCGTGCTCCGGGGAGAGGGGCAGGGCGCCGACGGCACCGTGCTCGTGGCGACTCGTCGCGCGCAACACGACCTGATCCGGGTCGCGGGCTCCGCGGGGCTGCGCGAGGTCGATGGGACGCGTACCCCGATCACGAGCGAGTACGTACCCGTCGGCGCCACCACGTTCGACGTCGCGTCGGCCGACGGGCTCGCGTCGGGGAGTCGCATCGCCGTGCTGCGGACCCCCAACGACCGGTGGATCGACGAGCTCGACATGGGCCGCTGGGGGTGGACGGCGGAGCGCTAAGCCATCGCACACGAGCGAGTCGTGACCGCGGTCTCGGGCAATACGATCACGGTCGACATCCCCATCGTCGACACGATCGAGACGCGGTACGGCGGCGGCGTCGTGTACCGGGTCGACGCGACGGGGCGCGTCTCGCAGGTCGGGGTCGAGGATCTCCGCCTCGTCTCCGAGTACAGCGGCAACACGGACGAGGACCACGGCTGGACCGCGGTCGAGCTGAGCAACGCGACCAACTCCTGGGTCCGCCGGGTCACGGCGCAGTACTTCGGGTATGCGGCGGTTCGGATCAGCAGCGACTCCGCGTTCAACACCGTGGAGGAGTGCGCGATGCTCGACCCGATCTCGGTCGTCACCGGGGGCCGCCGCTACTCGTTCAACGTCAATGACGGAACCGGCAACCTGTTCCAGCGCTGCTACTCCGAAGAGGCGCGACACGACTTCGTCAGCGGATCACGGACCACCGGGCCGAACGTGTGGCTCGACTGCTACTCACGGGCGAGCTCCACGGACGACGGGCCGCACCACCGCTGGGCGACCGGGCTGCTCTTCGACAACACGGCCAGCTACCAGCTCAACGTCCAGAACCGGGAGGATTCCGGCACCGGGCACGGATGGGCCGGAGCCCAGACCCTCTTCTGGAACGCGATCGCCCGGAGCATCATCTGCGACGCGCCGCTCGGCGCGATGAACTGGGCGATCGGATGCACGGCGGAGCGGCTGGAGAGCTCCAGAGACCCCGGCGCCGCGGACGGGTGGTGGGAGTCCGAGCGGCGACCGGTCGCACCCCGCAGCCTCTATCTGCAGCAGCTCCAGGACCGGCTCGGCCCGGCCGCCGTGGTGGCCGTCACCACGCCGGCTCAGCGCGCCGGCCGGATCTGGGGCCAGCTGGCGAACTGGCGCGGAGAGGGAGCGCTGGCCTCACATTCGACGGATCGCGGTGACCCGGCCTGTGCGTCCGGCGTGCCGTCCGGGCTGTCGTGCTGCGAGGCCGGGTGCGGGACCTGTGGTGGGCCGGGATGCAGCGGTCGACCTGGCGGCGCCTCCGGTTGCTGCACCGGTCATGTCAGCGAGTCCGGGCGTTCCTGCCAGGTTGTGGGCGCGCCGTGCATGCTCGACCCGACGTTCCCGCCTGTCGGAGAGTAGGTCCGTCGAAGGGCCCAAACCTCGAGGAGTGCCGGATCCCACGGGCTGCGCGCACTCTTCATCGCCGCCGCCGACCGCTCTCACGGGGTCGTCCTCGGACCGCCGGCTTCGGCGTCGATGCCGGCCGCATCGGCCACCTCCCCGCTCCGAGCAGCTCGTCGGCGGCGCCCGCGATCTCCCGGACTCTCGCCGGAAGCCGTGAACGATAGGACGCCCTCAATTGCTCGATGCGCTCGGCGAGCTCCTCGGGGGAGATGGGCATGGCCTCACTCGCAGACGTTGTCCTGCTCCAGGATCGTGAATTCGACGCGACGGTTCTCCGCGCGACCCCCCGAAGAGTCGTTGCTGGCGACCGGATCCGCCTCGCCGTAGCCGACGGCCTCGATGCGGCGGGCGCTGATGCCGGCGTCGAGCATGTAGCGCAGCACCGAGTCGGCGCGTCGCTGCGACAGGTCGAGGTTGTACTCGTCATCGCCCCGGTCGTCGGTGTGTCCCTCGATCCGCACGAGGTGGATGTACGAGACGCTCTGCAGGATGCTGGCCACCTGGTCGAGCAACCGGTAGCTCTGCGGTTGGATGACGTCGGAGGCGGTGTCGAAGTGGATCCGGTCGGCGATGATGATCGCGTCGCAGGTCAGCTGCACCAGCCCCTCTCCCTCTTCGGGACATCCGTCGTCGTCCTCGAACCCATCGAAGTCCTCGGGGTCGTTCGGGCACGTGTCGGCGGGGTCCTGCAGCCCGTCCTGATCGTTGTCGCGGTCTGGACACCCGTCGTCGTCCTCGAACCCGTCGAAGTCCTCGGGGTCGTTTGGGCACGTGTCGTCGACATCGAGGATGCCGTCCTGGTCGTTGTCCGGGTCCGGGCAGCCGTTCGCGTCTTCGAACTCGTCGAAATCCTCGGGGTCGTCGGGGCAGAGGTCGCTGACGTCGAGGATGCCGTCCTGGTCGTTGTCGGGATCGGGGCAGCCGTCGTCGTCGCGGAACCCGTCGAAGTCCTCGGGGTCATTCGGGCACGTGTCGTGGATGTCGAGGATGGTGTCCTGGTCGTTGTCGGGGTCGGGACAACCTTCGATGTCTTCGAACCCGTCGAAGTCCTCGGGGTCGTCGGGGCAGGTGTCCTCGTCGTTGGGGATACCGTCGCCGTCGCGGTCGGGGTCGCCGCGGCGGGCATAGCTGATCCCCGCGAGGATTCGCCAATCGGGGGCGCCGAATCCGTTGACCACGCCGGTGCCGCCACCCAGCTCGACCATCACTCCGCTGTCGGTGAAGTAGCGGCCGCCGACCAGCAGCTCGACAGGGCGCTCCTCGGACGAACGCTGCGCGGCGCCGAGCGCGACTCCGCCGGTGAGCTCGCCGATCAGGTGGACGGCCTGCGCCGCACCGACCGGGATGTCGGCGCCGAATCCCCAGGTCAACGTGTCGTCGACGTCGAGATTCTCGACCTCGGCGCCCGGGCGGACCATCACGCCGAGTGCGCCGGAGAAACGGGGGCCATCGGCGATAGCGTAGTCGAGCACGAGCTGCGGCGCGACGCGAACGCCTTCTCCCTGCCAGTCCTCCTCACGGCCGGTCGGCAACAACACGTCCGTCGTCAACGACAGTGCCGGTCCGCCCGGCGAGTCGGCGGTGTCCAGGTCGACCAACGCGAGAGTGGGGATCAGACGGATGCTCCCCACGCCGGCCCCACCCTGGTCTCCGTCCGCCGCGACGATCCCGTCGATGGCGTCGCCCTCCTGCAAGAGCACGATGGGGACGTCGATGCCCAGCTCCAGCCAGTCGACGATTCCCACCGCGCCGAGGAGATCGGCGACCAGCTGACGACTGACGATCGCCCCGACCCTTTCGCCGTCCTCGCTCACCACCAACGGGTCGTCGGCGTAGTTCGTCACGAGGCCGATCTCGAACTCGCCCGGCCCGAGAATCCGGGCCGAGTGCAGTCCGAAGTAGTTGGTCTGCTGGCTCGGCGCAGGCCGAAACTGCTGAACGTCGAAGGTCTGTGCGAACGACGCCGAAGCGCCGACCACGAGCGCGACACAAACGACAGCGGATTGCACGAAACGAGATACGGCCATGTTCAAACACGAGGGGCAAATGAAAACCGCACCCCAGACCCGGTGCCATTTCTACTTCGAGCCGGCGCGGGGCTCTGCCCCACACCCCGCAAGGGAACTAGTTCCCTTGACCCTCCACATCTTTGGGAATCCTGCGGATTTCCAAAGATGGAAGGTGCAGGAAACTCGAGTTTCCTGCTGGGGTTCGGGGCAACGCTCCGAGCAGCTCGACGTAGAGAGTGGCGTTGTCGCCAGGCGGCCTGGTGTTCGTAGATCTCCTGGTGGGGGTAGGGGATGGAGGTTCCGGGGTCAGGGTCGGCGGATCAACCGTCGGCCGCCTCGCCCCGGGGGCCACGGGTGAACCCGTTGCTGAAGGTCAGCAGGAGTTGGTTCGTGACCTGCCAATCGCGGACGATCAGCGGGATGCGGAGTGCCGAGAACTGGTAGCTGACGCCCATCCAGTCGGTGACCCGGAGACCAGCGTTCGCGCTCGCCTCGACGTTGGTGCCCTCGTAGGCGTTCAGATCGTTGTCGGTGAGCGAGTCGAAGAAGGGAGCGAGCGTTTCCAGGGACGCCCCGTAGGTGATGTCGCCTTCCCGCATAGCGCCGGCGCCGTCGACGGCGAACTCGGCGCCTCCCTGCCGGTACGACTGGAGCTTGTCGACCTCGATCATGTCGGTGGTCTCGTCATCTGCGACCACGAAGTTCCCGTCGGCGATCACCTCGCGTGCGCCGACGCCGAGTCGGAAGTCCAGCGTGAGCCCCGGTCGATCCAACGGCCGGGCGAACATGCCGACCGACTGCTTGAAGCGCGTGGGAGCGAAGGGAGTCGTCAGGGCGAGGCGGTCGGCCGTTCGCGGCAGCACCGAGCCGCTGTTGCGCGATATCTCGTAGTCGACCTCGTCGGCGCGTACGTCGAGCCCCTTGAAGAGCGCGGTCTCGATGGCTGCGCGAGCGAAGGGACCGAGCCAGGTGGCGCGCGGCAGGTGGTAGAAGTAGAGGGAGTCGGTCGACAGCGAATCCGCCGACTTGACGAAGTAGTCGACCAGCGGCGTCTGGGAAAACGCCTCGTTCAGCGACAGCGTGTTCCGGTACTCGTGGTTCTGCCGGATCAGCTCGGCGACCCACCTCGCCTGCAGCGTGAGGGTGAACGTGTTGCCGTTGGGCTGCCCGATGACATCCCGGCTGGTCGACAAGCTGATCCCGGCGCCGAACTCGACCGTGTGGGTCCACCCGTCGGGGGCGGTCTCCATGTCGAGGGTGCTGCTCTCTTCGGGCACGTAGTCACCGTCCTGGGCGACTGCCGGTGCGCCGAGGAGGCAGCACAGGGCGATCAGCGTCGTCCGGGCGAAGTGGAGTCGGTTCTTCATGCAGATGATCTGGTGTGATTCGACGGACGGTCACGTTGGCGGAGCCGTGCTCCCGGTCAGTGCGACAACAGGGTGCCCAGGTGTTCCGCAAGGCGTGTGCCGAATCGAGAAGACCTCGTCTCGGCGCTCAGACGTCGCTTTGTCGTCAGGCTCTTGCGGCGAGATCTCGTTGCTCCGGAACAACCTGCCCTGTCGCGCTCCTGGGTCGGTGGCGCGACTGTTCCACCCGCGCGCGACGCCGTCAACCGTACGGCAGGCGTTGTCGGGACCCGTATCGTTGATCCCCGGTGTCACGGGGAATCCGTGGTCGTGGTCGTTGGGTCCGGTGTCCGGCGATCGCGCCGATTGGGGGTATCTCTGCGCCGGTAGTGGATCGCGTCGGGCTGTGGTTGACTGCTCGCACCACGCGTCGGGGGCAGACGCCCCTCGGAGGACCGATGCCCATCCGGAAAGTGCTGCTCGTCGTCGACGACGCTGACCAGATCCGGCGGCTCGTCGAAGCCGGAGACTGACGGTTCGGCGTCGGGATGTCGTCGCCCGTCGAGGCGGCGTTGTGCGGCGAACGGATGGTTGATCGGATCGCGTCCCTCGACCAGAATTACGGCCAGCTCCTC
The DNA here is from genome assembly GCA_964520965.1 of uncultured Myxococcales bacterium. GTDB lineage: Bacteria > Myxococcota_A > Bradymonadia > REDH01 > REDH01 > CAZFPM01. The sequence goes on from CAZFPM010000018.1 coordinate 34,004, forward strand.
GCCCCCGGTGGTCACCGTGCGCCACGCCGCTCTCATCTTCGTTCTGCTCACCGTGCTGTCGGCGACGTTCGGCTGCGGCTCGGATCCATCGAACGCGACGGCCGCCTGCTCGTCCAACGACGACTGTGCGAGCGGCATCTGTGTCGGCGGCGTCTGTGCCGACGATTTCGTCGTGCTCGGCGACGCGTCGGAAGAGGTCGACGCCGGCGAGGACGGCTCCGACGCCGATGCCGACACGCCTGACGACGCCACACCGGTGGACGCCACCGACACGGCCGACGACCTCCCGGACCCGGGCTCCGACGACGCGGACGGGAGCGTCGACGTGTCGACCGACGCGGAGCGGGACGCCGATCTCGGCGACCGGAACGCGTGCGGTGGCACCGCGCCGTTGCCATTCCTACCGGGAACGGCTTGCGGCAGGTGCGGCGGTGGTTCCTACGCGTGCGACGGCCCCGACTCGGTGGTCTGCACCGACGAGGACAGCCCGAACGCGTGCGGTGGGTGCGGACCTCTGGCCGGTGAGCCCGACACGCCTTGCGGAACGTGCGACGCTGGGGTGTGGACCTGTGTCGGCATCAACGTCGTCTGCCTCGAGCCGCCGGCGGACGAGGTCGTGAACGCGTGCGGTGGGTGCGGCGAGCTCGACGAGAGCCCGGGTGCCCCGTGCGGCCGATGCAGGTTGGACGTCATGGTCTGCGACGAGACCGAGCTGGTCTGCAGCGGGGATTCGGCCGCCAACGCATGTGGCGGCTGCGAAGCGCTCCCGCGGGAGCCCGGGGATCCATGCGGGGAGTGCGGCGGCGGCGCGTATGTGTGCGCCGGTCGCGACGACGTGGTGTGTGAGGACGACGGCGCGCTCAACCCGTGCGGGGGGTGCGCGCCCCTCGACGGCGCACCCGGCCGCCCTTGCGGGAGCTGTGGCTCGGGGCTGTGGGCCTGCGACGGTAGCGACGCGGTCGAATGCGTGGGGGATCTCGGCGATGACGCCCGGAATTCGTGCGGCGGCTGCACGGCGCTCGACCGCGATGAGGGCGCACCGTGCGGTACGTGCGACACCGGTACGTTGGAATGCGCTGGCGCCGACGCACTCGACTGTGTCGGGAACCTCGGCGAGGGTGCGCTGAACGCGTGCGGGGGCTGCGGTGAGCTGGCCGCCACGCCGGGCACGGCTTGCGGGACCTGCGAGGCCGGCCGCTGGATGTGCGGCGGCGACGAGGGCACGGTCTTCTGCGATGATCCCGGTGCGAGCGCGCTCAATGCCTGCGGGGGTTGCGGCGCGTTGGACGACGAGCCCGGTGAGGCGTGCGGAACCTGTGGCGCCGGGTTGTTCGTATGCCGCGACGAGCGCGTGCGATGCGACGATCCGGGGGAGTCGGCGCTGAATGCCTGCGGAACCTGTGCACCCCTGGACGAGGAGCCCGGCGATCCTTGTGGGACATGCGGGAGCGGCGCGTTCGAGTGCGCCGACGACGGCGGCGGTGTGACGTGCGTTGGTGACGCCGGGCCCGACGCGTTCAACGCCTGCGGCGGCTGCGCCGAGCTTCCGGCCGAACCGGGTGACGAGTGCGGGGCCTGCGACGCGGGCGTGTGGGTCTGTGCCGGCGCCGAGCTTCTCTGCGCCGAGCCAGCCGATCCGCCGGTCAACGCGTGCGGCGGCTGCGGGCCGCTCGACGTGACGCTGGGCGCTGCCTGTGGCACCTGCGACACGGGGATCTGGGCGTGCGACGGCGATGGTGACGTGACCTGCCGCGGCGATGGCGGCGACGACGCGCTGAACGCTTGCAGCGGTTGCGACGAGCTCGACGGCGTGCGCGGGGGCTCGTGTGGCACCTGCGGGTCCGGCACGCTCGTGTGTTCGGGTCTCGACGCGTTGCGGTGCCAGGGCGATGCCGGAGACGACGCCTACAACGCGTGCGGCGGCTGTGCTCCGTTGTCCGCCGAGGTCGGCTCGGCTTGCGACTCCTGCGGGGGAACGTGGGCGTGCGAAGGAGACGATGCGCTGCGCTGCGAGGGCACCGGACTGACAAACGACTGCGGCGGCTGCACCGAGCTCGAGGGAATCCTGGGCGAAGAATGCGGTGATTGTGGCGGCGGCCGTCTGGATTGCGACGGGACGGAGGCGCTCGAGTGTGTGGGGGCCGAGCCGTCGAACGCGTGCGGGGGCTGTGCCGATCTCGGTGTCGACATCGGCGACGTCTGCGGTGATTGCGAAGACGGCAGATGGGATTGCAACGGCAGCGATCACGTGGTGTGCGCCGACGCCAGTGAGCTCAACTCCTGCGGCACGTGCGGCACGCTCGAAGGAGAGCCGGGCACCCCCTGCGGGACGTGCGGCGACGGGGTGTGGAGCTGCACGTTCGTCGGGACGGCGGCCTGTGTCGGCGCGACCCTGCCGAACGGCTGCGGCGGCTGCGAGCCCGGCGGCGGCGAACCCGGCGACTCCTGCGGGATGTGTGGGCTCGACATCGTCGTGTGCGACGAAACGACGCCCGTGTGCAGCGGTGACACGCCGGCCAACGAGTGCGGCGGCTGCACGCCGCTCGACTTCGCCGTCGGGGAAGGTTGCTTCTCCCCCGACTGCGGCTTCGGCGTCTACGCGTGTGCCGGGACCGAGGAATTGGAGTGTGTATGTGGGTTCGGCGATTGTGGGAACGGGAGCCTCGATGCCGGGGAGGAGTGCGACGACGGGAACACCACCCCTGGCGACGGATGCGACGCGATCTGTTGGTTGGAGGCACCGCCGACGGGTGGGGAGACGTGTGGTACTGCGTTCGACATCCCGGTGAACACGCAGGTGTCGATCGATCTCTGTGGCGCCGGCAATGGCGCGACCCACCAGCCGGTCACGGGGGTCTGCAGCATGTCGTATTCCTGGGAGGATACGGTCGGGGTGCTCACCCTCACGGAAGGCTCACGGGTGCGCATCACGCTGATCGACGACGACCCGACGACCCCGGTCGATACGCTCGTCTACGTGCGCACGAATTGCAGACGGGCCGGCAGCCAGGTCGCTTGCGGCGACGACACGGATTGCGACGAGTCGTCCTTCCCTCCCGGTAGCTGCATCGGGTCGTTGCAGCCGCGCGAGGCGAGGATCGAGACCCGACTCGAAGCCGGCACGTATTACATCTTCGTCGACAGCATCAACCACGATTGGGACGGCACGTCGTTCACGTGCGGGGTCGTGCAGCTGACCGTGGAGACGTTCCCCGGGTGATCGGCGCGGTCAGCTTTCGCCGCGCTCGACGAAGAGGCGGCGAAGGACCGCGACGTGATCGCTGTACTCGACGGACTCCGGGACCAGCACCCGGCGCGCGATCAGGCCCAGCATCGCGCTGAGGACCAGCGACGCGACCAAGCCACCCTCGTCGGCGACCTGGGCGCGGATAGCGGCCTCGAACGAAGCCATCGCCCGGGTGATCACATCGTGGTTCCCGGTCGTGCCGGGGTGGCGGCGTTGGTCGAGCGCGAGGAGCATGAAGCTCCGCAACCTCGGCTCTGCCGCCTCGACGAAGCCGACGATCGTCTCCACGCTCTCGGCCGGTGTGGCCCCCTCCGGGATCCCGCCGAGGGCGTCCTCCACGCTGCGCGCGGCGACGTGCTCGACCATCTGCTCGAAGATGGCGTCCTTGTCGGCGAAGTAGTGATAGAGCGTACCCGTCGACACGCCGATCTCCCGAGCGAGACCGCGCATGGTCACTGCGGCCACGCCGTGGGCGGCGAAGAAGGTGAAGGCGCGCTCGAGCAGCTCGGCGCGATAGGCGTCGTGGTCGACGATCTTGGGCATCGGGTCATCGTCCCATCGGGTCGACCACGAGGTTACGCGGCGCCGGCCTCCGTGGCTACCGGCATCGTGTGTTCGATGCCATCGAGCAGCGGGTGCATCACCGCGAAGTACAGCGGGGGCACGAGCGCCAAAACGACCATGCCCGGATAGCCCGTCGGTAGCTGAGGGCTCTCGTCGAAGTGCCGCAACACGGCGTAGGGGCGCCGTGCGTTGGCGTGATGGTCGGAGTGGCGGGTGAGCTCGAAGAGTACGGCGCGACCGATCGGATGGTTCGAGTTCCACGAGTGGGCAGGGAGCACCCGCTCGAAGCGCCCGTCTGCGCGCCGCTCACGCCGCAGGCCGTAGTGCTCGACGTAGTTCACCGACTCGAGCAGCACGATGCCGAAGACCGACGCGCCGACGAACATCGCGGTCGCCAGTGCACCGAACACCGCGGCGATCAGCGCGACGAAGGCGACCTGGTACACCTGGAAACGGAGCATCTGGTTCGACCAGGAGAGCACCCGTCCCCCCTTCTGCGAGAGCCGCCGGCTCTCCAGCCGCCACGCGTCGAGATAGGAGCCCACGACCGTGCGGGGAAGGAAGGCGTAGAGCCACTCCCCGCGCCGTGAGGTCGCCGGATCTTCATCGGTCGCGACCCGTGCGTGGTGGCCCCGATTATGCTCGATGAAGAAGTGCTGATAGAGCGTCGTGAGCAGCAGGAGCCTGGCCATGTTCTGCTCCGACTGCCGCCGACTATGCCCGAGGTCGTGCGCGACGTTGATGCCGAGCACACCGCACGCGACCCCCATGCTCGCGGTCACGCCGATCAGCTCCCAGCCCCCGTACGCGCCGCCGGCCACGCGGATCAGGAACCAGGCCAGCAGCGCGTACTGCACCGGCACCATCGCGTACACGACATAGTCGTATCGGCGTTGCGAGAGCACGGTCGCCTCTTCTTCCTCGCTCAGGTTTCGCTCCGAACCGCGCCAGAAGAGCTCGATGGCGGGGAAGATGACGAACGAGACCACGAGAGCCAACGGAGCCAACCAACCGCCGAAGTAGATCGAGGCGGCGACCGCGGCCGGGATCGTCAGGGCTGTGACGTAGCGAAGGGCTGACATGGCGCGCTCGGGGTTGGATGAGTGCTTTGGTGGAACGGTTGTTCTAAAACACGAAAGTTGCGCCACGTCAAGATCGGTTCGGGTCGTCGCAGGCCAGAGAGTGGACCGGTTTCGGTGTCGTCGGAGCGCTTGGATCAAGGCACCCGGCGATCAAACCGGCGCTCCGACTTGCGCTCGACACGGACACCGGCTTTGGTCGGGGAGACGATCCGACGACCCCGAGGTTTCGATGACCATGAGCGCGGAGAAACTGGTTCCGCTCGCGCTGACCGTGTGCCTGGCGACCTGGGCGTGCAACGACGGCGCCGCAGATCCCGCGGACGACCCGAGCGGTGATGCCGGAGTGGGGCGCGACGTCCCGTCGCTCGACGGTGGCTCGGATGGGTCCACCGATCCCCCCGTCGATGGGCCGACCGACGTGGCTGCAGACGCGGACGCCGGAGCCGCGGATACCGTCGAGGACCTGGGCGCAGATGCCGCCGGCGGGGCTGACGGTTCGGTGGGCCCGTGCACGCTGGCGCCGCTGCCCGACCCGGATCCGATCGACATCGACCAGACGCGTTTCGCCCTCGCGCTCTTCCACTTCAACATCGAGTACGTGATCGGAGGCCTCGAGTACGAGGACGAGGACGGCGACATGGTTCAGTTCCTCGGCTGGCCGCAGATGGAGGGTTGGGACAACGAAGCGGTCGAGGACTACATCGTCCGCGAGACGTTGCACCCGATCCTGGAGATGTACGCGCGGCATCCCGAGTGGCGGGTCACGCTAGAGATGCAGGCGTACATGGTCGACGTGATGGCCGAGCGGCACCCGGAGACGTTGGTGCTGCTCCGGGAGCTGGCCCAGCGCGGCCAGGCCGAGCTGGTGAGCTTCCACTACGCCGCGCAGCTCTTCCTCGCGTACCCGCGCGAGGACCTGGAGCGGAGCCAGGCACGGGTCCGCGAGACCTTCGAGACGCACTGCCTGCCCCTGTCGGGGGTGGTCTTCAACCAGGAGGGCCAGGCCGGCGAGGGACGCCAGCGTCTGCTGGTCGAACAAGGCTGGGAGATCGGCGTGTTCCCGAAGAATCTGTGGCGCTATGTCCGCGGCGACGACCCCTGGTGGCCCTACTACGAGAGCGAGGGCGGGACGTTGATCGTCGGGCCCGGCGGCGTGAACCCCGCGTCGGGCATCGAGGTGACCTGGCCCTTCTTCGACGACGGCGAATTGCGGGCCGTCGACAACCTGATGAATCCCTACTTCGCCCCGATGGGGCCGCACTCTCCGGAGCGGGTGGCCGAGTACGAGGCGCAGCTCCAGGCGCTCGCCGACGAGGGCTGGAAGCTGACGAGCATCACCGACTATGTCCGGCAGCTCGAGGGCATGGGCGTCGCCCGCCCCGCCGCCCCGCCGCTTCTCGACGGAACCTGGCAGCCGCCCAGCACCGATTCGATCCACCGTTGGCTCGGCGGTCGCAGCCAGGCCAACGCAGCTGACGAGGAGGACAACCGCGTGCGCTCGGGCAACGCTGTCGCGAGGATGCACGTCGCCGCGACCCAGCGCCTCGTCGATCACGCGCGCGCCGAGGGGTTGGACACGGCGTCGTGGGACGCGGCGATGCGGGATGCGTGGGAGAAGCTGTGGCACGCGGAGGTGAGCGACGCGTCCGGTGTGAACCCGTGGCGCGCCGAGGTGCTCTGGTGCCTGCGACTGAACGACGAGCTGCTGGCCGATGCCGCGCGGAGATCCTACCGGCGCTCGAGATGTCGAACGTGGCGATCGACCTCGAGGACGGTTCCGTCGAGGGCATCGGCGGCGTGCCGATTCCCGAGGCGCCCGACCCGACGGAGGCCCCGTTCGAGCTCGAGCTCGTCGGCGACGGTCGGGAGATCGCGGTGTCGTGGTTCCGGAGCGGGGGCCCGGATCGGAAGGTGGTGTTCGTCTCGTTCGGGCCGGTCGCGGTCGACGAGTCGTGCCCGGAGTGCGACTACCGGCGATTGGCGGTGGGCTTCCCGCACACCGGGGACGATCTCGCCTATTCGCCGGGGCTGATCGAGGACGAGGTCCGGTCCTATCCCCTCGACGCGTTCACGTTCTTGGAGGATGAAGCCTACCTGCCGCTGCCGAATGGTCTGATCGGCCTGGGTGACGATCGCTGGGTGATCAAGCACGTCCGCGAGACCCACATCGCCGCGCGCATCTCGCCGTCGGACGACCACGTCCGTTTCATCGACGCTGCGCTTCGCGAGGGGGACACGCCGACGTGGGCGTTCGAGTATTTCGAGGGCACCGCGGAAGAGGCGCTGGCTATCGCCAACCGCATCAACGTCCACCCGTTGGTGTTCTACTGACGACCCCTCGCCGGAAGCCGAGGCTCGGCCCCCGTCAGGGTCGAGCCACCGGCGTCGAATTCTGATGCCGGAGGTCGCCGGCGGGGCTCCCGATCAGAGGTGATCCTCGCAGGAACCGCCGGCATCGTCCGAGTTGACGCCGTCGGGGCAGATCGTGCTCGCCCAGGTCGCGCTGGCGAAGTTGGTGTCGGTGGTGATGGCGCCGATCAGATTTGCGTTCGTGAAGTCGACGCGGCTGGCGTTGGCGCCCGTCAGGTTGGTGTTCCGAAGCGTGGCCCGGGTCATGTTCGCGCCCGAGAGCACGGCGCCCGCCAGGTTCGCGTCGCTGAGGTTGCCTGCGAAGATGTCGCAGTCGCGCAGGTTGGCGATGGTCATCGTAACCCGGGGAGCCTCGATACTCCGCAGCGTCGCATCGCTGAGATTGGCTTCGCCGAGGTTCGCGTCGTCGAGCTGGGCCCGGGTCAGATCTGCACCCGTCATGAATCCGGCGAAGAGAACCGTGCGCGACAGTGTCGCGTCGCTGAGGTTGGCATCTCGGAGGTCGGCTCCGGTCATGTCAGCGGCGCTCAGACTCGTCGTGCGCAGGTCGGCCTCGCTCAGGATGACACCGGTCATCGTCGCTTCGGTGATCGTGGCCCCGCTCAGGTTGGCGCCGGTCAGCTCGGCGTCCTCCATGGTCGCGTTGTTCATCAGGGCGCCGGCGAAGTTGGCCTCGGGGCCCACGATGCGTGACAGCGTCGCGTCGCTGAGGTTGGACCCGGTGAAGTTGGCGTCGGTCACGTCGGCGTCGGTGAGGATCCCGCCGGTGAGGTTCGCCTCGCGGACGCTGGCGCTCGTGAGGTTCGCCGACGTGAAGTTCGTGAGCTGCAGCGCGTTCGAGTCGAGGACCGCGCTGGAGAAGTCGCCCCCGGTGAAGTCCCGCTCGGACAGATCGAGCCCGGTCAGGTCGGCCTCCGCACACTCCGCCGGCGCGACGTCGAAGCACTCCTGGTCGCAGAGCGGCCCGCCGAACCGCGGCTCACACGTGCACTCGCCGGTGCCTTCGGTACCGTCGTCGCAGGTGCCGCGTCCGAAGCACGGGTCGTCTGCGCCGCCGGGACACTCGTTGCAGAGCGCCCCCCAGTAGCCCGTGACGCAGTCGCAGCGGAAGCTCCCGACGGTGTTCACGCAGGCCGTGTGCTCGACGCACCCGGCGGCCCCGGTGCCGCACTCGTCGATGTCGACGCATGCGTCTACGCCATCCAACCCGAAGCCGTCGTTACAGATGCAGTCGAAGCGGCCGAACTCGAAGCCGGTACAGGTCGAGTTCTCCTGGCAGCCGCCGCAGCGAGCGTCCGCACAACCCGGCCCGACGCCTTCGTCGCTCGCCTCGAGGTCGCAGTGGGCCTCCGGCGTGCAGACCCGGTTGAAGCAGACCCAGCCCTCGGTGTCGCAATCGCCGCGGCACGTCTCCGCGCACAGGGTCCCCGTGCTGAAGGCGACGCACAACCCGGAGGCGCAGTCCGATCCGGTCGCACACGCGTCGCCGATACCGAGCTCGCCGACGTCGCCCGACACGTCGGGCACGACATCCGTTTCGACGGTGTCGGCGTCGGCGTCCGTTTCGACGGCGTCGGTCTCGACATCCGGCTCGACGGTGTCGGTGTCGGCGTCCGTTTCGACGGTGTCGAGCTCGGCATCGGGTGCGTCCGGAAGGCCGACATCGGCATCGCCCGAGACGTCGGCGGCGTCCGCGTCACTCGCGTCGCCGGTGTCGCCGGAGCCGTCCGAAGTTTCGCCGCACGCGCACTCCCCGAACTTGCTGTCGTCTTCGCAGACCGCGACACCGATCGTGCCGTCGTCGCAAGCGCAGAACGTCGCGATCCCCGAAACGCACCGTTCGCGGATCGTGTTCTCACCGTCGCCGGCGCAGGCGAGCAGGGTCAGGATCGGAAGGAGCGCGAGTACTCTGCTGGCTGTCATGTCGAAGTCGCCGGGGCTGGTGGGGAACGTCGGACGCCCCATTGTGCTCCAACCTCGCGGTACATCGCAATCCCAAGGCGCATTCAGCGGCCGGTCACAGGTCCCTCGGGAAGAGGTTCACGCGGCACGAGGTCGGTGTCTCCTCGATCACGCCCAGCATTGCCAACGGCGACGTGTGGGCTGTGAACATCACGGTCATATAGCGTAGACCGTGCTGCCGACCGACGTTGATCATCAGGTTGCGGCCCCCGTCGTATCGTTCGCGATAGAACGCCTCGGAGCGCGTGTCCGGCTCGGCACGATCGCAATCTGTCCGGC
>CAZFPM010000019.1:0-7400 GCA_964520965.1 uncultured Myxococcales bacterium
GAACGAACACCTGCGTCAACTGTAAAGCAGAATCGCCTGATCTGATCGGTCCCTTCTCTGCCTACACTGTGACTCGTGCGTCGGGCAAACCTGCTCGGCGCGAGTCCCCTCCTCGGTCATTGTCTGTGAGTACGAGCGACACACGAGTGCTCTGCATGGAGAGCGACGCTGCCCTGGCGCGTCGCATCCAGGAGCGCTTGGAGAGCGCCGGGTTCCAGGTCGATGTGGCATCGAACGGCGAGGGTGGGCTGATCATGCATCGGGTGAAGCGGTACGACGTTCTCCTGGTGGCGCAGGATCTTCCGGTGCGGTCGGGTCTCGACGTGGTGTGGGCTCTGTCTGCGAAGAACGAACTACCCGCGACGGTGATGCTCGCAGCGCGCGGCGACGCCGAGACGGCGGTGCAGGTACTGAAGCTCGGCGTCGGCGACTACGTGCTGACGGACACCGCCGGGCGTTTTGTCGACCTGCTTCCGGGGACGATCCACACGGTGGTCGCTCAGCGGAAGCTCGAGGAAGAGAAGGACCGCCTCCTGCAGGCGTTCCAGGAGAACCAGCATCACCTCCAGGCGAGCAACGAGGCATTGCTGCAGCTCGCGGCGATGGACGGCCTCACCGGAATCGCGAACCGTCGGCTCTTCGACGAGGTGTTGGAGCGGGAGTGGTCACGGGGCATCGAGGCGGGTCAGCCCCTGTCGCTCGTGCTCTTGGATGTCGACCACTTCAAGGCGTACAACGACATCTACGGACACCTCGCCGGGGACGACTGCCTGAGGCGGGTGGCCAGCCTGGTCGCGGAGACCGTGGGGCAATGCGACGCGCTCACCGCGCGCTACGGTGGCGAAGAGTTCGTGGTGATCTTGACGGGTCGCGGCGAGGTCGAGGCCACGCGGATCGCGGACGCCCTGCGCCGCGCCGTGGAGAGCGCGGCGATTCCCCACCGTGGGTCTACCCACAACAAGCGGGTCACGGTGAGCATCGGCGTGGTGACGCGCATCCCGACCGACGATTCGTCTCCGGCCGCCTTGATCGAGTCGGCGGACACGTGTCTGTATCGGGCCAAGGAGGCGGGTCGAAACTGGATCGTCAGCGCGGACCTCTCCAAACAGCAACGGCGCTCGCGCTCCGGGAGCCCGTTCCGCACCCCGGCCCTCTCACGCTGACGTCCGGCTTCGCTGCGGCGGGGTTCGTCGCCTCGGGAAGCGAGCCACGACGGGCCGGCGGGACCGCTCGTTTCTTCCTTTCCGCCCGTCTCTGCGCGACGATGCTCCGCCGCAGACGTCGATGCCCCCGACATTTGTGCTTCGAGAACCGCTGGGATTGCGGTATGTTCCGGGGCCTGCGCCTCTCGGACGCCGGGAATGAACCGGGATTCGACGGCCGTTGGTCGCCCGCGTGAAGAGCAAGACGAACACCGCTCCGACACGAATGGAAAGCCAGCGACAAGCGCTCCTAGCCGCGTGCCTCGTCGCCATCACCTCCGCCTTGCCGGTCACGGTCGTCGCGGTGGCGATGGGTGTCCGGGCCGAGGCTCGATTGATCGAGGAGCAGGCACGCCTCGAGGTGCAGGCGGCCATCGACTCGATCGACCGGGCGCGCGATCTCTCGCGGGTGGCCGCGCGGGTGGCCGAGGATCGCGCGGACACCCAGGTCATCGTCGACGACGCCGTGGCTGTCTACGTGCCGGCGGTCGTCGATACGGCGGTCGATGTCGCCGAGAGCACGATCGCGTTCCGCCGCATCGTCGCGATGGCCGAGGTGGGCGAGCGGCTGGCGGATGTCGCCGAGGAGTGGGGATTGCCGGTCGAGATCGTGCGCGGACACAACCCGAACCTGGATCCGGTCGCGCCGCTTGTCGGCCCGACCGCGCTCGTCGTCTACCGGTACGACGATCGGATCCGCTCGGTCAGCCGGGGGGCACCCAACCGCGGTCGATTGATCAACGGAGCTCCGATGCCCGACGGAATCCACTGGGTCGTCCGGGACCATCGGAATTCGTGGGGGACCGCCGAGACGATCTCGGCACTCGTGCGGGGTCTGACCGCCACGGCCGAACGCTGGCCCGGAGGCGCGACGCCGTTGATCGCCGACATCAGCCGCCGCCGAGGCGGACGCTTGAAGACGCACCGATCTCACCGTTCGGGCCGCGATGCCGACGTGACGTACTACATGCACGATCACGCCGCGACGCTCGCCTATCGCAGCGCCCGCCGGCACACGCTCGATCGCGCCCGGCAGTGGGAGCTGTTCAAGTATTGGATCGAGCGGGACGAGGTGACGTACATCTTCGTCGACCACCGCCTGTTGCGAACGCTCTACGACTACGTGAATCGCATGGGTGAGGATCGGGCGCTGGTCGACCGGGCGTTCGGCCACCCGAGAGGTCGGGGTGTCCTCCGTCACGCGTCCGGGCACGACGACCACTTCCACGTGCGCTTCCGTTGCGCGTCGGCCGACCCGGCCTGCCGCGAGTAGGCACTGTGCACGCAGGGTCCGGGTCGCGGGCAGTGCGCCGGCCCCGGGGTCAGATCGCGACGCGTTCGGCGGCGGTCAGCAGGCGGCCCAAAGGGATGACCGCCGCGAAGTCGACGACGTCGGCGCCGAGCTCTTCCAGCCGGGCACGCTCGGCGGCCATGCGCCGCGACACGCAGAGGACGAGGTTATCGGGTCCGTGCCGCGCCAGCGTCTCGAGCCGCCGCTCCAGATACCCGCGCCGCCAGAAGCCGACGATCTCGACGAAGGCCCGGCGCCCGTCCTCGTGTGCGAGGACGAGGTCCGGTACCAGGATATCCTGTCCGCACAGGTCGATGATCTCGTCGCAGGGATGCATGCTCCAGGGGCCCGCCCGCTTTTCGACGCGCTCGCGGAGCGTTCGCTCCTCCTCTGTTACGTAGGTGCCGCGCGAGCGCAGGTGGGTCGCCAGGCCGTCGTCCGGTGACACCACGAACGTGCACGGCTCCTCGCCGGCCTTCCAGGTCACGTCTGCGTCGACCCGCCAGTGCTCGAGCAGGATGATCGCCGGCAGGAGCAGCGCCATCTGCAAGCCGTAACGTTGAGACTGGTGGAACAGGCTCAGCGGGCCATCGATGGTCACCGTCCAGGTGTCACCCTGTCGCTCGGTGCGGTGCATGAGCTGGCGGAACTTCACGTATCGGAAGAACTCCCGGAGCCTTTTCGGGTTGTCGCTCCTCAGCTCGACCCGCATGGTCGAGGCGCGCAGCAGCACGCCCTGCGCCAGCGCCAGGTTGTAACGGTGCAGCAGCGCATCGCCATCCATCGTGCGCAGGTCGGTCATCACCTGGTTCGACTTCAGGTCCGCGTAGAGTCCGGCCTCGACCGCATCGGGTGCCACGCCGATCTCGGCGGCCACCGAGGCGAGAACATCCGCGCGGCTCACCGGGTGGAGGCGGGAGCGAACCGAGCCGACGGGATGCGCGGCCGCCGCCGCCTCGAAGACCCGCCGCCGAAGGTCGACGCAGTCGATCGGAGAGACCGTCTCCCAGGTCGCCCGGTCGTCCATCAGCTTCGCCAGACCCCGCGAAACGAGGAACTCCGTCTCGTCGCCGACGAGGTCACGCAGCGTCTCGTCGAGCTCGGCGCGTCGATGGCCCCGGTGGTCGGAATAGGCGCGGCAGACGGTCCTGGCCCGGGACACGAGGCGGCCGTCCGTGGGGTCGACGTACTGCGGCCGCAACCGCCCCTTGCGGCGCCTGAACCGTACGAGGTCAGCGGTAAGCATCGTGCTCCCTTCGTCGGTCCGAGACCCGCTCCTCGACCGTGTCGCGGGTGACGAGCTCGTAGAGAAGCGCGCGCTTGCCCTCTCGTTTTCGGAGAATGCGGCCGAGTCGTTGCACGTGCTCCCGGACGCTGCCCGAGCCGCTCAGCACGATCGCGACGTTGGCGGCCGGGACGTCGACGCCCTCGTTGAGCACCTTCGACGTCAAGATCACGGGGTAGGTGCCGTCGTTGAAGCGCGAGAGCACCTCGCGCCGCTCTCGCGTGGGCGTCTGGTGGGTGATCACCGGCAGGAGGAGATGGCGGGAGAGCTCGTAGACCGTGTGGTTGTCGTTCGTGAACACGATGACCCGGTCGGCGGCGTGCTTGGCGATCAGGCGTTCGACCAGGCGCACCTTTCGCGCGCACGTGAGCGCGATGCGGCGCTGGGTCTGGTAGGCGCGCATCGCCCGTCGGCCGGCGCGGGAGCGGGAAGAGCGGATGACGAAGTCACTCCAGCCGTGGCGACCGCCGAACCGGATCCCCGCCGCGCGGACGAAGTCGAGGTAGACCGCTCGGGCGTCGTCGTAGTCGGCCTGTTCGTCGTCCGTGAGGTGCACGGCGAGTCGCTCGACGTCGTAGTCGGCGAGAAACTCGCCGGCCATGTCGGAGATCTCCTTGCGATACACGATCGGACCGGTCGCTCGCGCGATCGCCTCGTCGCGGCCGTCCTCTCTGTCGGGCGTGGCGGTCAGGCCGAGTCGGAACGGCGCGAGGGCCGCGTCACAGGCCTGCAGGTAGGTCTGCCCGCCGAGATGGTGCACCTCGTCGAATACGATCAGCCCGAACCGGTCACCGTAGCGCGGAATGTGGATGTGGAAGCTGTCGTAGGTGGTCACCGTGAGCGGCATCACCTCGTGGTAGCCCCCGCCGACGAGCCCGACCTCGTCGATGTCGAAGGCCGCGAGAAGGCCGTCGTACCACTGGCCCATCAGGTCCAGGGTCGGCACGACGACCAGGGTCGACCGGTCGACCGCGGCGATGGCCAGGTGGGCGACGTATGACTTGCCGGCGCCCGTGGGGAGGACGACCTGTCCACGTCGACCGTCCCGTTGCCACGCTGCCACGGCCTCGGACTGGTACGGCCGCGGCTTTCGTGTGCTGCGGAGGACGCATCCGACCTCTCCGTAGGCCCGCGCCTGGTCGACGAGTTGCAGCTCTCCCCGGGCCTGGCGCACGTGGAGATCGGCGAACACCTCGCGGTAGGCCGCCGCAGGGGCGCGCCAGCTCCGGGTTCTCTCGTCGAAGACGCAGGCGTCGACCAGGGTCAGGGACTCGGTCTGGGCACGCTCGGCAGCTTCGACCACCAGCGTTCCGGCGTGATATGTGAGCGTCAGCTCCACGGATCGGGCCACTCTGCCGGGGTGGGCAGCCCGAAACCATAGGCCATCGACGATCCTCCGTCACCCGATGCGATACGAACCGCCGCTCGAACCCGCGATCCTCTTGCGGCGCTACAAGCGTTTCCTCGCCGACGTCGAGCTGCCCGACGGGACCGAGCGAACCGTGCACTGCGCCAACCCGGGGGCCATGACCGGTCTGTTGGCGCCGCGGGCGCGCTGCTGGCTCTGGGACTCTCGCAACCCGAAGCGTCGGCTCAGGCACTCCCTCGAGCTGGTGGAGGCCGACGGAACGTGGGTGTGCGTCAACACCGCCCGCACCAACCCACTCGTCGCAGATGCGCTCGACCACGGCGCGCTCTCCGAGGCCGCCGGCGCGACCGCGGTGCGCCGCGAGGTCCGCTGCGGGGAGTCGCGCCTCGACTTTCTGCTGACGGTCGACGGCCGGCCGCTCTGGCTCGAGGTGAAGCAGGCGACCCTGGCGTCGCCGCCCCTCGCGCGGTTCCCGGACGCGCAGACCGAGCGTGGCCGGCGGCACCTGCGGGAGCTGAGCGAGCGGGTCCGGGTCGGTGAGCGTGCCGCCCTTCTCTTCGTCGCGACGCGCGCCGACGTCACCGCGTTCTCCCCTGCCGACGATGTCGATCCCGACTACGGGCGCGGCCTGCGAGACGCGCACGCGCTCGGCGTCGAGGTCTGGGCGCGTCGCTGTCGGGTCGGACCGGAGGGGCTCGCGATCGAGGCCGCGCTTCGGGTGGAGCTCTGACGTCTCGACCGGTGTCGGGTTGCGTCCGACCGCGGGCCGGTAGATGCTGCGGCCGATGAAGCGCATCCCACCAGTAGTGTTCGTCGCCCTCCTCGCCGCGTGTGGCAGCTGGACCGCAACCTCCGACCCCGGCCCGGTCGTCTCCGAGACGCTCGAACCTCCTGCGGAGCCCACCACGGAGCCGACCGTCGTCGCCGCCGATGAGGAGCCGGAACCCGAGCCCGAACCCGAAGAGGTCGTCGAGGTAGAACCGCCACCCCCTGTTCCACCGGTGCGCGCCGCGACCGATATGACGTTGCCCGTCGCGGGAGAGTGGGGTCCCGCGTCCGTTGGCCCGCTCTCGTCCGATCGGCCCGCGATCCGGCTCACCGTCGCCGGGTGCCGGGTAGAAGAAGCGGAACCTGATTTCTCGGTCGCCGACCCCACCCGAGAGGCTTGTGTCGAAGCGAACCGACTGCAGTTTGCGTCACGCTCCCAGCGGGCACTGGTGCTCTCCGCGGGCCTCTGGCGCCTCGTCGTCGAGAATCGACACCCGGACCGTGATGCCGGGCTGTGGATTCGACGCGCCGACGACCCCTCCGCCACGGTGCTGTCGGCCGGCGGCGCGTTTCCGGGCGAAGAACAGACCTACGAGGTGGAGCTCACACCTGGCGACTACCTGTACTCCTGCCCGATGACGCCGACGGTCGACTATCGGCTCGAGGTTCGTCCATGAAGAGGCAGCGACACCGCTCGTCCGTCCGGGCCGTTCTGGCAGCGACCGGCCGCGTACTCGGTGCGGTCGCCGCGGTGCTCTTCGTGTCCGGCTTCGTCCTTCTGTCGATCTGGCCGCCGCTGAACGAGGTGTCGACCGGAGAGACCGCCGCCTACCCCGACCTGCAGCCGCGAGACTACCGGTTCAGCCGCGAACGGGTGCTCGGGGCGGTTCATGAAGTCATCGTCGGTTGGCCGGCGTGGAGAGAGGTGTCCACCCAGGGCGAAGTGGGCGTCGTCGTGGCCACGGTCACATCGCCCTTCGGGCGTGCGGTGAGTGATGTGACCGTGCGCGTGCAAGCCAATGGTGACGGCGGCGCGATCGTGTTCGTCCGGAGCACCGGCCGGCGCGGTCCGGGCGACTTCGGTCGCAACGCACGCAACGTCAGGCGTCTCCTCGGTGGGATCGACCAGAATCTCGGCGTCGAGATCGGCCCGATTTGAGCGGACCCCGGGGTCCGCTGTGATTTGGTCGAAACCCTTGCAGAATCAATGCGAAGAGGAGTATTGACGCCCTGTGCCAGGATAATTGGAACTCGTTCAGACGGCGGAATCACCCGTCTGTATTACGCACTCTGCAAGGAGACCCTCGCGATGAAGACCGCGACTATCTACAGGCTGGCGCTGCTGATCGGCGCTCTTTCCCTCTTCGGCTGCAAGAGCGGTGACGGTGGCGAGGGCGAAGAGGCTCACGGCGCAGCGGAGGGTTCGGCCGCTGCCGAGGGCGAAGCGTCGGAAGGCGAAGCCGCCGAGGGTGAGGCCGCCGAGGG
>CAZFPM010000019.1:7500-43443 GCA_964520965.1 uncultured Myxococcales bacterium
GCCGCCGAGGGTGAGGCCGCCGAGGGCGAGGCCGCCGAGGGTGAGGCCGCGGCGGAGGGTTCGGCCGCTGCCGCCGAGGGCGAGGCTGCGCCCGCCGGTGATTTCGCCGCGACGGCAGACGCGCTCGTCGGCTCGTGGGACGCGGACTTCCAGGCGATGCTCGCGGCTCAGGAGATGACCGATGAGGAGCGCGCGATGGCGCAGGCCTTCTTCGGCTCGGCGCAGATGACCCTGACCTTCGCCGCCGACGGCTCGCTGACCTCGGCCGCCAACATGATGGGCCAGGAGCAGACCGAGGCCGGCACCTACTCGGTGGCCACGAACGAGGGCAACACGCTCTCGGTCTCCACCACGGTCACGAAGGAGGGCTCGGAGCCCGAGGTCGAGACCGTCACCGTGACGTTCGCCAGCGCGGACTCCATCACGATCAGCGACGAGGGTGGCGAGGCCATTCCGTTCAACCGGAAAGCCGAATAGTCCCCTCGGACAGACGACCGATTCGGCGGCGCGGCCCCCTTCCTGACGAAGGGACCGCGCCGTTTCTTTCGAGAACTCCAGGAGATCGAAGTGAAGAACACGACATGGACACTGAGTCTGATCCTACTGGTCGGCGCGCTCGCCATCGCTGGCTGCAACAGCAGCGGAACCGACGGTCCCGAGCCCGGTACGGAGGGCGAAGCCGCCACCGAGGGTTCGGCGGCCGAGGGTTCCGCTGCCGAGGGCGAGGCTGCAGAGGGTGAAGCTGCGGAGGACGAGGCCGCCGAGGGTTCGGCTGCCGAGGGTTCGGCGGCCGCCGGCGGCGAGGCTGCCGCGGCCGGCCCGATCACCGCCGAGTCGCTCCACGGTGCGTGGGAAGCGGATTTCCAGGCGATGCTCGCCGACCCGGAGATGAGCGAGGAGGAGCGCGCGATGGCTCAGGCCGTGCTGGGAAGCGCGACCATGATCCTGACCTTCGGCGCCGATGGTTCGCTCACCATGACCGGCATGACGATGGGTGAGGAGATGAACCAGGCCGGTACCTGGGAGGTCCTCTCCATCGATGGAAGCACGGCCACGCTGTCGACGTCGATGACGCGAGAAGGCGGCGAGCTCGACACCGAGACCATGACCGTCGTCTTCGACGGAGCCGCCGCGATGACGATGTCGGACGAGGGCGGTCGCCCCGTGCCGTTCAAGCGTCAGGGCTGAGGTCGGAGAACCTCGCGCGGCAAGCGTCGAGATCGAACTCGGTCATCGACGTGAGTCGCCAGTGGGCGCGGCTCAGATCGTGGTGCTCGGACGCCGGGCACGGAATCGCGATGACGACCGCGCCCGCGGCTCGTGCGGCCTCGACGCCAGGTGACGAGTCTTCGAACACCAGGCAAGCGTCCGGATGAACGGCCAGGTCCCCCGCCGTGGCGACGTATACGTCCGGGAACGGCTTGGAGCGCGCGACGGAGAAACCGCTGCGGATCGCGGAGAAGCGATCGCGGATGCCGAGGTTGCTCAACACGGCCTCGATCTGCCCCCTCGGAGACGAGCTGGCCACGGCCGTCGGGATCGCCGCGTCGGCGAAAGCCGAGAGCGTCGCGACGACTCCGGGGCGCGGCTCCAGCGGTCGGTCGACGAGCTCGAGGAAGAGCGTGTGACGCTCCTCGACGAGCACATCGGTCGGCGTGTCGAGGCTCGGGTGGGCCCCCCGGATCTCGGAATAGACGTGTTCGTCGGTCGTGCCGACGAGCGTGGCGTGGAGCGCCTCGCCGTACGTGATCCCGTAGCGCTGTAGCTGGACCCGCAGCGACTCGTAATGGATGGGCTCCGAGTCGATGAGGAGCCCGTCCATGTCGAAGATGCCCGCCGCCAACTGCGGTCGCATAATACCCGGGCTCATCGACTCCCCCGGGCTCTGGCTGGCCCGGGCCGACGCTGCCGTCGTCGCTCGGTCGCCACGTGCCACCAGCACGCAGCTCCCTCGCTCCTGGGCAGCCCCGACCCGTTCGGCGCCATTGACCCGGGGGATTCGACGATCCCGGGTATCACCCGGACTCTCCAGGCGCGATGCCGCCGAATCGTCGCTCGCGCGCGCCGTACGCCTCGATTGCCGCGTCGAAGGCGGCCTCGTCGAAATCCGGCCACAGCCGGTCATCGACGTAGATCTCCGAGTACGCGACCTGCCAGAGCAGGAAGTTCGACAGCCTCAGCTCGCCACTGGTGCGGATCACGAGGTCGGGATCCGGAATGTCGCTCGTCCAGAGGTGCCGTGCGACCGCGGCCTCGTCGATGTCCGCTGGATCAAGGCTTCCGGCGCTGACTTCCTTCGCGATGCGACGCGCGGCCAGGACGATCTCCTCGCGACCGCCATAGCTCAGCGCGATGATCAGCTGCATCGAGGCGTTGTCCCGCGTCACCCGCTCCAGGAACTCGGCCGCCCGCCGCGCGGCCGTCGGTATTCGGTCGCGCTCGCCGATGATGCGGAAGCGAATGTCCTTGTCCTGGAGGAGCTTGCGCTCCTTGTGGCAGAACTCGATCAGGAGCCCCATCAGGTCGCGCACCTCGGTCTTGGGGCGCTTCCAGTTCTGCGAGCTGAACGCGTAGAGCGTCAGGTAACCGACGCCCAACTCTCGGGCGCGCGTCACGGTCTTTCGCACCGCCCGGGCACCTTCGCGATGTCCCTCGGTCCGGGCGAGACCGCGTTGCGCGGCCCACCGTCCGTTGCCGTCCATGATGATGGCGACGTGTGACGGAGGCTGTAGCGTGTTCGACTCGGTCATCGGACGCTCGAGGACCATGGGATTGCGCCCAGATACCACGGCCGCCACCGCATGGGCAGCACCCTGTTCGCCGGGCGGACGGGCGACTCGATGGGGTCGGGTCGCTCCGCTTATGGCGGCGAGACGCGCGTGCGCGCAACCTCGATCGGGGCACCATCGTCCCAGCGATTCAGCGTCAACGTGCCGGTCTCGCCGTCGAGGGACACCCACCGGACCGCGTCGGTCGACCCTCCGGGGTTGGCGACGACGCCGTCTCCGTTGCGGTCGATCAGCTCGCGGTGGGTGTGGCCGATGATCAGTGCTGCGAACTCGGGAGACGCGTCGAGCCACGCCCGGGCGTGAAACGCGATCGGACAGTGTCCCGGCCTCCTGCCGGTCAGCTGCCGGTCGAGCACGCGCATCGCCGCGTCGACCATTCCCAGGCCGAGAGCTTCCACCCGCCCGTTCGTCCAGGTGACCAGCGAGGTGAACAACCGAAGCTGCTTCAGCGGCGAGTCGAACCGGTGTCCGTGTTCGATCCGGATCCGCCCGCACCGAAGCGACAGCTCCAGTGCTTCGTCGGCCAGACCCCGTGCCCCCAGGACCCGGTCGTGGTTTCCGAAGGTCCACCTGAATCGCGGTCGTCGAAACGCGGCCACGACGTCTGCGTGGAGCTGCTCCAGGTGGTCGAGCTCGCGCTCCCAGGCAAACGGGGTCGGGCTGCGGTCGAGATCGAAGAAGTCGCCGTTGACGACGACCACGTCGTGGACGTCGTAGAGATGAGCCGCGACGTCTCGAAGCACCGCCGCCGAGACGTTGCAGCTGGTCCGGCCGCCAGCCCGTTGAAGATGCACGTCTCCGACGACCGCGACCTGCGCGGTCTCCGAGCACTTCAGCGGAGGCAGGAGACGAGGCAAGGCGAACTCAAGCGCGCCGGATGTAGCGGCTCTCGCGGGTGTCGACGATCAGGCGGTCTCCGACGACTTCGATGCGGGTGCCTTTCTTCAGGTCTGAGGTCGAGATCATGGTCGGTGCGTGGGGTCTGAGACGCTGACTAACACGCCGGAATCGGCTGAACCAGCAGCCGTTTGCCGACTCGACACCCTCTCAGGGCCCGACGAAGGCCGCCTTCATCTGCGGCACCGCACCCGGCGCGAGCGGGTAATCCGGACCGGGCGCCCAGCCGTCGGAGACGCTCCGCCCGCGACCGTGCGCGCTTGTCGTGACGAGAGAGCGGAACGCCGCGGAGTCCAGGCCCTCGTAGTTCGTCGCTACGAGCAATTCTCCGTCGTCGGTGAGCGCCACGAGAGCCGCCGAGATCAACTCGGGGAGATCGTCGCGCACCGCGAACCGCCGGGCACGACCACGCTTTCCACGGCTGAATGGTGGTGGGTCGAGGACGATCGCGTCGAATGTGTTGCCGACCTTCGCAGCCACGCGGAGGTACTCGAACGCGTCCTTCTTCACGAACGAGTGGGCGGCCGTCGCGAGGCCATTGTGGGCGTAGTTCCGGGCCCCCCAGGCGAGGTAGGACGCCGAGACGTCCACGTTGACGACCTCGGCGGCGGGCTCGAGCGCGACGCCGAATCCGCAGGTGTACGCGAAGAGATTCAACACCCGCCGACCCGCCCACCGCTGTCGCAGAGCGTCGCGGGTCGGGCGCATGTCGAAGAAGAGCCCGTGGGAGAACCCGCGATCGAGCGAGAGCTCGAACACGCGGCTCGATTCTCGGGCCAGCACCGGCTCCTCCGGCGGGTCGAAGTCGAGCGCCGCGAGGCCGTCACGCAGGTCGGCGTCCGGGGCGGCGGTGTTGGCGATGCGGTGCTTCGCGGGCAGATCCGGCACGAAGCGCGCGCCCCGCAAGCCGATATCACGCAGCGCATCCACGAGCGCCTCGACGGTCGCCGGAGCCTTCCACGACGGGTCGCGGTAGCGGACGAAGGCGACCTCACCCAGCCGGTCGACGAAGAGGCCCTCGAGTGCGTCACCGGCGCCGTTGACCAGTCTGTACGCGTCGGTCGCCGCCGACCCGAGCCCGGCGTCCGCCCGGATCGCCGCCGCGCGCGCGACCCGCTGACTGACCTCGCTTCGTTTCACGTCGGGCCGTTGCGTGTCGGGCCGTTGCGCGTCGGGCCGTTGCGTGTCGGGCCGTTGCGCGTCGGGCCGTTGCGCGTCGGGCCGTTGGCCGTGGCCTTGGGCGCGTGCTTGCGCAGCCAGAGCCAGAGGTTCGTGATCGCAGCCGGGGTCACTCCCTGGATGCGCGAGGCCTGGCCGAGGGTCGAGGGCTCGACCGCGATCAGCTTCTCGCGCACCTCGTTCGACAGGCCGGGCACCGTCGCGAAGTCGGTCTCGGCCGGAATGCGGATTCCGTCCTTCTCGCGAAGAGCCACGGCGCGCGACCGTTGTCGGTCGAGGTACCCGTCGTATCGCGTCTCGATCTCGACCGCTTCGGCGACCTCGGCGACCGTCGTGTCGAGTCCGGCGTCGGGCGCGAGAGGAGCGAGCGCATCGAGGGTCGCGCCGGGCCGCTTGAGCAGGGCATCGAGCTGCACGCTCTTGTCGAGCGCCCCGAGGCCAGCTTCGGCGACCAGCTGTCGGTTGTGTTCGCTCGGTCCGACGGTCGTCCGCCGCAGAAGCGCGAGGATCCGGTCGATCTCGGCAGTCTTCCGGTCGACCCCGTCGGCGATGGAGTCGTCGAGCAACCCGATGTCGGCACCGCGCCGGGTCAGTCGCCGATCGGCGTTGTCTTCGCGCAGGAGCAGGCGGTACTCCGCGCGCGACGTGAACATCCGGTAGGGCTCCCGAGTGCCCTTCGTCGTCAGGTCGTCGATCAGCACGCCGGTATAGGCCTCGTCTCGCGAGAGGATGAAGGGCGTCTCGCCGGCGACCTGTCGCGCCGCGTTGATCCCGGCCACGAGGCCCTGCGCCGCGGCCTCTTCGTAGCCCGAGGTGCCGTTGATCTGGCCGGCGAGGAAGAGCCCCGGCAAGGCGCGGAGCTCCAGCGTCGCGTCGAGCTGGATCGGATCGACGAAGTCGTACTCGACGGCGTAGCCGGGCCGGGTGATCTCCGCCCGCTCCAAGCCATCGATCGTGCGAACGAGCTCGAGCTGGACGTCGTAGGGCAGCGAGGTCGAGATGCCGCTCGGGTAGACCTCGATCGTGTCGAGTCCCTGGGGCTCGAGGAAGATGTGGTGGCGGTCCTTGTCGGCGAAGCGGTGGATCTTGTCCTCGATGCTCGGGCAGTACCGCGGCCCGATGCCCTCGATCGCCCCCGTGAACATCGGCGAACGGTCGAGCCCGGCTCGGATGACGTCGTGGGTCCGCTCGTTGGTGTACGTGACGTGACAGTCCACCTGCGGCAGCAGCGGCTCCTCGGAAAAGAACGAGAATCGGCTCGGTGGATCATCGCCGGGTTGGGGCTGGCAGGCCGCCCGGTCGATCGTCCGCCCGTCCAGGCGGGGGGGCGTGCCGGTCTTCAGGCGGCCGGTGCGAACACCGACCTCGGCGAGCTGCTCGGCGAGTCCGTAGGCCGCCGGGTCTCCCGCCCGCCCGCCGTGGAAGCTCTCCAGGCCAACATGGCAGAGCGCCCGCAGGAAGGTGCCGGTGGTCAGCACCACCGTGGCGGCGGAATAGCGCACACCCTGCCCGTCTTCGACGCCGACCACGCGCCCGTCGTCGATCAGCAGGCGCTCTACGGTGCCCTGCTTGATGTGGAGGTTCGGCACGGCCATGAGCACCGCCTGTACCTCGCGCCGATACACGCCCATGTCGCTCTGCGCCCGCGACGACCAGACCGCCGGCCCCTTGCGGGTGTTCAGGCGCTTGTAGTGGATGGCCGCGCGATCGGCGACGCGTCCCATGATCCCGCCCAGCGCGTCGATCTCCCTGACGAGGTGGCCCTTCGCCATGCCGCCGATCGCCGGGTTGCAGCTCATGTGCCCGATCGTATCGACGTTCATCGTCAGCAGGAGCGTGCGTCGGCCGAGCCGGGCAAGCGCGTGCGCGGCCTCGGCGCCAGCGTGTCCGCCGCCGACCACGATCGCGTCGTATGGTGTCGGGTAGAGCATCGCGCGACGAGCTATCGGAACGGCCGCCCCCTGTCCAGGCGGAAACCGCCAGTACTTCTCGGGCCTTCATTGAGGCCGGTCGCTTCTGGATTGCCAGAAGCGAGCTGACTCCGTGAAGCACCGAATCACACACGAAAGTCGCCGACCGGGCAGAGGATCGACACCATGTCGAATCGTACCCGGCCGGCTTCCCGTCCGTCGCGTTGCAATGGCTGAGACGACCGTCGGCGGGCCGCATTCAGCGCATGACGCAATAATGTCCGCTCAGCTGCGGAGCCAGGGAGCGAGCTTGCGGGCCCGGGCCATCAACGCCGCGGCCTCGTCCTCGTCGCCGCGGGCCTCGAGAAGGGTCGCGAGCTCGACGAGGGCGAAGGGGTCGAAGATTCCCTCGATCTCCACCATCTGCCTCAGCCAGCGCTCGGCCTCCGAGAGGTCGTCCTGCACGAGCGCCAGCGTGGCGAGCTGCTTGAGGGCGGTCCAGCGCTCGCGGCCGGATAGTCCATCGACGGCCGCTCGGAGATCGGCCTCTGCGTCGCCCCATGCGCGCCGCGCCATCGCGCCCAGCGCCCGTTCGAAGAACGCGTGCGGTGTCGTCGGTTCGGCTCGCGGCGCCTCGTCCTGGGGCCCGTGGGAGCGCTTTGTCGCTGCCGCCGGCGCGGGTTTGCTTCCCCCTGCTTTGCCGCGCGCCGGTTTCGGTTCGGCCGGGGCGGGCACCGCGTTCGGCAACGTCGCGATGGATCGCGCCCGCCGCCTCTCACGCCACGCCTCGAATTCGCCGCGCCGAACCACGTCGGTCGGCTGGCGGGGGTTCGACCGCGTCGTGGGACCGCTCCTTTCGAAGCGCGGAGGCAGGTTGTCCGAGGCGTGGGTCTGCGCGTCCTCGGCTGGCGCCGTGTCGGCGGTCGGTTTCCTGGCGCGCTGCTTCCCCTTCGGCGGCGGTTTCCGGTCCTTCGCCTTCCTTTCCCTCGCCGCCCCCTCGGTCGCGTCCTCGGTCGACGCGTGGGCTCTCGGCTCCTCGGCAGCGACCGGAGCCCGTTCCGGTTCGCGCGCGCCGGGCGCGGGAATGGAAACCACCTCCGCGCCGTCCGGAAGCCGGGTGGGACGCGGGGCGTGCAGGCGCTCGAGCTTCTGGCGGATCCTGGACATTCGTGAAACCCGTTGGCATGGCCGTCGTATCACAAGGACTCGATCTCGTGGAGTCGTCAGCGGCAGAACGCGGCGCGATCGGACGCCGTGTTCCGGCCCGTCGCACCCCCGTCGCCGTCCCCATCACCCGAGAGATCATACGTGGACATCATCATCGTCGGAAACGGCGTCGCCGGGATCAGCTGTGCATTCACCGCGCGGGAGCGAGACCCCGACGCGCGGATCACCGTCGTCAGCGGCGAGACCGACTACTTCTTCTCCCGGACGGCGCTGATGTACGCGTTCATGGACGTGATGCCCCGTCGCAACCTCGAGCCCTACGAGCGGGAGGTCTACGACCGGAAGCGCATCGAACGGGTGCGCGACTGGGTCGTCGACCTCGACGCGACCCGCCAGAAGGTGAAGCTCGAGTCGGGTCGCGAGCTCGGCTGGGACAAGCTCGTGTTCGCGGTGGGGGCTCGGCCCAACATGTTCCCGTGGGCGGGTGCGGACGCTGTCCGCGACGGGCTCGTCCACTTCGTCTCGATGCACGACCTCGAGACGTGCGAACGACTCGTGCCGTCGACCCGCCAGGCGGTCGTGGTCGGTGGCGGCCTGATCGGCATCGAGCTCGTGGAGTGCCTGCGGCACCACGGCATCGACGTCACGTTTTTAGTGCGCGAGCCCTGGTACTGGCCGATGGCGCTCGCGGCCGAGGAGGCCGACATCGTCACCGAGCACATGCGGACCCACGGGGTCGACGTGGCGCTCTCCGAGGAGATGACCCGCATCGACGTCGACGAGGCCGGGCGCGTCGCCGGCGTCGAGACGAACCAGGGACGGTCGATTCCGTGCCAGATGCTGGGGATCACCGCCGGCGTCCGGGCGAACATCGAACGCTTCTCCGACTTCGCCGACGCACCGAAGCTCGGGCGCGGCATCGTCGTCGACGAGCGCCTCGAGACGAGCCTGCCCGGCGTGTTCGCCTGCGGCGACTGCGCCTGGATCGAGCCTTCCGACGGACGAGAGCCATTCGGCGAACAGATCTGGTACTCGGCCAGGCGCCAGGGCGAGCTGGTCGGCCGCAACCTGTTCGGCGACGCCATCGCCTACGAGCCGCCCCTCTTCTTCAACAGCTCGAAGTTCTTCGAGATCGAGTACACGACCGTCGGGCGGGTGGTGAAGCTGCCTGACGACGTGACCAGCCTGTTCCGGCGCCTTCCCGGGCGCGCGGTCACCCAGCGGATCGTCGCCCACGAGGGGCGGGTGATCGGCTTCAACATGCTCGGCTCCCGCTGGGATCACGCGCTGCTCGGTCGGTGGATCGAGGAGCGGCGCTCCCTGGAGTGGGTCCGCAAACACCTGGCCGAGGCCCAGTTCGACGTCGAATTCGGGCGGGTGCCACTCGGACGCATGCAAGAGACAGAGCTGCGCGCGGTCGGGGGTGACTCGTGATTCGGCGTACGCCGACAGGGCGCCTGGTTCACGATCTGACCCACCGCGGCTTCAGCGCCTGGGCGCTCAGCGCGCTGCTGATCGCGTTCTACGTCGTGCTCTACTTCGGCTACGATGTGTACGAGCCGTCGGGTCCTTTCGAGCAGTTCCAGCGCTGGCTCTTCACGCACTTCACGCGGCACCTCGACGCGGCAGGCCCCGTGCTTTTCGCGCCGGTGGCGAGGGCGCTGTCGAGCGGGGCGGCACACGGGATCCTCTTCGGGGCGATCGCCGCTGCGGCGGGCTGGCTCGCCTGGTTCTTCCGGCGCGATCCGGGGAAGCTCCGGGCGGTTGGGTTGGCCACTGCGGTCGCTGCGGTCGCGGCGGTGCTCTTCACCCGCGTGTTCTTCGTGTCGTCTGCCTGGGAGGCGCTCGACGCGAGTGCGTTCAACCGCTGGCACATCTACGGGCTGCTCTACACGCTGGCGATCGGCGTCGGTGGCGCGCTCGTCACCTGGAAGTACCGCCACAACGCGTACCAGGTCGTCCGCACGCTGGTCGTGATGCTCGTCCAGGTGTCCTTCGCCTTCAGTGTCCCGATATTGCTAAAATTCTTCGGCGAGCCGGAGTTCTACTTCAGCTACCTGTGGCCGCTGAAGATCGACTACCTCGATCCGCGGAACTTCTCCTACTACGGCGAGGTGCTCGTCCTGTGGGGATTCATCGGCTCGCTCCTGCTCGTGCCGGTGATGACGCTGCTCTTCGGCAAGCGGTGGTACTGCTCGTGGGTGTGCGGCTGCGGCGGCCTGGCGAACACGTTCGGCGACCCGTGGCGCCAGCTCTCGTCGAAGTCCGGGCGGGCGTGGCGTCTGGAGAAGATCACGATCCACACCGTGCTCGTGATCGCGGTGCTGTCGACGGCGCTGTGGTTCGCGTCGGCGGTTCTGCCAGAGTCCGAGGGCCTCGCGCGCACGGCGGATCGCTTCCGCACCTGGTACGGCTGGATCGTCGTCGCCTCGCTCTCCGGCGCGATCGGCACCGGCCTCTACCCGGTCGGCGGCACGCGCATCTGGTGTCGTTTCTTCTGCCCGATGGCCGCCCTGCTCGGCCTGCTGCAGAAGCTCGGCCGCTTCCGGATCCGGGTGAAGCGCGACATGTGCATCTCGTGCGGCATGTGCTCGACGTACTGCGAGATGGGCATCGACGTCCGCGCCTACGCCCAGGAGGGCCACTCGTTCACCCGCGCCTCGTGCGTCGGCTGCGGCCTCTGCGCCGAGGTCTGTCCCCGCGGTGTGCTGCGGTTGGAGAACCGCGCGAGACGCGACCCACAGGAGCTGTCGTGGCGGTCGCTGGTCGAGGAGAGTTGGCGCTGAGTCTGCAACTCCGGGCTCGAGGTGTCGTGACGACGGCCCGCGAGGAACTCGCCGGCGAAACAAGCGAAGGTCGGTCGGCTACTCTCTCGCGAGGCCGGTGTCCCTCAGGCACCGGCGCACGACGGCGGCGGCCTGCGCGGTGGGCGCACTGCGAGCGCATGTCGATAGGCCCACGGGCAGAACCCGCCGATGAGCACGAACTCGTCCAGGTATGGGTCCGCTGCCCGGATGAAGTCTGCGAGATTGCGCCTCGTCTCGTCGAGTTCATTCATCGGTGTCGATGCCGAGGACTTCCTGAACGATGTACTCGGCCTGCTCGGAACCGCGGGCGCGGTTCTTCACGCAATCAAGGGCGGCCTGCATCACGTCGACGACCCACAGACCGGAATCCTCGACGTAGACGGTGTTTTTCATCACCGAGCGCGGGTGCGTGGGAACGACGAGCGTGACGTTCGCGTCGCGCTGTTCGCAGGGCTCCAGGCCCAGCGTTTCGAGCAGGGTCTCGATGGGTTGATTGCCGTGCACGTGCACATCGAGGCCCGGGCTCCGGGTGTGCAGTACCTGCAGCAGCCTGCACGCTTCGAATCCACCGATCACCCCCCACGGGTCGGGTCCCGACCACGTCATGATCTCGGTGAGATCGATCCCGTGGTCACCTGCCCAGCTCCACCGTGTGGGGAAGCGCCGGTTGCGGACGAGGCGTTCCGCCTGAAACCACCGGCGAATCAACTCAGGCTTTCGAATCAAGCGTAGCCGTCTGCTCTGTTTCGTCAGGAATCCCTCGTCCCGGAATGTGCGAGCGAACTTGTGGGAGGTCTCCAGTGCGACCTGGGCGAGGGTCGCGAGCTGGGTCGGGTTCTCGATCGCCGTGCGGCGGCCCTGCCAGTGCGTCGGAGCGGCTTCCTGCAGGAGCATCACCTTGAGCAGGTGGCGGTTGAGGTCGGTGAAGACGTCGCGCGTCTGGCCTGGTCGTGCGTCCCTAGGGCGCACCCTGGCGGATCCATCGCGGTCCATGCCGGTGCCCGTCCCGGGGATCTCGGCCCGAACGCCGCCGATGTCGTCGAAGAGAACCCATCCGATGTCGGGGGCGAACTCCTCCATGAAATCACCGGCTCGCGTCGCTGTGGCACTGGAGGTCCTGGGCACCGCGATCGCCACGATTCTCACAGGATCGTCGTCCGCTTCGACGCGCTTGAGTCGCAGGACTGCGACCGCGAGATCGCCGCGCAGTTCCCTCCAACGGACGGGCGCTCGTCGGTCGACGGCGACGAGTAGGCGACGCGTCTCACCGGCGATCGTCGCGGTCGCCGTGCGTAGTCCATGACTCGTGTCGCGCCAGTCGCGTGCGTTCAGGCTCTCTCCGAGGACGGCCTCGAGGCTGGTCTGGCCGCTCATGATTCCATTGCGCAGTAGAGTCAAGTCTCCCGAGACGCGTCGCTTTGCATCTGTCGCCCGCACGGTCACACTCGACCGCAACTACGTTTGCGTCGTGGTTGGTGGCTGGCCATGGACCTTGCCGGGGAGCCGGCTCCGGTGCCGAAGGCACGACTCCGCGCTGTGTCTGACCGGCTGCTCGAAGCCTACGACGGCAAGACGCTGAAGACCGTGACGAGGGATGTGAACGAGTTGGTCGCCATGGGGCTCTTGGTGAGGTCCGGCGGCGGGTATCGCGCGAACCTCCGGGCGCTCGATTCGTTCGTTCCGCCGCGTCGACCACCAGAGTAGGCCGAGGCCCATCGGCGCGCCTCGCGTTGGTCGACGCTTGCCCACCCTCCTTGGATCCCGCGGACGCACCTGTACACGACGCCTATCGGGGCCTCGGTCGAGGGGCAAGATCGACCGGCACCGGTGCCGACGCGTCAAAGCCGAGCGCAGTGATCGAGAGTCCGATTCCGGTGCCGATGTACGGACCCCAGAACGGGTGCACGGCTGCCTCGAGACGGACGGTGAGCCCAAACGGCGCACCGGAAGTGGTCCGGACCGATGCCCTTCCGCCGACCGGAGAGAAGAGCCGGTCGTCCTCGTACGGGGCGTAGGCTGCGAGTACGTCGATCGTGATGGTCCGCCGCGCGCGATTCGAGGAACGCCCCCACTGATCGAACATCGCCGTTCGGTGCGTGAGCCTTTCGAACGCAACGCCACCCCCAAACACTCCAATGTCCCCGCGGATCTCGGCGCAGTCAAAGCCACAGTAGTCGATGAGCGCCTGATGAAGGTACTCGCCAAATACCTCGACAACTGTTGCTGTCGACCTCCGAAGCGGAGCGTTGGACGCCGGGCAGACGAACACCTAACACTGAGAGCCCGTTTCGTCGTCACGGCATACGGGCTGTTCGAACACGAGACCGCTCGCGTGCACGCGCTCTCGGTTGGCGATTACGACGCCGACACGGCCACCCACACGTGCAGGCAGCATCGTGGATTCTCCGACCTGGATGTGAGCTCCAGTCGATGCTCTCCACCGCCCGAGGCGGAGATCCGTGGAGATCCCGGAGGACAGGCTGAAGCCTGTGGTTTCGATCGGCCAGACGCCGAGTTCGAGGTCGGTGCGGCCACGTTCTCCTGACCCCCCGCGAGCGGCGACTGTCGCCGTGGTCGCAGGGCTGGACGAACCAACTACCTCCGAGCCGCCCGCAACGGCGAAAAGCGTGGTGGCAGCGAGTATCGCGACTCCGTACATGGCTCCGCAGACGAGTTGCAGTTCCCTGAAAGGCCCCGCTCCCTGCTCGAACGTAGCAGGGAGCGAATTTGGATGCGAACGGGGGTCCGGCGAAGTCGGGATGTGCGCAACCGCAGGCTGCTGCCGACGCTGGAGCCCACGTGCGCGAGTTGCGTGATACGGTCCTTCATTGAGTCAGCTCGCTTCTGGCTTGCCCGAACCGCCGCTGCCGGCGTTGCTCGCTCGCCACGGGCCACCGGCCCGCAACTCGCTCTCGCCTGGTCGGCGACAATTCGTTCGGCGCCATCGAGCGATCCGTCTCAATGAAGGCCCGTATGAGGACCTGTCTGCGGCTGGAAGACCGCGCTCGGCGTGCTCGGCTACCGATCGCCCCCTCGAGCCCCGAGCTCGGTCGCCAGCCAGTGCGGGAACCGGTGCCAGGGGATGGCCACGTTGTCGTCGGGTAGCGCCGTCGTCGAGTCGACGCGGCACACGACGAGGCCGGGGCGAGCCCGTTCGCCGGCGAGTTCACGAAAGCGCGTGAGCGCGCGAGCGTGCGTGGGCCGGGGTGTCGCCGTCAGCTTCACCTCGACCGGAACCACCTCCGTGCCGACGCCGAGCACGAAGTCGACTTCGAGCTGGTCGTGCGACCGCCAATGGAAGACGTCGGGGCGAAGGCCCGCGTTCGTATACTGACGCGTTGCCTCTCCGGCCACCCAACCCTCTAGCAATGGACCGCCGAGAGGACCGGCGATCGCCGAAGCTGCGTCGGGCTGGCGGGTGAGCTCGACGACCAGCCCCGGATCGGACACGAAGAGCTTGGGCGACTTGATCACGCGTTTGCCCAGGTTGCGGTGGAACG
This sequence comes from uncultured Myxococcales bacterium, assembly GCA_964520965.1. Taxonomy (GTDB): domain Bacteria; phylum Myxococcota_A; class Bradymonadia; order REDH01; family REDH01; genus CAZFPM01. The sequence goes on from CAZFPM010000019.1 coordinate 21,750, forward strand.
GCGGCACGAGCATCGCCACGTATCCGGCCTCCAGCACGCTCACCCACCGCCGAATCGTCGGTTGGCTGACCCCGATCTCACGGGCCAACGCGCTCGTGTTCAGCTCCTGCGAGTGACGCGCCGCGCACAACGACAGCAACTGCGAAAACGCGCGCAGGTCGCCGATGTCCTGAACCTGGCGAACGTCGCGCTCCACGTAAGTGCGCAAGTATGATCGCACCCAGAGCGCACGCCGGTCCGGGTGCAGCACCGGCTCCGGGAACCCGCCCACGTAAAGCGCGTCTTCGAGAGACCGTGGGGCAGGGAGCTCGGACTCGGACAGGGGGAGCAACTCGAGGATCGCCACCCGGCCGGCCAGCGACTCCGTCACCCCGCGCATGAGCGCGAACTGCTGAGAGCCCGTGAGGACCCATCGACCCGGTGTGCGATCCGCGTCGATCTGCATCTTCAGGTAGCGCAGCAACTCCGGGACGTACTGGATCTCGTCCAGAATGACCTGGCGACCGCCGAGCGCGGCCAGGAAACCACGCGGATCTGTCGTCGCGAACTCGGCGCGGATCGGGTCGTCGAAGGTGACGTACTCGGCCGACGGCAACTGGTGGCGCAACAGTGTGGTCTTGCCCGATTGCCGGGGGCCCGTGACGAGGACCGCCGGTACCTGATCGAGCGCTCGGGCGAGCACGGTCTCGATGTGTCGTGGCACATACATGCTGACGGATTGTAAATGAGATGTTCAATCCGTCAAGCACGACTCTGCCCGTGACGTGCCCGGACCTCGGGACGGCCGCTCCCTGCTCAGCCGCCCCGCCCCGCCGGCCGCGCGGGCATCGAACCGGGGGGGCACGTCGACCTCGTCGTTTCGGAACCGTGTCGTTGCCACGTGGTCGGGCGTTCCGCCTGTTCGCGCCTTGACGATCGCCAGTGCGTCCCCAGATTCCCGCGCCGAACCATCCAAACCACGCGCCCGCTCGGGCGTGACCAGCACGAACCGGTGGAGGACGCGATGAGCGAGAACGAGGCCACGAAGGCAAAGGAGACGGCAGAGCAGGCCGAGGCGCCGGCAGGCGGGGCAGACGACGCGAAGGCGGCGAAGAAGACGACCAAGACGGCGGCAAAGGGCGCCAAGAAGTCTGCGAAAGGCGCGAAGAAGGCCGCGAAGAAGGTCGAGACGCACGCGTTCCAGGCCGAGGTCAGCCAGGTGCTCGACCTGGTGATCCACTCGCTCTACCGCAACAAGGAGATCTTCCTGCGTGAGCTGATCTCCAACGCGTCGGACGCCCTCGACAAGCTCCGCTTCGCGTCGCTGACCGACCCGAAGTTGAGCGAAGGGGAGCCGCTGCGTGTGCGCTTGATTCCCAACGAGGAGGCGGGGGTCCTGGAGATCGCCGACTCGGGCATCGGCATGACCCACGACGAGCTGATCGAGAATCTCGGGACCGTCGCCCACTCGGGAACCCGAGCGTTCCTGGAGCAGGTCAAGAAGGCGAAGTCCGAGGACGTCAATCTGATCGGACAATTCGGGGTCGGGTTCTACTCGGCGTTCCTGGTCGCCGACCGGGTCGACGTCGTGTCGCGCGCGGCCGGCTCCGACGAGGTGTGGCGTTGGAGGTCCGACGCGGCGAGCTCGTTCACGCTCGAGCCGGCCGAGAGGGATGGCCGCGGTACGAGCATCTTCCTGCACATGAAGGAGGATCAGCAGGAGCTCCTGTCGGAATGGAAGCTGCGCACGCTGGTCAACCGCTACTCCGACTACGTCGACCACCCGATCGAGCTGCGCACCGAGCAGACGACGGGCGAGGGAGACGACGCCAAGACCGAGCTCGTCTTCGAGGCCGTCAACCAGGCGCGTGCGCTCTGGCGTCGACCGCCTTCCGAGGTCACGGACGAGCAATACGAGGAGATGTACAAGCACCTCTCCCACGACTGGGAGGGGCCGCTCGCCCGCACGCACTTCAAGATCGAGGGGGCGCAGTTCTTCACCGGGCTCCTCTTCGTGCCGAAGCGCCCGCCTTTCGACCTCTTCGACCGCGACGCGACGCGTGGGGTGCGCCTCTACGTGAAGCGCGTCCTGATCATGGACGAGTGCGAGGATCTGCTGCCGCAGTGGCTTCGCTTCATGCGAGGCGTGATCGACTCCGACGACCTGCCGCTGAACGTGTCGCGTGACGTGCTGCAGGACTCGAAGGTCTCGAAGACGATCCGGAAGCAGGTGACCAAGAAGTCGCTGGAGCTCTTCGAGCAGATCGCCGCGGAGAGGCCGGACGATTACACCGAGCTCTGGACGGTGTACGGCAAGGTCATCAAGGAGGGCCTGCACTACGATCCGGACCAGTCGAAGCGACTCTCGAAGCTCGTGCGCTTCGAGTCGTCGGCCGTCGAAGGTGTGACCTCGCTGGCCGAGTACGTCGAGCGCATGCCGGAGGAGCAGAAGTCGATCTACTACGCCCTCGGCGCGAACCGGCGCATGCTGGAATCGAGCCCGCACCTGGAGGCGTTGCGCAAGCGGGGCTGGGAGGTTCTCTATCTCGTCGATCCGGTCGACCAGTGGGCGATCGGTGGTCTGTCGGAGTTCGACGAGAAGCCACTCGTCTCGGCGATGCAGGCGGACCTCGATCTCGACGGCGACGAAGGCAACGACGAGCCGACGGACGAGCCGAAGGACGACGAGAAGCCGCAGCTCGGCGCGCTGACCGAGCGTTTTGCCGCCGTGTTGGGCGACCGCGTGCGCGAGGTGAAGGTCTCGGAGCGCCTGGCCGAGTCGCCGGTGTGCCTCGTCGTGCCGACCGGTGGTCTGCCGCCGCATATCGAGCGCCTGCTCCGGGCGAACGACCAGGAGGTGCCGCCGAGCCCACGGGTATTGGAGCTGAATCCGTCGCATCCGATCGTGGTCGACCTGGAGCGGATCGCCGAGCAGGACCCGGAGAGCGAGGCCCTGACCGATTGGATCGAGCTCCTCTACGACCAGGCGTTGATCACCGAGGGCAGCCCGGTCGAGGATCCGGGGCGCTTCGCCGCCGCGCTCAATCGGCTCATGGCCGAGGTGACCCACGCTGCCGCTGCCGGGAACACGGACGACTGAACGTCGCCGCCAGCCTGTTGCCGCTCGCTGTCGCACTCGATAGCGTGGCGGCATGAAGGTACCCCGCGGGCGCACCTACCATTCTCCGGGTTTCGACCTGGCCTCGCTGGCCCGGGTCCTGGTTCGGGACCCGGACCCGGCGACGACGGTTCGCCGCTTCGAGACGGCGTTCGCCGCGCAGGTGGGGCGCGCGCACTGCGTCGCGCTGCCGAAGGCTCGGACGGCGGTGTACTACGCGCTCGCCGACCGCGCGTTGCCCGAGGGCAGCCGCATCGTCATGCCGCCGATGACGATCGTGCAGATGATGGACGTCGTGCTCCGGAACGGCCTGCGGCCGGACTTCGTCGACATCGAGCTCGACACCTTCGGGTTCGACATCGACGAGCTCGAGGCGCGCCACACGGCGGACACCCGGGCGATGCTGCTGACGCACCTCTACGGCATGGTGCCGGACATGGAGCGCCTGATGGCGTATGCGCGGCGGCACGACATCTTCGTCATCGAGGACTTCTCCCAGAACCTCAACGCGGCGTTCCGCGGCCAACAGCTCGGCTCGTTCGGCGATGTCGGCATCTACAGCGCCTCGACGACGAAGTCGCTCGACACCTACAACGGCGGCCTCGTCGTCACGGACGACCCAGACCTGGCGACGCGGCTTCGCAAGGTGCAGTCGGAGCTTCCATCGAGGCCGAAGCGGGATCTCTGGCTGACGATCGCGATGTCTCTGGCGCGCGGTGTCGCGACCGAGGACCCGCTCTTCTCGTGGGCGACGTTTCCGATGTTGCAGTGGCTGCGTCGGACTCGGCCCGATCTCTATCGCTTGCTCATCGGTGCCGAGGAGCGTCACGAATCGGTCGACGGCTCGCTGCCTCGGAAATGGAGTTACGCGTTCTCGCCGATGCAGGCGGCGGTCGGGTCGCGGGAGCTACCCCTGACGACGGCGCGGGACAGAGCGCGACGGAAGCGCGCGCAGAGGATCCGCGAGGCACTGCGACGCACGGAGCTCCATTTCCCCGTCGAGCGCGCCGACGCGCACTGCGTCTACTGGCAGCTCATCGCCCTGTCCGACCGGGGTACTGCACTACAGGACGAGCTTCTGCGGCGCGGTGTCGACGCCGCGACGAGTAACCTCGACCTCGTATCGTCGTTCACGGCCTACCCGGATTGTGCGCGGCCTTGCCCGAATGCGGAGAGGCTCAAGCACGGCGGTCTATTCGTACCGATTCATCCTTGGCTGTCCGAGCGACAGATCGACCGTGTGGCGGCCGCGTTTGTCGAGGCCTGCGCGGTGGTCGGCCTCGGTCCGGCGGCGTGAGAGGGGGGCGGCGGAGTCGCAGCGATCCGACGGGCGATACGGATGGCGGCGGCTCAGCGGTCGAGCTCGTGGGGGCGGAAGAGGAAAGATCCGATGGCTTCGGTCCACGAGCTGATCGCCGACGGGCGAAGGGCGAAGAGCAGGCTCTGTTCGTGTGCGTACCCGGAGAGACAGGTCGAACAGTCGGGGTTGTTCACGGCGGCGATGGCCTCCGTCAATCCCAGCTCCGGGATGCTGGCGCCTCGCACACAGCCGACGCGATGCGTACAGGCGAAGAGCCGGCCGTCGGGCTCGACGTGGTAGATCAGCTTGCCGCCGTCGCACTCGTGCGCGTTCGGGCCGCCGCTCGTCCCGATGTGGGGGCCGAGGTGGGCCCACTCCTCGACGTGACGCCAATAGGCGAGGGAGTTGAGGATGCGCCCCCGGGAGCCGCTGTGGGGGCGCACGACATCGAGCATCCGCCGGATCTGGTCGCTCGACGGGAAGATGTCCGTGTTGTCCTGGCCGCAGTAGTCCGGAGGATGGAAGGGCAGCTGGAGGTTCAGCCGGATGTCGTGGAGCTCGGCCCAGGCGATGATCTCCGGCAGGTGGTCGATGGTGGCGGCCGTGATCACCGACGTGATCCACGACGTCACGCCGGCTTCGCGGGCGAGTCGGACCGCCTCGATGGCCGCGTCGTGTGAGCCGACGAAGCGCTGTCGATCCGTGAGCTCGGCTGGTCCGTCTACAGAGATGACCAGGTAGTCGAGGTGCTGGAGTATCGATCTCCGCTCCGGCAACAGCACGCCGTTGGTGCCGATCGAGACGATGAGTCCGAGCTCACGCGCTCGCGCGACCACGGTCTCGACGCCGTCGTAGAGCAGCGGCTCTCCGCCGGTCACCTGGATCCGACACCCCCCGGCTCGTCGCACCTCGCCGAGGAAGTTCAGCCACCACTCGACCGGCTGCTCGGCCGCATGACCGGCCTGCGGGATGCTGCAGTACGAGCACAGCGCGGTGCACCGGTTGGTGAGCGCGATCGTGGTGCTCAGGGGGGTGGGGAGATGGCTCCTGGCCCGGCGGACGATCGCGCTTCCGGTACGGTACGCGACGCGAACTGTCTTCGACCAGGCGAGCATTGGAGGCGCCAGATTCGACATGAACGAACGAGTCCCCATGAGACTAACGAGCCGCGCCGATTCCGGCAACGGGCCCCCGCGCTCATTGGGGTTTGATCAGCGTGTCAACGACTCGACTTTACCGGGCGGAAGGGGTGCAGGAACCGGGCGAGCCCGCCGGGGTTTCGCGTCGAGATCCAGACGCTGCCCGTGCCGCTGAACTCACAGACCATGCCCTCGCCGGAGGCGAAAGCGCCCATCAGGCCGCCGACCGTGCGGACGTTGTACTCGAGCCCGCCGGTGAACCCGACGATGTGGTTGTTGTCGACGATGTAGCCGCCCGGGCCGACATCGACTTTGTGGATGCCCCCGTAGCAACCGAAGAAGAGCGGCCCCTGCCCTTCGGCCTTGATCATGAAGAGGCTGGTGCCGCTGAAGAACCCCTTCACACCCTGGAACTTGGTGTCCAGCGTGACCGTCGGCGCGCTGGCGACGAACGCACCGGACGATAGGAAGATGGGCTGCGATCCGTCGAGGACCACGCAGTCCATGTCTCCGTCCGGTCCGGGTGCGATCCACAGGGTCTCGCCGGTCTGCGAGGCGGTGAAGGTGTTCTGGAACAGGCTCTCGCCGCCCAGCATCTTGCGCTTGAGCGCACCGCCGAGGCCGCCCTGGAGGTTGGTCTTCATCGCGAGCGCGGAGTCCTTCGCGACCATGGCGCTCGCCTCGACGACGAGCTCTTCGCCGGGCTGGTCGAAGAGCACGCGGGCGACGGCGAAGTCGGGACGTTGCTTGATTTCGTATTGCATGACTCCCTCCTACTGTTGCCGCGGCTTGAGCATGCGGCCGATGGTGCGGCCGTACTCGCCCGGGTTGCGGGTCTGGAGCCAGATGCGGCCCTGACCGGTGAACTCGAACACCATGCCTTCGCCCGAGAGGAACGAGGCGACGAAGCCGCTGGCGCTCTTGGTCATCGTGTACTGCAGCGTGGTCTCCCAGGCGACCAGGTGCCCGTTGTCGATCACGAGATCGCCGTTGCATTCGATCTCGTAGATGCCGCCGAAAGCACCGACGATGACGGGAAGCTCGGGGACCGACGTCGTGGCCTTGAGCACGAACATCCCCTCGCCGCCCAGCCAGTTCTTGAAGCCGCCGAACTCGGTCGCGACCGCCACCCCGGGAGAAGCGGCGATATAGGACGTCGATTGGATGAACAGGCCGGTCTGGGGGACCGGCACGGTGACGATGTCGCCGGGCAGGGAGTGAGCGAGCAGGATCTCGCCGGGGCCGCCCTGGGCGGTGAAGGTGTTCTGGAAGAAGGACTCACCGCCGAGCTTGCGCTTGAGCGCGCCGCCGATGCCCCCCTGCATTCCGGTCTCCATCTGGAGGTTGGCGGACATCCCGACCATCGCTCCGGACTCTGCGGTGATCGACTCGCCGTTCTCCAACGACACCTGCGCCATGCTCATCGCCGGGCGGTGTAATACGTTGATCTGCATTGCGACCTCCTCAGCTCAGGAACGGATTGACGAACCCGGCCAGCGAGCTCGTGTTCCGCGACTGGATGTAGATCTTCCCCTCGCCGGAGAAGTGGCAGACGAGCCCCTCGCCAGAGGCCATCATTCCCATCATGCCGCCGCCGACGGACTTCATCTTGTAGGTGAGCTGGCCCTCGTAGCCGACGATGTGACCGTTATCGACCACGTAGCTCCCGTTGCAGGCCACCTCTTCGATGCCCCCGTAGCTGTTGAACCAGAGGTCGCCGGTGCCCGTGATCTCGAGGAAGAAGAGCCCCTCTTTGGCGAGCATGCCCGACAGACCGCCGAATCGCATCTTGACGTCGATATCGCCGGCCGACGCCACGTAGGCGCCGCTCGACAACACGAGCGTCGTGTTCCCGTCGAGACGCCGATGCGCGACCTCGCCGATCAAGGTCGGTGCGATCCAGACGCTTCCGCTGCCGGCGAAGTGATTCACGAAGAAGGTCTCGCCGCCGATGATCTTGCGGATGAACGCGACGAGGAGGGCCATCAGCGTGGCGAAGAAGCCCGGGGATTTCCCCGCGTTCATCTTCACTTCCATGCCGATCGACTTGCTGCGGGCGACCATCGCGCCCGCTTCGGCGACCAGCGCCTCGCCCGGCTGCAGGTCGACCCGCAGCATGGCGCACGACGGCCCGTGGGTGATCTCGTGATTCATTGATCGCTCCCGGGAACGATGAACGGAAGGCCGGGGCACGATCCGGCGTGAGAGTACGGTGTGCGAATATCGTATCCCACCGCGACGCACCGTGTCACGGGTCTCCGACACCTGTGCACCGGCGGCGTGCGTCGCTCTCCCCTTCGGCGCGCACACGCGCTAGCGTCTGGCCATGCGCAGCTCGTGGCTCTCCATCGTCATCGCGGGCGTCTCGTGCGCCTGCGCCCAGCTCGATGCGTCGCCAGACCTTCGGACGCGCCGGGCCGCCGTCGTCTATGGGGCCGACGACCGGGTCGAAGCCCACGCCCACGATCGCGCCGACCTGCGCGATGTCGCGGAATCCGTCGGCGCCCTGGTCGAGCGAGCCCACCTCGTGTTCGCCGACGACGGTACGATCGAGCTCGACGTGCCGACGATCGGCGAGATGAACGAGCTGTGCGATGGCGAGGCGTTCGCGGAGCAGCCGGCACTCGCCCAATGCAGCGCGACCCTGATCGCCGACGACCTCGTGCTCACCGCCGGACACTGCATGCCCGACGCGCGCACCTGCCGGGAGCGCGTGCTCGTGTTCGGCTATCGGCTCGGCACTGACGGCGCGCTGCCGATGCTTGGGGTCGACGGCGTCTTCGAGTGTGCGGAGGTGGTCGTGACCGAGAATCGCCGCCGGGGGAACCTGAACCTGGACTACGCGGTCTTCCGCCTCGACCGACCCGCGGCGCCGGCACGGGCGATCGCTTCGCTTCGCCTGCCCGCCGCACCGCTCGCTCCGGGCGATCCGGTCGCGCTCGTCGGCTTCCCGAGCGGCGCACCGATGAAGATCGACGACGGCGGCGAGGTGGTCGACGACCGGGACCGCGCGCGGGACTTCTTCGCGCTGACCGCGGACGCGTTCAGCGGCTCGTCAGGCGGGGCGGTGTTCGATGCGGAGGGGCGGGTGGTCGGAGTCCTCGTCCGCGGTCAGACCGACTACGTTCGGCGGAACGGTTGCGCGGAGACCCACGTGATCGCGGATCCGGGTCCCGACGCCGAGGAGGCGACCTACGTCGAGCTGCCGATCGACGCACTCTGCGCCCGAGACGACTCGGCGGCGCTCTGCGCCACACGTCCGCCCTGCCCGTCGGGCGCCTGCGACGAGGAAGCGCCGTCCGATTGGAATTGCGCGCCCGAGATCTACGATGACGGCTACGGCTGCGATTGCGGGTGTGGCGCCTACGACCCGGATTGCGACGACGCGCTGACGCCGATCTTCGATTGTGCGGCAGGCATGCTCTGCTCGCTCTCCGGAGAGTGTGTCGAGCGCGCCGGTCCTGTGGGCGACTGGGCCTGTAACCCGGCGACGTGGGCCGACGGGACGTGTGATTGCGGCTGTGGCGCCGATCCCGACTGCGAGGTCGAAGACGCGCCGATCCGGAACTGCACGGAAGACGAGGTCTGTGTCGCTGGCGCAGTCTGCGAGACGCCGCGCTCCCGTCGGCGGGGAATCTGCGCGTCGTCGCCGTCGCCGGGGGCGCCGTTGTCGGCCTTGTGGATCGCACTCGCCCTGGTGCGTCGCCGCCGCTGAAAGGCCCGGCCACGTGCGGCACGCTTGACGTCGGATCCGTGGTCGGACGACTTTGGCACCGGTCCGGCGCCTTGCCGGACGAAACGTGCGCGCCGACCGAGAGATCGCCGACTGCGCGCCGACCCAAAGGAGCGTCGTGGAATTCGATCGATACCAGGAGCTGGCCGGCCGCACCTCTCCTTCGGGGCGGCCAGCGATCGAACGGCTGACGAACGGCGCCCTCGGGCTCACCGGCGAAGCGGGTGAGGTCGTCGAGTTGGTCAAGAAGCACCGATATCACGGTCATCCACTCGACCTCGAGGCGATGACCAAGGAGATCGGCGACGTGCTCTGGTACGTCGCCGAGCTGTGCACGGCGGTCGGCCTCTCCATGGGCACGGTCGCGCAACACAACGTCGACAAGTTGCGTGCGCGCTATCCGGAAGGGTTCTCTTCCGAGGCCAGCTTGGAGCGGCCCGACTGAATCGACGCTCCGCGTTCGCGCGCTCCCCCCCCCGCCCCCGCACCGCCCCGGATCATGGCCACGAAGAAGCGAGCACAGCGAGATCGGATCGTCGATGCCCTGACCGCCGATGAGAGCGAGCTCCGTGAGCGAGGGGTCTCACTCCTCATCGAGACGCTCATCGACCTGCCGGTGTCGTTCTGGATCGATGTCGAGGAGAGCCGGGGGTTGTTACTCGACAGCCTGACAGGCGAGGCGTCCGCTCGGTCGATCGAGCGCCACATCCGGCCCGGCTGGGATCGCCACGTCGTCCGGTGCGAGGCAACCGGAGACACCCTCGGTGCCGCGGTTCCGGAAGACGTGAGGATCCGCATCGCGCAGCTGATCGCCGAGTATCGACCGCCGCGCTCCAAGTGGGCGAAGGACGCCGTCGACCCGGCGCTGGTTCGGCAGTTGCTGGCGCCGGTGCTGCAGGATCTGCTGCTCAACTTTGCACGCCGATTGCCCATACCCGGGCTGACCGGTGGTGACGCACCGGAGCGCCGTGACGAAGGACGCGCGGGGTTGCGAAGCCGCCTGAAGGCAAAGGTCGAGAAGCGCGCCGAGCGCTTCGTCGAGGCAGGCAAGAACGTGCTCGGCGGGCTGAGCGCCGAGGTCGAGCGACAGATCCAGAGCGCCGCTCGTGAGTTCTCTCAGAGCGCCAATCGAGAGCTCCGCAGCGCCTTCGTGAGCCGCCTGCGCAGCGACGAAGGGCGCGAGCTGCTGGACCAGATGGCGAATCAGCTCCTCGACCGGTTGCTCGAGACGCCGCTCTCCGAGCTCAACGCCGACGTCGACGACCTGCCCTGGGACGACATCTGGGCACTCGTGCCGCCGATCATCGAGCACAACCACGAGCGTCCCGAGATCATCGAGGCGGTCGAAGAGGAGCTCGGCGCCCTGCTGGAGACCGAGGGGGAGCGGTCGGTTCGGGAGCTGCTCGACGAGGCAGGCATCCTCGACGCGTCACTCGCCACCGCCCTGGCTCATGGCGATGGTGTGGCGCGCGAGCTCTTCGCCGACAAGGCCTTCGGCCGCTGGCTCGACGACGTGCTGGCGGTGTGATCAGAAGCGCTCGCTCGGCTTCGGCTTGTCGTTGATCGCGATCGCGATGCCGCCGCCGGTGCGCGCCGACGACTGCTCGAAATAGAGCAGGTATCGATCGTCGAGGAACACGTTGGTGGGCTCGCGCTCGTCGAACGAGCCGTCGACGACCGGGTTGAAGGGGAATCGTTCCCACGCTGCGCCGTCGAAGGACGAGGCAAATCCGAGCTCGCGATCCCCCGCCTCGCCGCCGGCGTACCACATGCGCAGGATTCGCCGCCCGAGGGCCGTCTCGGCGACCCGAACCTCCGGGGTCCAGACGCCCTGTCTGTCCCAGCACGACTCGGCTTCGCCGTCCGGTCCGACGCAGTCGGTGCCCGGTGCGAGCACGATGCTCCGTCGTTCGAAGGGACCGCTGCCGTCGCCGGTGGCCAGGCCGATACTCGGGGGCTGGTAGAGCTGGTCGCCATCGCCGCCGGTGTCTTCGACGACGGGTCGCTCGACGCCGAAGTAGAGCGACCATTCGGCATCGTCGTCCGGGCCCAGGAGCGATGGGGATCCGATCCGCTCCCCCTCGTCCGCGCGGAGCAGCACCGCCAGTTCGTCGACCTGCGCGCCGGGATCGAGGCGGGTCCAGGCGATGCCTTCGTCGTCGCCGAAGCTGAACGCGATGCGCGTCTCTCCGTCGACCGTGACCACCGAGGGGGCGCCGACCCGGTCCGTGTCGATGTCGACCGAGGCCAGCATCATCGGATGCACCACGAGGACGATGTCGCCGAACACCAGACCATCGGTGCTGGTCAATCGCCCGATCCAGCTCGCGGCGCCGCCGGACACCTCGACATAGAGATCGACACGTTCGAGCTCGTCGACCTCGGCAGCTGGCGCGCGAAACTCCTGGGTCGGATGGTCCCGCAACAGGAACGCGTCGGCGGGGTCTACCGGCTCCCCGTCGCCGGATCCCTCGGCCCCGATGGCCGGATCGACCAGTCGATACGGCACGATCCCCCGGTTCGGAAGGTTCGCCGCACCGCCGCCCTCGCCGCCGAGGGACCCACACGCTCCGACGACGGCGGCAAGCGCGCAGACCATTGCCGTCGGGATTGGGTCGAAGCTGTGGAAGCGAAGCGGCATGGCTCAGAAGAGGAACGACAGGCTGGTCGTGAAGCCGAGGAATCGACCCGAGGCGGCGTAGTCCCCCACCGGATCGTTGGCGGCTGGCTTCATGTACTCGCGGCGGGGCAGGCCGACGTATTGGAAGGCGAAGTCGAGAAGGACCGGCTTCGGCAGCGCGGTCGTGAACTCCGAGAATCGGAGCCCGAACCCGGCAGACACTCCGTGCTTCACGGTGTCGACGTAGTTCAGCTCTGCGGGCTGATCGACGACGGGCGTGGGCTCGAAGTAGTACCCGAGACGCAGGGCGAGCCCGAAGTGCTCGCCGTCTACCGCGCGGTACTCGCCCCCGATGCGTGGGATGACGATGTTGCGGAAACCCGGGTCGATCGGGGCGTCCGACGGGGGCACCTCGAACTCGAAGGGTGAGAGGTCGAGGGTGATGTCGATGGTCGACGTCGGCGACGGGAAGCGGCTCCACTGCAGCCACGTGAAGTCCGTCGTCACCATCCAGCGTTCGGCGTCGTGGGTCACGCCGAACGAGAGCTGCCGCGGAGAGAAGAGGTTGGTGCTCGTCGTCACGACGACGAACGAGGCGTCCTCGGCGGCCGGCGGGAGTCCCGGGACGAGGGCGGCGATGTCGCCGGAGACGTCGACCGCCAGGTCGAGCCCGAGGAAGAACTGGTCCCGGAACGACGCGCCGAAGCGCCAGTCACCCGGGGTCCAGAGCACACCGGCGGAGGCGTAGCGGACGGACGCGAGGTCGACGTCGACACCGGAGAAGAAGGCCGTTCGCTCGGCGTCTTGCAGGTCGACGAGTCCCTGCATCGCGAGCGTGCCGGCCGTGTCCGAGAGGTAGGTCAGTCCACCGCCGAGATAGAGGTCGTCGATCAACTGGAAGGCGACACTGGTGGTGATGACGATCCGCTGCGGTCGGTTGTCGTAGAGCACCCATCGCGGCTGGCGCTGGGGGAGCGCACGGATGCGGCTGATCCGCTCCGCGGGCACGAAGATGCCGAACGAGAACGCGACGTTACGCTCCAGAATCCGCCCGGGAAGCACGACGCCACCCTGGACCCCGTAGTTGCGGTCGACATCGAGGTCCCCGCCGTTGAGCTCCAGCCGAGGCTCGACGTAGACGTAGCCCATGTCGAGGCGCAGATCGCCGCCGGCCGCCAGCCCCGCCGGGTTGTAGTAATTCGCGCTGGCGCCGGTCGCGTTGGCCGTCATCGCCCCGCCGAGCGCCACGCCGCGGGCGCCGAATCCGAACGCGTCGAGCGGGTTGGCCCGCGCCGACGTCGGTCCGAGGACGCCGATGACCGCGACCACGAGGAGCGCGCTCGCGGTGGCGTGGAGCAGGCGCCGCGCGCTCGAGAGCTTCCCTACAGATTCACGCCGAAGTCTGGTCCGGGGAGCGTCTTGTGGGGAAGCTCTCAAAACGCCACCCCGACTTCGATGTTCACGAGCTGCGTCGTGCCTCGGTGGGAGATCGAAGGGCACCCGGGGTTCGGGTCCGGATACGTCGGCGACAAGAACGCGTCGTCCTCCGGGGGTAGATCGAGCCCGCCGTCGTCGTCCTCGACGCATTCCTTGTCGTGGGACCGAGACGCGAGGCTCTGCATCTGCCAGGCCGCGTCGACGCGCACGAGCCCGCGTCGGAAGCCGAACCCCAGCGAGGGGATCGTCCGATCGCTGTCGAGGTAGTTGTGCATCCCCGTCTGCTCCGGGGCAGGGCTCGGCTCCAGCGCGAAACCGGCGCGGGGGTGCAGTGTCCACTCCCCGACTTCGATGTCCCCCTCGACCCCGAACTTGAAGACCCAGGTGTCCGAGAAACCCGGCGCGGGTTGCGTGGGGAAGTCGTCGGGAACGGAGGTGTAGCGGATCGGGTTGTCGAATTGACTCCACCGCTTCCGCGTTGCCGCCGCCTCGAGGTGGAGCTGCGGGATCGGCCGACCCCAGGCGGCGATCGAGATCTGGGCGGGGTCGTATTGGGCGGTACCGGAGATGTCGAGGGTCGGCACCGGGATCGTGAACGCGTCGCCGAGGTCGACGGTGATCGGCAGCGTGTACTCCGCCGAGCTGGCCTCGCGCCACACCAGGCCGAACCCGAGGCGCTCCGGGATCGGGCGGATGGCGACGCCCACCGCGTTGGCGTAGTCGGTGACGAGCTGGTCGCGGGCGAAGGAGCCGAGGTCGCCGGCGTCGTTGGGCGCGACGTCGATGCCACCCTCGAGCTCGGCCAGGGCGATCAGCGACCAGCCGATCGACAGCTCGTCGACGATGCGAAGCCCGACCCCGCCCTGGACGCTGACCGTCTGCGCCCGGTTCTCGACCAGCACCCAGCTCGGATCCCCCGGTGGCTTGGTATCGGCGATCAGGATCGACGTCGTCGGGAGCACGAATCCCATCGCCACGCTGAGGCGGCGCTCCAGCGGCGGCCCGAGGGGGAGCGGAATGCCGAATCCGAAGACGAGAGCGGGGGCGTCGAGGGCGTCTGATGACTCACCGTTCACGTGCAGGTCGAACACGCCGTACTGGTAGCCGAACGCGAAGGTCAGCTCGTCGTCGAAGGCCATGCCGGCCGGGTTGTACCAGACCGACTCGTAGCCGGACGCCGAGCCGTGGATCGCGTTGCCCATCGCGATGCCCCGGGCGCCGAACCCGAAGAGGTCGGGCACGCTGGCCACGGCCGCGCACGGCACGACGAGCGCGCCGATCACGAGCAGGGCCGGCAAGTTGATTCGCGAGGGCCGCAGGCGAAGAGGAACCACGGAGGCACGTAGCAGGTGAAGGTGAGCGCTACCCTACGGAGGCGTGTGCCCATGCTCAAGTGCCGGCGACCTTCGGCGCCGCGGAACAGCGTGTCTCTGTTCCCGCAGAGACCCCAGGACATTCACTCGGGTTCGAGAGCGTACCGGCAAAACGCGCGGAGGTCGTCGAGGTGGCCGGTGAGAATCGCCTTCAAGATCGCCGGGTCGAGGGCCTGGTATTCATGTACTGCGATGTTCCGGAAGCCCACCATCGACCGCATGCGCGTGGCGAGCTCCGAATCCAGGCCGGCGCCGCGTTCGAGGAGCGTGAAGGCGTCCGCCAACGTCGATGGGAGCCCGAGTGGTCGACCGGCCGTGAGGTGGTGCGCCAGATCGATGCACGCCTGCACGGCCCGCTGGAGATTCAGGACGAACACGTCGTTGACGTCTACGTCTTCGAGACGCTGCGGGTCGCCGCCGGTCGTCTCGTCGATGCGGGCAAGCCAGCGGTCGACCGTGGCGACCTTGGCCATCACCAGATCCCTGTCAGCCATCAGTCATCCGTGCGCTCAGCGCCCGCTCTACCGGTGAGCGGCTGCGCTTGAGATCCGCGTATAGGGTGAAGATTCGCGCCTCGACCTCCGCTGCGCGGGTGGTGTTCGCCGTGCGTACGCGACGACCGTGCCGCAAGACCTGCATTGCGAGGATCGGCGAGCAGCGGTCCAGCTCGACGAGGTCGACATCGCGCCCGACGAGACCGCTCAGCCGCGTCGAGAGCTCGGCCCGCTCGAAAGCGGTCGGCCGCGAACGGACGAGCGCGGCGAGATCCAGGTCGCTCGCGTCGGTCTCTCGGCTCTGCGCGACCGATCCGTGTACGTAGAGCGCGTCGAGCCCCCAGGCGTCGTCGATCGCGGTCGCGAGCGTGTCGATGTCGGCTTCCGGTAGCGTGGGCCGAGTATAGTTGACCGCGCCGCGAGAAGCGACGTGCCGTGACGTGGAACCAGGCCCGAGTCGTCAGTCGCGGTCGTCTCCGACGAGGATGCCGATGCCGCCGAGGGCGGCGCGCGCGCGATGGTAGCGACTGGTCTCGGCGCAGCGGGCGACGTAGTCGACGTCCGGGGCCCAGGGCAGCGGCCGGCGCTCGGGCAGCTCCACGGTGGCCACGGCGGAGCGGAACGCCGAGACGTAGAGGCTGGCGCGTTGCCCGAGGACGTCGGCGTGGGTGTCGATCAGCGCGAGGATCCGCCGCGCGAGACCAGACGCGAGGAACCCGCGCCGGATCAGATCCTGGAACGAGTTGGCCAGCCTCAGCGGTGTGTATCCGTCGGCCCCCATCGACTCGATGATCCGGATCAACGCCGCATCACGGAGCAGGCCTTCGCCGTGCAACACGACGGCGGCCTGGAAGTAGTTGTAGATCGGCACCACACGCGCCCCGAAGCCGTCGAAGCGGCCGGTTGGGGAGCGGCGGTCGAGATGGATGAAGATCCGACGCACCCGGTCATGGTCGTCGCCCAGGTCGTCGACGCGGTCGAGAATCCGCTCGGCGTCTCTCCGGTAGAGCGAGCTTCCCGCGAGGGCTTGCGCGAGCTCGTCCCGATCGATGGCCCCGGCGAGGATATCCGCGTAGAGGCTGTAGATCAGGGCGTCGGACTCGGCGTCGTCGCCGAAGAGGACCTCCTCGACGCGGTCGCCCTGCAGTCGGCTCCGCAGCAGGGCGTCGAGCTTGTAGCCGAGCTGCTCGTTCAGCGCGCGGAAGCGAAAGCGAAGCAGGTTCGAGAGGTTCGGCTTGAGGATGAAGCGATCCGGTTCGATGCCGTCGAGCCGGAGCTTCGCCTCCAGCACCCGCCGCATCTGTCGGGGGCTGCCGGAGATGAACGTCACGTGGCGCGGCTCCTCCCGGGTCGCCGGCGCCAGGAGCTCGCGCAACAACGTCGCCGCCCCCGCGACCGAGCGCTTCTCTTCGGCAGATTGGCGGAAGGTCCGGACGAGATCGCGCAGCGAGTCGAACTCGGTGTGCAGGTAGGTCTTGTCGAGGTCCCAGCGGAAATGGATCATTCGGCGGGTTCGCTGCCATCGCCGTCGTCGGTCGCTGGCCCGGAGGTGGCCCACTCACCACCGCGTTGCATCAAGCCGATGAAGGCGGCCTCGTCGCCGGCGCGCACGACGGAGCGCAATCGCTCGACGGCGTAGAGCAACGCCGAGAGCGCCTCGGTGCCGTAGTCGTTGAGGTTCTGGATTTCGAAGTAGAGGTGGGGGTTCTCCGAGACGACCCGCGCGGCTACGGCGAGTTGGGCGTCGAAGGTCGTGCTCGACAGGAGCGCGAGGCGCGGCGCGGTCTCTCCGCTCTCCGCGATCGCGGTCATGAACGCGATGTTGAGCGCATGAGACAGGCCGAGCACGTAGGCGATCACCCGATCGTGCTCGTCCAGCGTCATGTCGACCATGGTGGCCATGGTTCCGGAGAAGAGGGCGCGGGCCTCTTCGACCGCCGCCGACCCGGCGACGTCGATGAAGACGACGTGACGCCCGGACAACATCGCTGTCTCGGGCCCGAACATCGGGTGCACAGACGTCACCCGGGCCCCCGCGTCGCGCAAAGCCGTGAGGCCCGTTCGCAGCGGGGTCTTCAAGGACCCGATGTCGAAGATCAGACCACCGGGTGGGTTCTCCGCCAGGGCATGCAAGATGGCGTTCGAGGCCCGGAGCGGCGCCGCGACGACGACGAGGTCGGCGTCCGGGGCGACCGAACGCCAATCGTCCGCTCCCGCGAACCCTTCGAGCGGGCCAGCGGGGTCGACGATGGTGACCCCGAAGCCCTGCGACGCGAGGAAGCGGCTCATCCAGGCGCCCATGCGTCCTGCGCCGCCGATCACCACGGCCGAGCCGCCGTGGCCCGCTCCCGCATCGACCACGCGATCCTGTTCCTGGACGGTCAGGGCGGAACGGATCAGTGCGAGGGCGAACTCCTCGGCCAGGTCTTCGGGAACGCCGAGGCCGCGGGCCCGGGTCCGGGCAGCGTGTACGACGTCTTTCTCGCGACCGAAGTCGCGAATCGGGGCGCCGCTGGCGAGCTTGACCCGGCCGATCGCAGCAGCGACGTCGAGGCGTTCGGCGACCAGCTCGAGAAGCTGGGTGTCCAGCGCCGCGATCCGGTCACGCAGGGCGTCGAGGGCGTCGGTCATGGCTCGTCCTATGCCAAGGATCAACGATGGAATCGTTGATCCTTGGTACTATTCGCCGGCGCCGACTTCGAATTCGAAGACGATCTCGTACTCGATATCGCTATCCGACTGCGTCGTGAATCCAGGTCCCTCGCCGGTCCCGGCCGCCCATGCAGGCGGAACGTCCATATCCGTCAGCACGTCGGCGACGCATGTTCGCTGGCCCTCGGTGAGCGCGTTCGATTGGAACTGCGCGATGTTCACGTCGCCGGCCATCGGGTCGTCGGCGAGGTCGCGCACCGTCATCTCGACGAAGAGCGAATCCCGCAGGTCGGGCGTGTCCGTCAGGCAGTCTGAGATCTGGACCGACGCCCGGCCGTAGGCGTGCTGGACGTTGTCGAAGAACTGGGCCTCGTCACCCATGTTGCGTTCGGCGTCTCCGGGTCCGAGGCCATGGTCCGGGTCGTCGTCGACTCCCACACCGGTGCCTTCGACGGGCTCCTCATCGGGGGGAACGGCGAGGTCGGTGTGAATGACCGTGACGGGCTGGCCGGCGCTCGCAGGATCGGCGCCGACGGTCGGGCCCTGCCCGGTACCCTCGCCCGGGGTTCCCTCCGCTTCGGTCCGCGAACCGGTACCTTCGGCCGGCACCGTCTCGGCGGTCTGCGCGCTGCCCTCGGCCGCCGCTTCTTCGGCTTCGCGCGCGGCGGCGCTCGCTTCGGCCGCGGCCGCGTACGGATCGAAGGCTTCGACAGCTGGCGGGACGTCGGTCGCCGGGGACGGTGCTTCGGCCGGGCCGCGCAACAGGACGATCGCCACGGCGATGCCCAGGGCGGCGACGGCGACCAGTCCGATAAGTCGGTTTCGTGTCATGGCGCCGGTGCAATCGACGGTCGGGAGCGCGACGAAAGCGCCCCCGAGCCCGGGTCATGGAAGACGTGGTGCACCATTCCACCATTCCGGGCGGCCGGCAAGGACGTCCGGTTCTCGGCGGCGGTGTGGGAGGGGGCTCCTACTGTCGCCGTACGTCCAGCACATAGGTCGCTCCGGCGTCGGCGCCCGTCGTGCCGTCGACGACGATGAAGAGCACGCTGCCCTCGGCCAGATCGAGGATGAGCTCCGACGACGAGTCGATCTCCGAGCGGTCCGCGTTGCACGACAGGTAGGGCTCGTCGTCGTTGCAGGCGCCGTCGCTCGCGTAGAGGATCGTGTCGGCGTCGGTGATGATGCCGGGTAGCGACGTTCGGAAGCGATAGCGCGCCGACACGGGCACCTCGAAGCGGTGCACCATCTCCGGCACGGGTTCCGGTTCGTCGCCGCACGACGGCTCGAAGAACGAGGCCGGACCCTCCGGAAGCACCGGCGGCCCCACGCCGGGCTCCCACGTACGCCAGACGCCATCGGCGACTTCCCGCGCGTTCAGATCGACCCAGGGCACCGACCGAGGGCACTCGGTCAGGCAGGGGTCGCCCCCGCAGACCCCGCCGCAATCGGGCAGGATCTCGTCCTGGTTGAGCGTCCTGTCGTCGCAGGAGGGCGCCGCGCACGCCCAGTCGACGCACAGGCGACTCGCGCAGTCGGTCGCGTAGAGGCATTGCTCGCCGGTTGGGCAGGCCGTGCAGATCGGGCCGCCGCAATCGGTGTCGGATTCGAAGCCGCCGACCACGCTGTCGTCGCACGGGGAGATGACGCACACGTCGTCGACGCACTCGTTCGTGGCGCAGTCCTGGTCCAATCGACAGGTGGCCCCCGTGAGACAGCGCGCGCACGAGCCGCCGCAATCGACGTCGGACTCGGACCCGGAGACCAGGCCGTCGTCGCACGTCGGCGACGTGGCACAGCGCCCATCGACGCAGGCGCGCACGGCGCAGTCGCGACCGATCGTGCACCGCCGCCCCGCGAGGCACTCGGGGCAGTGGGGGCCGCCGCAGTCGACGTCGGATTCGCCGACGCTCCGGAATCCGTCCTCGCATGCCGGAATGGAGGTCGCGGTGAACCGGACGACGGCGGTGCCCGTCTCCTCGGTGCGGGCCGTCGACGTGTCGAACATGACGAAGACCTGTTCTCCCGCGGCGACCGGCGCGACCCAGCTCACCGGCTCTGCCCTGTGCCCGGCACCGTCGCAGTGGCTCTCGCTCGCCGGGGCATCGCAGACACCGCGCAGGGCCAGCGTGGGCGGGACATCCGTGCCGTTGTAGTCGACGATCAGGTTGCCATCGGTCGGCGCGACGAACGTGCCGACCGCATCATATCCCTCGCCGCCGCAGGTGGCCGCGTAGCGGTTTCCGTGCACGAGATCGATGTCGATGGTCACGCCAGATCCGTAGATGTCGCCGTCGCCGACGGTGAGGTCGATCGGCGCGAAGCAGGACGCCTCCAGCGCGCGCTCGCACACTCCGGTCAGGCAGGTCGTGCCGCTCGCGCAGCGATCGTCCTCTTCGAGGATGTCGCACGGCTGGCCCACCCTGCGGATCGGGATGAACGAGATCCGGCCGCGCACATCGGCGAAGCCACCGAAGTGCAGGTAGATGAAGTCCCGTCCGGTCGCGACGATCTCGATCAGATTCCCGCCGCCGTCGGTGTCCGTGGCGCAGCCGTACTCGCTGTCCGGGCCGGTGCACTCCGCGCGGGCGAAGAGGGTCGCCGAGTCGGGGCCCGGATCGGTCTCGAAGAAGTAGACCCCCGGTCCCGGCGGCAGATAGCGCACGACCATGCTGCTCGAAACGCCGCAGCTCGCCGTGTGATCGAGCGTCAGCCCGGGGTCGGTCAGCAGGAAGTCCGCGGGACCCAACCGTGGATCGCGGCCCCCGATCAGCAACTCCATGCTCGTCGGCTCGGCGCACGTGCCGGCCTCCTGGGTGGTGCACAGGCCACCGCTGTCGACCGGAACGCACACGGTGCTCTCTTCGCACCGCTCACCGAAACCGTCGATGTCGCACGATTCGCCCTCGGTTCGGAGTCGCACCTCGTGGAACGAGATCTCGGCGACCTCTGCGCTCTCGGGCGTGACCGCCTCGGCGACGATGTAGACCGGTACGCCGGCTTCGATGGGCACCTCGAGGACGGAGTCGAAGTCGTCGTGGAAGCCACAGCCGATCTCGGTCTCGACGTAATCGCACGCGACTCGTCCCGACAGGAAGGGCGGGTCGAACCCGGAGGCGCTCACGACGAGGCTGCCGCTCAGGTCCGGCACGTACTCGATCACCAGGCTGCCGCCGGTGCCGCCGCACGTCGCGTCGGAGAAGTTGTCGTCGTGTTCCCGGAGGTCGATCGTCACCGTCATCTCGCCGGTCACCGGGTTGCCCTCGCCGAAGTAGCGCGCGTCGAGCGGATGGTCGCAATGGACCCCCTCGTGACGCGCGCACCGCCCGGCCTCGTTGCAGAAGAGCGGCTGCTCGCAGGTCGACTCGACCCCTTCGGTATCGCAGCGATCGCCCTCGAAACGCAGTGCCCGCAGGTCGTATTGGACGGTGACGG
The DNA here is from genome assembly GCA_964520965.1 of uncultured Myxococcales bacterium. Taxonomy (GTDB): domain Bacteria; phylum Myxococcota_A; class Bradymonadia; order REDH01; family REDH01; genus CAZFPM01. The sequence goes on from CAZFPM010000019.1 coordinate 43,030, forward strand.
TCTCACCCGGGTCGGAGTCGCTGTCGTAGAAGATGAACAACTCCTCGCCCTCTTCGACCTCGAGGGTAGCGGCCTCGCCCAGCGCGATGCAGAGTTCTTCGCTCTCCGGATCCCCACACGTCCGCCTCAGGTAGGCGGCAGAAGTCGGCGGGCCGTCGGTGACCTCGACGGTCAGCCAGCCGCTCTCTTCCGGCGTGTACATCCCGACCACCTCGCCGCCGGAGCCGCCACAGGAGCCGGCCGCTTCGGCAGGGTACAAGCGCCCGTCGAAGGTCACGTCGAAATGGGCGAAATCGCCGAAACCGATGTGTTCGAACAGGTCGATCGGTGCGGCACAGGTCCCGTTGGGGAGACCGCAGACAGGGCTGCTGAGGGGGAGACACACCAGATCGGTCTCACACCACAGGGCACGGG
>CAZFPM010000020.1:0-43144 GCA_964520965.1 uncultured Myxococcales bacterium
CCGACCACATCAGCCCGGCCGGCGCGTTCCCCGTGGATCAGCCCGCCGGTCAGTACCTGCGCAGCCACGGCGTCCAGAAGAAGGACTTCAACTCCTTCGGTTCGCGACGCGGCAACCACGAGGTGATGATGCGCGGCACGTTCGCCAACGTGCGCATCCGAAACCAGATCGCCCCCGGCACAGAGGGCGGCTACACGAAGTACTGGCCGACCGGCGACGTCGACTACGTCTTCGACGCCGCGATGAAGTACCAGGCCGACGGCACGCCCCTCGTCGTCCTCGGTGGCGCACAGTACGGCACCGGATCGTCCCGCGACTGGGCCGCCAAGGGCACCTTCCTGCTCGGCGTCCGCGCCGTCATCGCCACGAGCTTCGAGCGGATCCATCGCTCGAACCTCGTCGGCATGGGCGTCCTGCCACTCTGCTACGCGACCGGCGAGAGCGCCGAATCCCTCGGCTTCGACGGATCGGAGACCTTCGACATCCCGGTCACCGACGACGTTCAGCCGCTGCAGTCCCTGACGGTGACCGCCACGAAGACCGACGGCACCAGGGTCGACTTCGACGCCACGGTCCGTCTCGATACCCCCGTCGAGGTCGACTACTACCGCAACGGCGGCATCTTGCAGACGGTGTTGCGCAAGCTGGCGTAGGGCGTTTGGGGTGGCAGCGGGCGCCGTCGCCCGCACGTGCAGCCAGAAGCAGCCGTCGCATCGACGTCAGCGGTAGACCGCGGCTCCCCCCCTGCGTCGCTTCGCTCCGCTGTCCCCCACGAGTGGGGGACGGCTGCGTTTCCACCTCTGACGTGGGTCACACAGCCCCTCCCCGCTCGCGGGGAGGAGCCCGACACAGTCGGGCGGAGGGGGGAGCCTCAGTCTGCCACGCACGTGTGAGCAACGGCTGCGTATCCCCGGCTGGCGTGGGACGAAGATTGCAAAAACCTGCCCCGTCGGTTTGGGCCTTGCGCAATTGGTTGAACCAATTTACTTTGGTTCAACCATTCCGGGTTCCCCCGCGCCGTCATGGCCCGAACCAAGATCCCCGAAGATATCTTCCTCGCGCTGCGCCGACGGATCCTCAGTGGCGAGCTCCAGGCTGGCACCCGCCTGCCGCCGGAGCGCGAGCTCGCGTCGACCCTCGACACCAATCGCAACACCCTCCGCGAAGCGATCCGCAAGCTGGAACAGGCGCGGCTCGTCACCGTGCGACAGGGACAGGGCGTCACGATCCGCGACTTCAGAAAGGCCGCGACGATCGAGATCCTCGAGCCCTACCTCGAGCATGGCAGCGACCCGGTCGAGAAGGTCCGTTGCCTGAGCGACCTGCTCGCGTCGCGAATCCAAGTGCTCGAGTATGCGATGACGCTCGCGGTGGAGCGCGCTACGGACGAGGATTTCGCCCGACTCCGGGGCATCACGCAGATGCTGGTCTCGGCGTTCGAAGTACAGGACCGTCGCGCGCTTTCCAACGGGTTCCAGCAGTGGCTCGACGCACTGGTCGACGCGGCGCATTCGCTGCCCGCCCGCTGGGTCGCCAACCCTTTCCTCGAGCTGAATCGGGGCCTGACCGAGCGCTTCCCCGCGCTCTGGGTCCTCGACTCCGGGTTCGCCGACTACCTGAGCGGCTCGCTCGACAGCCTGGTCGCGGGCGACGTGCCGGCCGCGATCGCGGTTACCCGCGCGTACTACCAGCGCATCGACGGCGTCATCCTCTCCTCCCTGCGCGTTCTCCTCGACGGGACCGGGCGGGACCCGCTCGCGACCTCCACCGACCCAACGAAGGACTGACATGGCCCTCGCTCCCGGGATCGAGATCGTCAGCGGCGAGCTCGAAGCGACCTGCGCCTCGATCGAGCAGGCCGACGCGCCGCCGAGCACGCGCTACGCCGACTTCGGCGTCGGCCGCCCGACGCTCGAGCGAACGGCCGACGATGGTTGGATTATGGCCGATCCCTTTCCGATGGGACGTCCGGCGCTCCGTGCGTTCACCGGCCTCGTGGGGGCGATTTGTCCCCCCGATCCGGCGCCTCGAAGCGACGAGTTGGACGCGCGTGTGGTCGAGCAGGTGCGGGTCTACATGCGCTACATGCCGTGGCTGGTGGCATGGATGCTCAAAATGGCGATGCGCGCGCTCGACCACGCCCCACGCCTGCTCTTCGCCAGCCGCCGCCGACTCTCCCGTCTCGACCCGGTGAACGCACGCATCATCATCGGCCGGCTCGCCAACAGCCGTATCGGGCCGATCCGAGAGCTGATCGCCGCCGTGCGCGGCGTGGTCCTGTCGACCTACTTCGATCAGGAAGAGGTCCACGAGGCCCTCGACTACGCCCCCATCCCCTGGATGAAGGACCGGATGGCGCTCCGAGATCGCCTGCTCGCCGGTCGTGAACACGACACGGCGGATGTCATTCCCGTCTACCCGGGGCTCGACCCATGACCCTCCTCGCCTACGACGACTATCGCACGACGCGCGAGTTCGAGACCGACGTCCTGGTCATCGGCACCGGTGCCGGTGGCGCGTCGGTCGGCGCCGAGCTGGCCGAAGGCGGAGTCGAGGTGACCTTCGTCGAGGAGGGCTCCTACACCCCGACCTCGAGCCTCTCGCCCTACGCCAGCGGATCCGTGCCGCGTCTCTACCGAGACGGCGGGGCGACGATAATTTTCGGCCGCCCGCCGATCCCCTATCTCGAAGGCCGCGCGGTCGGCGGGACCACCGTCATCAACGGCGGCATGGCCTACCGCACGCCCGACGACGTGCTCGAGACCTGGGAGGAGACGACTGGCGCCGCCGAGCTCGGCCCCACCGGCATGAACCCCCTCTTCGAGCGGGTCGAGAAGGCGGTCTCGTCGAGGAACCAGCACGAGACGTCCGTCGGCAACGACAGCCGCCTCATGTCCCAGGGTGCCCGCAAGATGGGCTGGAAGGTCGAGGTCAATCGGCGCAACCAGGACGGCTGCGTCGGCGCCAACAACTGCGTCTTCGGCTGCCCCACCGGCGCGAAGCAGTCGACCCTCGTCAGCTACATGCCCCGCGCGATGCAGGCCGGCGCGCGATGCCTGACCGAGATTCGCATCCATCGCCTTCTGATCGAGCGCGGTCGCTGCGTCGGCGCGGTCGGCAAGGCGATCAACCCGCGGACCCAGAAGGGCGACACTCGCGTCGTGCTGCGCGCGAACAAGGTCGTCGTCGCCGGCGGCGCCGTTCAGACGCCGTATCTGCTCCAGCGCCACCGCATCGGACGCACCAGCGGACAGCTCGGCCGGAACTTCCTCTGCCACCCGAACGCCAAGGTGCTGGCGATCTATCCCGGTCAGGTCAACGCCTGGCAGGGCGTGAGCCAGTGGAGCCAGATTCGCGAGTTCCACGACGAGGGCATCCTCTTCGCCGAGAATTTCATCCCGCCTTCCGCGGTCGGCGCGAAGCTCGCTTTCGACGGTCCCGACGCGTGGGAGATCATCGAGCGCTACCACAACATGGTGGTGTCCGGCGTGCTCGTCGAAGACTCCGTCTCCGGCACCGTCCGCCGCGGTCCTTTCGGCATGCCGATCGTGCGCTACGACATCAGCGATTGGGATCACGAGCGCTTCCTCAAGGGCATCCGCCTGCTGGCGACGATGCACTTCGAGATGGGGGCGGAGAAGGTCCTGCTGCCCTTCATGAACAAGCACGTGGCGACCTCGGTCGACGAGCTCGCGACCATCGACAAGGACGCCCATCCGGCGAAGGTCCTCGAGCTCTTCACCGTGCACCTGATGGGGACCGCCCGCATGGGCGCGCGCCCCGAGGACTCGGTCGTCGGCCTCGACGGCCAGCTCTGGGATCTCCCCGGTTGCTACGTCGCCGATGCCAGCCTCTTCCCGACCGCGATCGGCGTGAATCCGCAGGTCACGATCATGGCGCTGGCGACCCGAATCGCCCATCGCATGCTCGAAGAGCGAGCCGGTCGCGCGGCCGCATAGCGCCCGCGGACGCGAAGGTGGTAGGGAAGGGCCCCGCTCTTCCTCGCACCGAACATGGCCACCGAGCTCCAACGCAGCCTCCGCTTCGTCGACGTCGTCGCCCTCGGCATCAACGGGATCATCGGGCAGGGGATCTTCCTGCTGCCGGGCCTCGCCGCGGCGAAGATGGGACCCTCCAGCATGGTGGCCATCGTGGTCGCCGGCGTCCTCTCCTTCCTGATCGCGCTCTGCTTCGCGGAGGCGGGTAGCCGTTTCTCCAGCACCGGCGGCGCCTACATCTACGCGAAAGAGGCGTTCGGTGACTTCGTCGGCTTCGAGGTCGGGTGGATCACCTGCTGTGTCGCCGTGATCTCCTGGGCCGCGCTGGCCAACGGCTTCACGCTCGTGCTCGGTCACTTCGTGCCCGCCGTAGCGGAGGGGTGGCTGCAGAAGGTGACGGCGGTGGGGCTGATGGGCGCGCTCGCCGGCGTGAACATCCTCGGCGCGCGCATGGGCGCCAACGTCTCCACGTTCTTCTCGGCGGCCAAGCTCGTCCCCCTGATCCTCTTCATCGGTCTCGGCGTGTTCGCGATCGAGGGCGCGCTCTTCACGCCCTTCGCTCCCGAAGGAATGGCGCCGCTGGCGGAGAGCACGTTGATCATCCTCTATGCATACGTCGGCTTCGAGACCCTCGTCGTTCCCGCTGGCGAGATGCGGAACCCGGAGCGGAACGTCCCGCTCGCCCTCATGGTCGTCATGGCGATCGTCAGCGTGGTCTACGTGCTGGTTCTCGCGGTCGCGATCGGGACGTTGCCGGAGATCGCCGGACACGAGAACCCGGTGGCGGCGGCGAGCGGCAACTTCATGGGCGCCGCCGGCGCGACCCTGGTCGCGATCGGCATCTGCGTCAGTGTCTTCGGGACCAACGCCGGCGCTGCCCTGGTCAGCCCTCGTCGTTTCTTCGCCCTCGGCGAGCGCGGTGACCTGCCCCGGATCCTCGCCCGTACCCACCCGAAGACCCACGCGCCCGTGCCGGCGATCCTGACCCTCTTCGGTCTCTCCGCGCTGCTGAGCCTGACCGGCACCTTCGCCCAGCTCGCAGTGCTCGGCGTGATCGCCCGCTTCCTGCAGTACATCCCCACCTGCCTGGCGGTGCTGGTCCTCCGCAAGCGCAGCGGTCGCGCCGGCTTCACCCTTCCCGGCGGACCGGTGTTGCCCCTCGTGACGATCGCCCTCTGTGTATGGCTGATGGCGAACGCCGCCCCGGAGCGGCTCATGTGGGGCGGCGTCGCGCTCGCGCTGGGCGTTCCGCTCTACGCGTTGGCCCGGTGGCGGCGCGCCGAGGACGCCAGTGCGGCGTAGCCCCGTTCGGCGCTGGACGGGGTCGGCGCGCCGCGCTACCCATCGCGCCCGATGAACCTGACCTACGAACTGTTGGCGAACGACGGTCGCGCCCGGCGCGGCCGTGTCGATACGCCGCGCGGCTCGATCGAGACACCGGTCTTCATGCCCGTCGGCACCGCTGCGACCGTCAAGGGCATGATGCCGCGCGCCCTCGCCGAGCTCGGCACGCAGATCAGCCTGGCGAACACCTATCACCTGCATATCCAGCCGGGTGAGGCGCTGGTCGAGAAGGCCGGTGGGCTGCACGAGTTCATGGCGATGCCCTGGCCGCTCCTCACCGACTCCGGCGGGTTCCAGGTGTTCAGCCTGCCGAAGAAGGAGATCTCGGAGGAGGGGGTCGAGTTCGTCTTCGAGAAGGGGAAGGAGCCGATCTTCGCCTCGCCGGAGTGGTCGATGAAGGTGCAGATGGCGCTCGGCGCCGACATCGTCATGGCGTTCGACGAGTGCGCGCCGTACCCCTGCGACCACGCCTACGCGAAGCGGGCGATGGAGCGCACCCTCCGTTGGCTCGATCGAAGTGCTGAGGCGATGACCCGCGAGGATCAAAACCTCTTCGGCATCGTCCAGGGCTCCACCTACGACGATCTCCGGCGCCGGAGCGCCGAAGAGACGATCCGACGCGATCTGCCGGGTTACGCGATCGGCGGTGTGTCGGTCGGCGAGGGACACGGGTTGATGATGCAGGCCGTCGACGGCGCCGAGCCGTGGATGCCGGAACACAAGCCCCGCTACCTGATGGGCGTCGGCCTTCCGGAGGACATCGTCGGCGCGGTGGGACGCGGCATGGACATGTTCGACTGCGTGATCCCGACCCGCTACGGCCGCTCGGGCACGTGCTTCACCAGCGTCGGTCGTCTCCGTGTCACCGATCGTCGCTACCGTCACGACCTCTACCCGCTCGACCCCGGCTGCACGTGCTACGCATGCGCGAACTTCACCCGCGCGTACATTCATCACCTGCAGAAGTGCGGGGAATTGCTGGGGACGATGCTCTGCACCCACCACAACGTCGCCTTCTACCACCGCCTGATGGCCGACATCCGCGCGGCGATCGAAGAGGGGCAGTACACGGGGTTCTGTCAGGAATTCGAGGACACCTATGTCCGCGCTGACAGGGAGCGTCGGCGAGAATCCTACGAGCCGGGCCTCTTCAGCTCGTTTGCCGTTGGCGCTTCCCGTGCGCTCGTCTCGCGGGAAACCGCTGGCGGTCCACGCCCGACCTCTCGCGACGGAGCTCGCGTCGGCACCGAACGCGATGCCGCTCCCCGAAGCGCTGGATTCGACCGCGACACACCGGCGGCAGCGGGAGGCCGAAAGAGGTCCAACACCCGGTCCAAGAAGGGGTTTCGGCGGGGCAAAGGCCGCCGCTGACACTGCACCGTCGCCGGACCGCCGTCACCACCGACCTGTCCCCAAAAAGGAGACGCGGCGACTGCTCTACCAGTCGCCGCGTCGGTCTCGAATCAGGCTCAGGAGGGACTTGGGGGGAGTTCGGGAAGGTCCACAGGGGGATAGTGGGGGGATCCGTGGGGGGGCGTTCGCCCGATTCGAGTGGCCGTGGAGGCCATTGAGCTCGGATGGCTACGTCAATTGATCGCAGCAATCACTGTGCCAACTTCGCGCCACGTTTGCGCCGCAGATTGTCAACACGGTGACAATATTCGTCACATTCATGATCGAAGTCAAGAGAGTCGGAGGATGTCTGAGTCTGTGGTCATCATACCTACGCGGGCGCAGATGTTGAAAATCCGGCCCTGTCTCCTCTCCCAACCCGTGTGGTAGCCTTCCCCATTCCCAAGCGGTGGCAAGCAGGTGCTTCTCGCAGAAATCAACCGCCTGAACGCACGCATCGTCGCGTTCGTCGGCTTGGCGAAGAACGCCGGAAAGACCACGGCGATGAACGCCGTCGTGGCCGATCTCACCGCCGCTGACACCCGCGTCGGTGTGCTCAGCGTCGGCATCGACGGCGAGCTCCGCGACGCGATCTCCGGCCTCGCCAAGCCGACGATCCATCTCGCCAGGGGCAGCCTCGTAGCCACCGCTCGCGACGCATTGCGCGCTCGAGGCGTCGTAGCCGAGATCCTGCACGCGACCGGCATCGCCACACCCCTCGGTGAGCTCGTCGTCGCTCGTCTCACACGAGCCGGCGATGTCCTGCTCGCCGGCGTGCGTCACCGCGCCGACGCGCGGACCTTGTGTGCCGCCATGCACAACGCCGGTGCAGATTCGATCTTGATCGACGGCGCCTTCGATCGGTTCGCCTCGGCGGATCCCGCGCTCAGTGATGCCCTCGTCGTGGCGACGGGCGCAGCGGTCGCCGACAGCGAAGAGTTCATCGTCGCGCGAACCGTCGGATTCACCCGACGCATGCGTCTGCCGATCGCCGATGCGCGAACACCGCTGGACTCGCTGGGCGGCGCGGCGGTGCTCGGACCGTCGGGCGTGCGGGTCGTGGGATCGGCGGGTACGGCCGAGTTCGAGGATCAGCTCCGGCGCGCATGGCTGGACGGAGATCGGGCGGTAGCGGTGCCGGGCCTGGTGTCGGATCGTGTGCTCGAGTCGGTGCGCCGGGTCACGGCCCCCGGCACCGTTTTGCATGCCCGGGATCCCAGCCGGGTCGTCGGCACGGACGCGGAGCTGGACCGCTTTCTTCGACGTCGGTTGATCGAGGTCGAGCGGGCGGCCCCGATCGCCGCGGTGACGGTGAACCCGCGCCGCGCCGACGGCCACCTGGTCGACGAGGCGTCGTTGCTGACCGCGGTCGGCTCCGCGCTCCCGGATCTACCCGTGATCGACGTCGCTGCCCGGCGGCGCTTCGGTGCCGACGGCACGCGCTGACACGGCTGGCGAGGGGGCGACAACTCGGCTATTGACGACGACGCGGCTCGGCGCCGGGGCCTCTTCGCCCATGGGCCGCCGCGATCTCTGCCACACCACCGGCTCGCCGGGCGCGACAGCGCCAGTGCTCCGGTGTCGACACGAGCCGGACGTTGACGGACGATCGGACCAGCAAGCTCGACCTCGACTTCGCCAAAGTGGATGCGTGCCGGGACGCGGCCCGGGAGATCGCCGACGACATGGAGGAGTTCGTCCACGCTCGGACGACCGTGGCGGTCGAGCGGACGGTACTGCGCCTGTTCGGGATCGACGGGGTAAGTGACGACGACGTGCCCCTGCCCAACGTGGTCGTCGATCAGCTGGTTCGCGGCGGATCCCTGTCCGACGGGGTGACCCGCTCCCTCTGCTCGGCGATGATCGCCGGAGACCGCGATCCCCAATCGGTGGCGCGCGCAGCCGCCGCGGGTGAGATCGACCTCGGGGAGTCACCGACCGCCGATGCCGGCCGGATCGCCGAGCTCGGCCACGAGCTGGCTACCGACGCGGTGGCGGGCATTCGCGCTGCCCGCGATCGGCGGGACGCGTTGATGGCCGAGCGGGAGCCGATCGCCGAGCCGAGGCTCTACGTGATCGTCGCGACCGGGAACATCTACGAGGACGCGGTCCAGGCTAAGACCGCCGCACACCAGGGCGCCGACGTGGTCGCCGTGATCCGGAGCACCGGTCAATCCCTGCTGGACTACGTGCCCTACGGCGACACGACGGAGGGGTTCGGCGGCACGTTCGCAACGCAGGCGAACTTCGCGATCATGCGAGAAGCGCTCGACGAGGTGGGAGAGCGCCTCGACCGCTACATCATGCTCTGCAACTACTGCAGTGGCCTCTGCATGCCGGAGATCGCTGCGATGGGCGCTGTCGAGCGTCTCGACATGATGCTGAACGACGCGCTCTACGGGATCCTCTTCCGCGACATCAACATGCAGCGGACCCTGATCGACCAGTACTTCAGCCGCATGATCAACGGCCTGGCCGGCATCATCATCAACACCGGCGAGGACAACTACCTGACCACGGACGACGCGCTCGACGCTGCACACACCGTGCTCGCCAGCCAGTTCATCAACGAACAACTCGCGCTGCACTGCGGCCTGCCGCCGGAGCAGATCGGGCTCGGTCACGCTATGGAGATCGACCCGTCGGTGACCAACGGGTTCCTGATGGAGCTGGCCCAGGCCCAGCTCGCCCGCGAGGTCTTCCCCGGCTACCCGCTGAAGTACATGCCGCCGACCAAGTACATGACCGGCAATGTGTTCCGCGGTCTGATCCAGGACGCGCTGTTCAACCTCGTTGGTGCGTGGACTCAGCAGGGGATCCAACTCCTCGGCATGCACACCGAGGCGATGCACACGCCCCATATGGGCGATCGGTACCTCGCTCTGGAGAGCGCCCGGACGATCATGAACAACGCGCGCGATCTGGGCGGCGAGATCGAGTTTCGGCGTGGCGGGATCGTGCAGCGGCGAGCCGCGACTACGGTCGAGGAGACCCAGGTGATGCTCGCGGAGATCCAGGAGATCGGGCTCTTCGAGGCGTTGTCGCGCGGCATGTTCGCCGCCGTCCGCCGCACGTCGACCGGCGGCCGCGGGCTCGACGGCGTGGCGACCCGCTCCGAACGCTACTTCAATCCTCTCGAGACCGCGCTGCGGGCCAGCCTCGGGCTGAGCTGACGGCGACCGGAACCAGGAGCACGCCATGGCCGTGATCGGCAGAACCGGCGCCACCCCACCAGACCTCATCCGCGCCCGCCCCTACGGCGACACGCTCGACGACGGGTTCGTGCAACTCTCGTTCAGTCTCCCGGTCCCTTTCGGAGAAGAGGCGAAGGAGGCCGCCCGCCAGATCGTCGGCACGATGGGGTTCGACAAGCCGCAGGTCTATCATGCTACCGACCTCGGCGAGGGCTACAGCTTCTTCATCGTCTATGCGCGGACGAAGGCGACCGTGGACTTCAGCCGCATCGTGGTTCCCAAGGTCGAGGGCGACCGCATGGGCAAGGCCGAGGTAAACCGGTTCGTGCAGGAGCGGATCGGCCGAAAGGTCGTGGTGCTCGGCGCCTGCACGGGCAGCGACGCACACACGGTCGGCATCGACGCGATCATGAACATGAAGGGGTACGACGGCGAGAAGGGGTTGGAGAGTTACCCGGAGATCGACGCATACAACCTGGGCAGCCAGGTGGCGAACGAGGACCTGATCGCCGCGGCGATCGAGAAGAAGGCGGACGCGCTCCTCGTCTCCCAGGTCGTGACCCAGAAAGACGCACACAAGATCACGCTCGGGCAGCTGATCGACATGCTCGAGGCGGAAGACCTGCGCGAGCAGATGATCGTCGTCTGCGGTGGACCGCGCATCGGCCACGAACTGGCCCTGGAGCTCGGCTACGACGCCGGGTTCGGGCCCGGCACACAGGCGCCGGACGTCGCGAGCTTCATCGTCCGACAGATCGTGGACCGCGGCCTGGTCTGATCCCTGGTATGACCCGGGTGACTTCTCCGCTACCCGGCAACGAGCCGGGGCGCGGGCGGTCTCAACGGATCGGGAGCCAGCGGCCGACCCAGCGCGTCTCGATGCGCAACATCACGTCGACGGCGTCGGGACCGATCGGAAAGACGTAGCGGTCGACGTCCTCTTCCCACCTCGGTCGCACGCGGACGACCGACCCGTCGTCGTGCCGGACCGCCGCCTCGAGCACGAGCGGAGAGGGCCACCACGGCGCGCTGACCTCCACCGCCACCTCGGCGCCGGTCGGCGACAGACGGATCCACTCGGGCTCCTCGACCTCGACGGGGCCGTGGCCGTCGCCGCAGTCGAAGTCGATCTCGGCGCCCGACGGGAAGCGGAGGACTCCCCGTGCAGCGGAGGCCACGATGTGCGGTGACGCCGACGATTGGAGCTGCCCCTGGACGTCGCGGCGTGCAAATCGGGGCTCGCCGTCGTTCCGCACGCCGAACCCGTATCCGACGGCCGGCACGGTGTGAGATCGCGGGATCAACGTGCAACGACCGGGTTCGGGCCGGATCTCGGTCAACAGTCGGTGCACGCCTGCGTAGGCCAGCACCAGGATCTCGAGTCGTCCGTCGGCGTCGAAGTCCGCCTTCAGAGCTGCCCGCGACTGGAAGTAGGGGCGCAGCCCGTCGACGACATCGTCGTTGGGAGGAATGCCGGCGACCTCGCCGACCTCGAAGAACCGGCTGTCGCTCCCCTGCAGGAGGAACATGTCACGGTGCCGCGCGGTGACCTCGTCGCCGAACACGTCGATGCCCCCCTGGCTGACGTAGAGGTCATCGGTACCGTCGAGGTCGAAGTCGTCGACGACGACGCCCCAGGAGAAGAGGTCGTGTCTGCCGCGGTCCGCGAGCCCGGCACCCTGCATCGCCGCGCGGTCTGCGGAGTCGCCGCCGGCCCACTCGATCAGCCGGTTCGGACCCCAGTCGGTGATGTAGACGGCGTCGAACCCGGGTTCGATGGCGACGTTGCCGACCCCCATGAAAGACCCCCATGCGCTGGAGTCCGGCAGGAAGCGCTCATCTTCGAACACGCACTCCGCGAGCGGGCTGCAGCGGAGCTGAGGGCCGCCGGGATCGAGGAGCACGTTGCGATTCGACGCGTTCGAGAAGGTGTCGACGACGTAGAGCAGGTCGAGGAGCCCATCGAGATCGATGTCGAGGACGCCGAAGGCGAGCGTGTTGGCAGCCCGGAGCCAGCCTTCGGTCACGTCGTCCGGGAAGTACTCGAGTCTTCCGTCGGGGAGATTGCGGATCGCGATGTCGGCTTCTGCGCGTGTGATCCCTTCGTGGCTCCGCGGCTGGCAGCCGAGGATGATGTCGAGGCGACCGTCCTGGTCGACATCGAAGGGCAGGGCCGCGGTCAGGCTGCAGAGCCGCCGGTTCGTGGGACCGTCGAGCTCCAACAGGTCGACGACGTCGATCGTATCTCCGAACCGGATCCAGAAGACCTCGTTTCGGCCGCCGGCGATCAGCTCGTCGACTCCGTCGTCGTCGAGGTCGACAGCCCCGCCCGCGAAGATGTCGCCGAAGGCGTGCACGCAGGTGGCATCGAGACGCGTGAAGTGCACGTGCCCGGGTGTCGAGTCGTTCCGGTAGATGCACGGCGGCACCGACGAGAGGGGCCGCCCGCCGAGAAAGATGTCCAGGTCGCGATCACCGTCGTGATCGAGCAATGCGGCGCCCCAGCCGTACCCGAGGACATCGTCACGTCGCACAGGCGTGGCGTGACGGGCCAGGTCGCCGCCGTCGATGCGCTCGAACCGAAGCTGTCCGACTTGCGGGACCGTGCCGCGCGGGGACGGGGAGCCGACGGCTTCGATTGGCAGCGCGAGGTTCCGGTGCTTCGGATCGTCGAAGTCCGGCGCGAGGATCCGGTCGGGCGGCGGAGCCGGGGGGCTACAGTCCGGCAAGCCGCATTGTGGCTGTCGTGCGGTTCGCCACGTCGCAGAGCCGTCGGCACCGACGTCGCCGCATGCCCCGACCGCGAGCACGGTGAGGCCGACAGCGAGGGTTCGGCGAGCTCTGTTCAACGGGTTTCGCGGGCAGGACACCGAAGCCTTCACGTCGGAGTCAGGAGACGCCGCACAGGATAGCGGCTCGCACCCTCCAGCGCGATTCGGGCTCGGTCGCCGTTTGCTCATGCCGAGATTCATCGATTCCGTCGGGTTCCGGCTTGCCCGTGCCGCCGGTGGCGGCGTTGCTCACTCGCCACATGCCACCAGCATGCAGCTCGCTCGCGTCTGGCCACCGGCGACTCGTTCGGCGCCGTCGACGCGTCAGATTCGTTGATCCTTGGTATCAGACGAAGATGCGCTGTCGGTAGTGGCGCAGCTCGGCGATCGACTCGCGAACGTCTTCCAGAGCCCGGTGTGCGTTCTTCTTCGCGTAGGGCTCGACGTTCGGGTACCAGCGTTTGGCGAGTTCCTTGATCGTCGAGACGTCGACGTTGCGGTAGTGCAGGTAGTCGTTCAGCCGGGGCATGTACCGCTCGAGGAATCGGCGATCCTGGTGGATCGAGTTCCCGGCCAACGGCGCCATGCGCGCTCGCGTAGCGTATCGACTGATGAACGAGAGGGTCAGCTCCTCGGCCTCCGACTCGCTGACCTTGGAGCGCCGCACACGATCGGTGAGCCCGGAGGCGCCGTGGTGCGACGTGTTCCAGTCGTCCATCGCGTCGAGTATCGCGTCCGGCTGCCGAATGACGAACTCGGGACCCTCCTTGATGGGCCTCAGCTCGGCATCGGTGATGATGGTCGCGATTTCGATGATTCGTTCGCGGTCGGGATCGAGACCCGTCATCTCGAGATCCATCCAGACCAGCAGTCCGTCCTTCCTCATCCTCACCACGCGTGGGAGCGCGCCAGATCGCCGAAGGGCGGCATCGCCCTCGGCGTCGACCCGAGTACCGGAGGTGGGAGTCGAACCCACATGCCCATAAGGACAGCGGATTTTGAATCCGCCGCGTCTGCCATTCCGCCACTCCGGCGCGGGGGGGACAATAGGTGTACCTCCAGCGACGGTCAACCCACGATCCGACCCCGTGAGCCCGGCCTCACTCGCAGGTCGTCGGGCAGTTCCGTCCGACCACGTCCAGCGGGTTCCACCAGTGGTCGAGGAACGCTTCGCACCGGGCGAACGCGGCCGCTCGAGCCTCTTCCGAGCGTTCTCCGCAGACGTCTCCGGCGAGGCGTCCGTGGTGGTAGAGCGCCGCGACCGTAGCGAGGCAAACGACCACGAATGCGGCGCGCAGGAGCGAGGTCACCGCGCGGTAGGGCGACGGGCGGGTATCTCGCGGCTCGGCCACCGTCAGAGCACCGCGATGCCGAAGTGGGAGAGCAAACGGACGACCCGCGTCAGCGGTAGACCGATGATCGCGGTGAAGTCCTCTCCCTCGATGCGCTCGAAGAGCGCGATGCCTGCGGTCTCGATCTTGTAAGCCCCGGCGCAGTCGACCGGGTCATCGACGTCGACGTAGCGCTCGATCGTCGCGCGATCGAGTGGCCTCATGGTCAGCCGATGGCAGTCGATCTCGACCTCTTCGCGGGCCCCGTCCACGACGGCGACCGAGGTCCACAGGTCGTGGGTTCGCCCGGACAGCGCCATCAACTGTTCGACGGCTTGCTCCCGGGACCCGGGCTTGCCGAGGATCCGATCGTCGATGGCGGCGCACTGATCGGAGCCGATGACGACCGCTCCGGGGTGGCGAGTTGCGACGGCCTGCGCTTTGGCGAGTCCGAGGGTCCGGACCAGAGACGCGGGGTCGTCGGCTCGAGCCTGAACCGCTTCTTCGTCGACTTCCGGAGACGCGATCTCGAACGACAGCGGCAGGCGCCCGAGCAGCGCCCGCCGATAGGGGGAGGTAGAGGCGAGGATGACCCGGCGGCTCATTGCGCGCCGTCACCCTCGATCGCGGGCGGGGCCTCCGTCATCGGCGCGTCGCCCCCCGGCTCGACGGGAGCTTCGATGACGCGGTCCCACCAGGTCCACGTGCCCTCGGATTGCAGCGCGTAGAGTCGGTCGACGTCACCGAAGACGAGCGTCAGATCGACAACGTCGAATCGGCCGTAGGTCTGCCGCACGCCGCCTTCGTCGGCCGAGTCGATCCAGAGCTCGATCAGGTGTCGGTTCGGACCGGATTCGATCGACCGCCAATGGCCGTAGAGGGTGTTCTCTTCCCACCGGGTCTCGATCTGGTCGCCATCGAAGCGGATCTCGCCCTCGTGGCTGTCGTCGAACGCGAACACCTTCCAGCGACCCTGCAGGAGGGCGAGGGCGTCGCTCGGCTCGGCCGGCACCAGGCAGGTGTCGGCGAGGGCTCCGCACGCCGTGAGGGCGAGCGCCAGGATCGAGGTCACGAGTAGGAGGGAGCGCATCGAATCAGCCATCGGGTGGCGTACCGCCGACGAAGTCTCCCACGAGCACGACCACTTCGCTACCTTCCAGCGTCACCGTCGCATCACCGCCGAGGAAGCGCCGGCGGACCCAGGCCATGCCGACGACCCGATCACTCTCGGTCATGGCGCTCGTGACGAACCCGGCGTCACGGCCCTCGGCGACGAGCCCGTGCCGCGCGCCGACCGGGTCACCGGTCCAGGAAACCCGGACGAGTCGTCGGCTCGGGTTGCCACGGGAGAAGAGGCGCTCGATCACCTCTTGCCCGAGGTAGCACCCCTTGCCGAGGCTCACTCCGTGCCACAGGCCGGCCTCCAGCGGAATGGTCTCTCCGGCGAAGAAGTCCCGCGCGAATCGTGGAATCCCGTTGCGGATCTGAAAGGCGTCGAGGACCGCGTCGTCGATCGACTCGACGCCCTCGCTCCCCAGCGCTGCGACGAAGGAAACGGTCGCCTCGCCCGGCACGACGACCAATGTCCCTTCTGTCCCGAGGTCGGCCCCCGCGCACCACGAGCAGCGGATCGCGCCGATCGTGGTCGTCCCGGCGGCGGACTCGGTGTTCGCGTCATCGGCGAAGAGCGTGCGGGCTCCGGCGCCGGCGAGCGCGAAGACGTCGAAGTCCGCGTCGCGGTCCGTGAAGACCACGTCCTCCATGACCACGTACCGATCGAGATGCTCGATGATCGACGCGGGTGTCGCGGCGGTCAGGCAGAGGACGTCGGTACCGTCGACGCAGAAGTGTCCGTCGAAGACCACGGCGCCGTTGATGTCGACGGCGATGCCATATCCACCGCCCTCGGTCGCCCATCGTCGCGTGTCGCTGGTGAGCTTGGTCTGGAGAAACGGAATCGCGTCGGCGCCGGCGATCTCCAGGACGTGGAGATCGGTCCGCCGCAGCAAGACCGGATCGGGTGCGATGTGTGGAACGTCGGCGAGGCTCATCGCGGGTCGATCTCAGGCGTGTATTCGGTCTTCGTCCCGGCTGCTGACGACGATCGGCCCGGCCATCGACTCGAACGCATCGGCGAGCTCGGCGAGGGTGGTGAACTCGTACTCGTCGGCGACGGCTTCGAAGAACGCGGTGAACGTCGCCCGCTTCGTAGTCCAGCTTCGTCGCAGGTCGGGCTGACGCGCGCCGAGGGCATCGCTGACGACATCGTCTTGCCGGTCCATCAGGTCGATGGCGTGCATCTCGAATTGAAGTGTGGTCTGGCCCAGTCGGAAGACGCGCGACAATGCCACGGCGGCTCGGGGTGAGAGGGCGCCGACGCTGGTGCCGATGACCGGCACGCGCGCGCCGGGCACGACACCGATCGGGATTTCCCACAAGGGCAGGCTGTGCTTGCGATCACCGCGCGACGCGAAGTCCCATCGCGACGGACGGTATGGCTGAAGCGGAGCGGTGAGCGCCGCCGGGTGGGTCATCGCAGAACCGCTCGGCCGCCCGAAGAGCGCCATCGCGCCCATGATCGCGCCCTTCGCGAGGTAGTAGGGCGGGCACGGGAAGACGCTGGAGTCGTAGCGGTAGCCTCGCTCGGCGAGCAGGCGAAGGATGACCGTATCGACGTTGTACCCCGGAGTGCGGAAGCCGACGGGACGGATACCGACCGCGTCGGCGATTGCGTCCGTTGCCGTGTCGATCTCGTCGGCGATCCGCCGAGCGGACCATCGGCGGAGATCATAGGGGTGATGGTATGTGTGCGACGCGACCTCGTGGCCTGCATCGAGCGCGTCATCGAGTGCACGTCGGGCATCGTCGTGCTCGAGATCGGCTGCGATGACGAAGAACGTGGCGCTGATCCCGAGATCACGGAAGAGCTCGAGATAACGGGGAACCGCGACGCGATAGATCGCCGCGGGGTCGCCTTCGTCGGTGATCCCGTGGATTCGGTGGTAACAGGCGAGTCCGTCGAGATCGATGGAGACGTTCGCGTACTTCACCGGCTCTTCACCCGGATAACCCACGCCAGGGTGCCGAGCTGTCGCAGCACGCGGGGCACCCGCCGGGCGAGGTTGATCGAAGGCGCCCGTTTCTCGATCACCTCGACCGGGATCTCGGTGGCGCGGAGCTCTCCGCGGTGGACGCGGATCACGAGCTCGCTGGCGAACATGTCCTTGTCGACGACACATCGATCGACGACGGAGAGAACCCGCTCGCGCCGGAAAGCCTTGAGCCCGTGGGTGTCGGTGCCCTGGAAACCGGTGGCCAGCCAGAGGAGCCAGTTGATCATGGTCGACGCGAAGCGCCGATATCCCGGGCGCTTGTCGAAGGAGCGCTCCAGGCGCTTGGAACCGACGACCAGGTCGTAGCCTTCTTCTCGCAGCCGATAGAGCGCCCGCTCGTAGAAGTCGACATCACACAGATCGATCTCGTCACACACGACCAGATCACCCCGGGCGGCCTGGATTCCGCGCCGGAGAGCGAGCCCATAGTTTGGCTCCGGCGACTCGATCAGCCGCAGCTCGGGGATCTCGTCCATCAGATCTCGCGCAATGTCGACGGTGCGGTCGACGCAACCGTTTGCGCTGAGGATGATCTCGAAGGTGTCGTCTCCGAGCTTCGAGCTGCGACGCAGCTTGCGAACGAGGTCGGTGGTCGACGCCGACAGGATACCTTCCTCGTTGTACACGGGGATGACGACGGAGAACGCGGGAGCGTCGGGATGACGTTCGGATGTGGTCACGGCGGATCGGGAAGAAGATGGACGGCGCAGACTCTTGTTCATCGGTCGAAGTGGGTGAAGCGAGTCCGGCTTAGCCGGCATCGTGGCGTACGGTGAGCACCGGCACACGCGACGTTCGAACGACGCGCTCCGCGGTGCTACCGATCAGAAAGTGTGTCAAGCCGGTCGCGCCGCTCGTCCCCATCACGATCATGTCGACACCGAGCCGGTCGGCGCACGCACAGATGGCGTCGTGCGCGGGGCCGGTATCGAAGAGCGTTTCGATGACGAGGTCGGGGGCGAGCTTCGCGAGCTCGGCGGCGAGATCACGCATGCGCCCGGCTGCTCGGTGCTGCCGGGCTTCGCGCGCTTGGTGGAAGATGTCGGCCCGAGCTCCCGGGGGCTCGTGTTGTCCGGAGACGATGTCGCCGACATGGAGCAGCAACACGCGCGCATCGAAATGTTTCGCGAGGCCCAACGCGTGATCGATCGCGTTGCGGGACCCTCGGGAGAAGTCGGTAGGACACAGGATCGTGCTGATCATGACGGGTCAGTCCTGCGGAATCCGCAGCTCCATCCCTGCGCGGAGCTGGCTGGGGTCGGGACCGATCACGGAGCGGTTGATCTCATAGATCCGGGGCCAGGCCATGCCGTCGTCGAGGGTCTTGGACGCGATGTTCGAGAGGCTGTCGCCGGCCTCGACCCGGTAGGTGCGCGGCCGATCTCCAGAGGCCGCTCGTTCGACGTCAGCGCCAGACCCTTCTGTGTCGACGACGAGCTCGAGCACCACGTCGGTGGGTGTGCCGAGCAGCGCTTCCGCGGCGAAGACATGGTCGAAATCAATAAGCTCCGGAGAGGGGAGCTCCTCACCGCTCCCATCCGCGGCAGGCATCGGGTCCAGCATTCGGGCCTGACTGACCCCGGGAACGATCGCGGCGAGGTCGCGCGCGTGGTTCCACAGTGCTGCCGACGCGGTCCGCGATCGGATGTCGGCGACGCCACCGGCGACGACGACGTCGAATTCCGTCGCATCGAGCAGGGGGTCGGCGGCGAATTGCCGCAGGACGAGCGCCGCGGCGACCAGGTCGTCTCGCGCCTCCGCTCCGCCCTCGTCGTCCCCGGCGCTCGACAGCGATTCCGAGGTCGGCGCCGTGGCGATGGCCACGGTGTCGTCCGCGGGCTGCGTGCAGGCCAGCAGGCCGGCCGCCGTCAACATCGCGAGCAGTGAGTGCGGGGTCCGAATCATGCCGCCCGGCTAACAGATCGCCCTGTGGCTGTCGAGCCCGGATGCCGCACCGAAACGATCCCCCGGCCCCCGCCGGAGCACCCGCAACGACACCGATCCGCGACGACGGTCGTCGCCGCGGTTCGGCCGCCCGATCTTCCCCCTATCGGAGCGGCGTGTCGGTGTCTCGCTGCCCGAGTCGGCTCAGGACGCTTCTGCGGCCTTTGCGTCGACTCCGAGCACGCGGAACTTGCCACGCTCGATGCGCTCGACCCGGGGCTTGCCCTTCTTGGCCCCCTGGGTGAACTCGCGGTTGAGCGAGACGTAGATGCTGTTGCGCGTCGGCGTCCCGGTGCGGGACTTGTAGCCGAGCTCCACGAACCAATCGAGAACCTGGCCGGCGTCGATGACGGTGGTTCCCTTCTGCTTCGCGAGCGTGAGCGCGGCATCGACGATACCGAGCTTGTGGATGCTCGCTCGTCCGCCGGCCTTTCGGCGTCCCTTCACCGCCGGCTTCGTGCGGGCAGGCTTGGCGGCCTTCTTGGGCGCGGCCTTCTTGCTGGCGGTCTTCTTCGAGGCAGCCTTCTTCGAGGCAGCCTTCTTGGGCGCAGCCTTCTTCGAGGCAGCCTTCTTCGAGGCAGCCTTCTTGGGCGCAGCCTTCTTTGCGGCCGGCTTCCGGGTGGCGACCTTCTTGCTGGCGGCCTTCTTGGGCGCGGCCTTGGTCGAGTCGGCGCCCTGGGCCTGCAGCGCCTGTCGAATCACGCGGACCTCCTCCAGGCGGGAGCCGAGGGTCGACAGCTCGGCGTTGAGCTCGACAACGCGGGTCGCGATGTCGGTCTCCTCGGCGAGATAGCGGTTGTAGAGGGCGGTCACGGTTTGTTTGCGGGTCATGTTCGGCTCACTCCAATCGAAAAAGACAATCCCCCGGGCGGCCAGATAGGGGGGGCAGCCCCAATCGTCAAGGGTTTCAAACGTCGCCCTCCGCGCACACAACCACACCGCGGTGCCAACGAGAGCGGCGGCGGCATCAGCCGGCGTCGCGTCGTCGACGTGCGAACCCGAGCGCGAATACGCAGAAGACCCAACTCGGGACGCCGGCTGCGCCCGATTGTGCGCAGCGTCTTCGCTTCCGACGTTGCGATGAGCCGGAGTCCGTCGACCCCCCGTCGGCGGCGGGTCCCGCGTCCTGGTCGCCACCGTCGTCTGCCAACCCGCCGTCGAACCCGGCGTCGAAATCGTCCGTCGGTGCCAACAAGAGGAAACCGACCGTCGCCGTGTCGCTCGTCGTCTCGTCGGCCACGGTCACCTCGAAGGTCACGACATCGCCCTGCTCACCCACCAGCCGAACGTCGGCGACCGGACGGTCAGCCCCGACGATCTCCTGCCGCGTGCCGTCGACCTGTCGCCAGACGAAGGTCAGCGCATCGCCGTCCGGGTCCTCGGAACCGCTCGCGTCGAGTGAGATGGTGGCGCCCGGACGAGGGCTGCCAACGAGCCGTGCGCGGGCGACCGGCTGTGTGTTGGAGACGTCGACGTTCTCGGAGACGAGCAGTCGATCCGGCAGGCTGTATGCGAGCCCGTCGTACACCAGCAGCGCGAGCTCCCAGTCGCCATCGTCGGGGTTGCCGAAGTCTACCTCGATGGTCGACGACAGCTCACCGCGCAGCGTTCCCTCGCCCAGGGAAAGCGACCAGAAGAAGTCCAACCCCTCGCCCTCCGGGTCCTCGCTTCCCTCGCCCGAATATGCCTGGGTCGAGCCGCGGGCCACGAAGGTCGGGCCCTCGATCAACGCGCCCGGGCGGGCGTTCTCGACGACCGGCGAGAGTTCGACGAAGGTCTCGGCCGGCTCCGAGGCGATCGGGCCATCGTCATCCTCGGCCGTCACCACCAGCTCGAATCGGAGCGCTCCCTCGCCGAGGGGCTGCTCGAAAGTCGGCAGCGCGGTCGAGGCTCCGAAGATCTCGACCTCGACCCCGGTCGTCTGGATCCACTCATAGGCCAACGGACCTCGGTCGAGGGGATCGAAACTCCCGCGGCCGTCGAGCACGATCGTGATCGGCGAGTCGTCCTCTTCGAGGGCGCGGAGACGTTGTTCCAACCCGGCGTCGGCAACCGGCGGGTCGGGAGTGAGCGACTCCACGACCACGGTCAGCCGTCCCGTGGTCGTCGCGTCGCCATCCGATACGAAGACCTCGACATCGTGCGTGCCGAAGTCGAACTCGGCCACGACGGTGTCCGTGGCGCCGAGGAAGCGGCGGTCCGTCGTCTGCCAGAAGTACTCCAGCGGGTCGTCGTCCGGATCCGTGGCTACGACCGCCAGCTCGAGCTCCACCGGCTCGACCTCGCTCTCGACGAAGATGTCGTCCATCGACTCGACCACCGGTGGACGATTCTCCGTCGACCGGTCGATCACGAGCACCGTCACGAAGACCTCGTCGTACGCGCCGTAGGGATCGCGCGCTTCGACGCGGGGTGTGAAGAACCCCGAACGATCGGCGAGCCAGTCGAACCTGCCCGCATCGGCGTCGAACGTCGCGCCCTCCGGGAGCTCGTCGGCCAGCAGCGTGACGTCGTCGCCGTCGGGGTCCGACGCCGACACCGAGAAGGACACCGGCTCGCCGACGTCGACCTCGATGCGAGACACCGGGTCGAGCACCGGCCGTTGGTTCGGACCGACGGTGACGGTCGTCGTCGCCGAGTCCTCGAACGCGCCGTCGAAGACCGTCAGCCCGAAGACGAACTCCGCGGCCGCCGCCAGGTCGTTCGGCATGATGACCTGGGCGACGTCCCGAAGCGAATCGAAGATGTCGAGCGGTACGGGACCGGAGACGAGTCGCCACGTGTAGTCGAGCACCTCGCCCTCGGGATCGACCGACGCGCTCCCGTCCAGGAAGACGAGCTCGCCGGGGTCGGCCGCGATGTCGGGGCCCGCGTCGGCGACCGGCGCCGAGTTGGCGCCCTCGGGCGGGATGACCGTGACGTTGAGCAGATAGGGTCCGCCCGCGTCGGCGGCTGCGCCGTCGAAGAGGAAGTCGCGGAAGTGCGAGACGGCCACACACACGGTGCCATCTTCCGAGCTGGTGCCCTCGATGCGGCTAAACGTGCCGTCTCCGCCGTCGTCGTCGGTGGTCCGGAGCTCCCACACACCGTCGACCAGCCGGAAGAGGCCGAGTGTCGTGTCGATCGTCGGCCCATTGGGAGCGACCGAGAAGTCGAGCGTGCTGCCTTCGAGCACGTCGACGCGGTAGCAGTCGACATCGTGCTGAGGAGCCAGCTCGCCGGCAATAGACTCTCGCACCGGAACCAGCGCCGAGCGGCCGAGCAGGGGCGCGGTGGCACACAGGTTGTTCGCCGGCTCGTCTAGACCCTCCGTGGGGATCACCCGGACATCGATCTCGTCGGTCGCGTCGTCGGCGCCCGATGTGACCGTCAGGCCGAAGGTCAGCGTGGTTTCGGCTTCGGCGGCCGGGGCTCGGAAGGTCGTCGAGGCGACGTCGATCGCCCCGAGCTCCACGATATCGCCCCCGGTCTGCTCCCACGCGAACGCCAGCTCCGAGCCTTCGCCGGCATCGCCGCGGCCGAGGAGGTGCACGATGACACCCGCCGGCACCGTGAGGTCGCCGCCGGCGTCTGCGAACGGCCCCGTCGCCGTGCCAGCGTCGACGACCACGTCGACCGTGTCGGTGTCGGCACCGCCGTCGGCATCGAAGACCCGCAGCGAAAACGTGAGGGTCGTCTCGGTCGCCAGGTCGCGGGGAGCGAAGAAGCGGGGGGTCGGTCCGTTGGCCCCGGCGATCTCGACATCCGGGCCGTCGTCGACGCGGGTCCAGGCGTAGCCGAGGGTGAATCCATCGGGGTCGGCCGAGGCGCTGCCGTCGAGGGTGACGACCGAACCCGGGGCGGCGCGTTGATCGTCTCCGGCGTCCGCGACGGGTGGTACATTGGGTCGATCGACCTCGATGGTCAGTCCATATTCTCCCCCGGTGCGCGCTGTGCTGCCGTCGAACGTGAAGTCCGGATAGGTGCTGATCGCGACGCAGTAGTCTCCCGCTTCGTCGAGGGTCACGCTCAGCGCCGAGTAGAGATCGGCACCGGAGTCGTCGTCGGTGGTGATCACGGTGCCGGCGGCGGCGACGAGGCCCAGGGTCGTGTCGATCGCGCCGCCGCGTCGGAAGGTACGGGCGCCGATGGTCTCGCCGGCGGCGACGGTGAAGCGAAGGAAGTCGACATCGTGGTGCGGAGCGAGGACGCCGGCCCCGTTGAAGGGCAGGGCGACCAGCGGCGCGGTCTCGCAGCGGTTGTCGTCGGGCTCGCGAGCGCCGTCGGTGGGAATCACGAGCACGTCGGTCGCGTCGGGGGCGGACACGAGCGAGCCATTCGACGCGGTGAGAGAGAAGCGCAGGGTCGTCGGCTCTTCGACGTGCGGAGCGGTGAACGTCGGTTGTGGCGCCGTGTCGTCGTCGAGCTCGACGGCCGGGCCGGCACTCTGGGTCCAGGCGAAGGTCACCGGCTCCCCGGTCGGGTCGCGGCCGCTGCCTCGAAGGGTCACGTGGGCGCCTTCGGGAACGCGCAGGTCGTCTCCGGCATCGACCGAAGGGAACTCGAGACCCCGCACGTCGAGCACGTAGGTCACGTAGACCGGCGGGGCTCCCGTTGCGGTCTCGTTCACCACGCGGACCGAGCCGAAGTGGAGGGTGGGTGAGAGGCCCCGGGCGTCGATGGTGACCTCGGGGGCGTCGTCGGGGAGCGTGCCGGAGGTTCGGTCGAGGCCGAGCCAGAAGGCGGTGCCGATGCGCTCGAGGCGATAGTCGACGTCGTCGCCGGTCAGCGAGGAGATCGGCAGGTCGACGGAGACGGGGTCGGCGTCGTTCTGCACGCGAAGCCGCACCACGCGTTGTCCGCCGATCAGCGGGGTGTCGACCGCCGGTCGCACGACATGGCTGCTGAGCACGACGAACGCCTGCTCGCCGTCCTCGATGATGCCCCGGTGGTCCAGGGTGGCGGTGATCGTGCTACCGACATCGCCGGCGGGGACGATGATGCGCTCGACGTTGTCGACATCGTTCCGGTCGTCGCGCCGAGCGGGCTCGCCGGGCGCGGTGGCATCGAGGCGCCACGGATGCCAGGTCTCGCCGCCGGTGTTGATACGCAGGTCGAGGTTGTTGACGAGGGCCGGAGTGCGGTCGTTGCGGCCGCCCGTGTTCACGTCGCCGGGTGGATCGGTCCACACGAGCGTGAGCTCGATGTCGCGACCGTCATCGGCGGTCAGCGAGAACGAGAGCGGGGCGCCGGAGTACAGACCGTGGACGATGTGCCGATCCTCGGCGGCTGCGTCGAGGAATCGGACCGCTGCGAGCACGTCGATCAGACCCCAGCCCAGCACCGGATTCGGACGGCCTTCGTCGTCGTTTCGAAGGGCGGTGTGGACCAGGAGCGCCTTCATCTCGGCGGCGGTCGTGTCGCGCCCGAGCGTCGCGCGGCAATGCTCGACGAGGAGCCCGATCGCGCCAGCGACGCTCGGCGCCGCCATGCTGGTTCCCGACTGGCGGATATAGGCGTCGTCCGCCGTGTGCCCGGCTGAGAGCAGGCCTTCACCGTTGGCGGCGACGTCGGGCTTGATGCGTCCGTCGTCGGCCGGTCCTCGGCTGGAGAACGCGGTCGGCGCGGAGCCACCCGGCTCCAGCGGGTCTGCCGTCGCGTCACGGGCGGCGGCGACGACGATCATGTTCTTGGCGAGCGTGCCGCCGGAGATGCAGTCGAAACCGGTGGAGCAGTCGGCGGGCCGGCTCTCGGTGGCCGAGTCGGTGCCCTGGCCGCGGTCGTTTCCTGCAGCCTTGACCCAGAGGATGTCGAACTCGTGGATCGCCTCGTCGGACCGCCGCGCCTCCAACAGGTATTTCCCGAACCCTTCGTCGCCGACCCAACGCCCTTCGCGGTCCCAGCCGAGGTCGAAGCCGTAGGAGTGATTCGACGCCATGATCCGCAAGTTCACATCGGCGAGGAGATCGACGTTGTCGCGGTGGAAGTGCCAACCAAAGATGCGGGCGTCGGGCGCGAACCCGCGCGCTTCGCCCCGGCCGATGCCGGCCCCGACCATGGTCCCGCTGACGTGGGTCGCGTGGCTCGAGAACTCGCCCTCGCCGTCGAAGTACTCGACGCGCCCCTCGAAATCCTGGTGCGAGGTGCGGATCGGTCCGTCGTCGACGACGCCGAGGACCACACCGTCGCCGGTCAGGTCGTAGCCACCGACCCCGCCAGGCACGACCGCGTCGGCGTTCGAGGTGTCGAGGCTGTCGGTGTTGCGGGTCGATGGTGCCTTCGTCGGGTCATCTGCCCCAGTCGCCTCGACCCAGGAGACGTTCTCCGGGGGCAGCTCGGAGACGACGCGCACCGCAGGGTCGTCGGCAAGCGCGAGGAGCGTCTCCACGGTGCCTTCGACCCGCAGCACGTGTCCGTAGCGCAACGTCTGGTCTACCGGCTCCGCGCCGGCTCCGCGCGTGGCGGCGCGGGCTTCCTCGCCCGTGGTTCCGCGCTCGAAGAGCACGTCGACGACGAGGCGCGCGCCGGGCTGCGCGGCGTCGATCTGTCGGCGCACGGTCTCGGTGAACGCGTCCGCGGTGAGCGCCTGGGCGAGCGACGCAGGGGCCTCAGTGTGCGGTGCCGGCTCGTCATCGGCACCTCGCGCGCATGCGTGCGAAAACGAGAGGAGAGCGACGACGGAGAGCACGCGGCGGAGGTCGAGGGTCATGACGAGCGCTTGTGCGAGGGCGGGTCCGGACGACAGAGGTACTGGCGGTCTCGGGGGGAGTCAAACCGCGCGGCGCAGGTCATTGAGCCCGATCGGAAGCCCTGGTACCCATGAAGTCCACTCCGCGCTGCAGGGGATTCGATGCCACAGTCGTCCGGCACAGCTACTGGGCTCGTGACAATCGCGTTGTTCTCGTTGTTCTCGGCAGCCTGTGCCCGCACTGGCATCGAGCGCGGGAGACCGGATCTCGACCTCGACGTGACGGCGCTCGACGCGGCGGTCGTCGACGTGATCGACGTTGGTGACGGGGTGACCGAGGTCGCTGACGGCATCGATGCCCCCGACATCGCAGAGGATCCTGAAGTGGCCCTCGATCCGGTCCGGGAGCTGCGGTGCCCCGATGACGAGCCGGTTCCCTTGGGGTGCCTCGACGTTGCGGCCGGTGTCGAAGGGGAGTCGGGCCTGTGCAACGGCTTGGACGACGACTGCGACACCGTGGTCGACGAGGGGTGCGCATGCACGGTCGGTGCGGTGCAATCCTGCTTCGCGGGTCCGCCCGGCCGGGTCGATGCCGGGACATGTCGGCGGGGAACCCAGCGCTGCCAGACCGGCCTGGACGGCGAGGCGGAGTGGGGGCCGTGCACCGGCGGCATCGTGCCGCGTCCAGAACAATGCGACGGCGCCGACAACGACTGCGACGGATGCGTCGACGAGCACCTGGAGTGCGTGCCGGAGGGGTCCTGCCCCACCCTCGGCGACCCGCGCACTCCGACCGGCCGCCCGTTCGAGCCGTATTCGCTGTCCGGGTCGGAGTTCTACCCGGGCGAGGCGCTATCGTGGCGGTGGCAGATCGAGGGGGGAATCTGCGACGGCTTCGGGACCGCCGAGCCGAGCTTCACGCTCACGGGTTCTCGAGCGGAGACGGCGGTCTTCACACCGCGCCTGTCGGGCTCCTATCGGGTCACACTCGTCGTGGAGACGCCGTCGGGACCGTTCTCCTGTGCCTGGGTGATCGAGGTCGAAGGTCCCGGGCTCCGGGTCGAGATGTGTTACCCGGAGAGCACGGATCGCGACCTCGACCTCTACCTGATGCGGACGAGCACGCCGGGGGACTGGTACTCGTTCAGCGGCATGACCCCGTCGAGCCCCCGGCGCTACCGGGTGAACCCGGACTCCTGCGGCTGGCACAATTGCGAGGCCCGCATCCGCGGCAGCAGCGGGCGCGCAGACTGGGGCTACGAACCCTCGCCGGTCGATGCCTGCAACGCCGGACCGCAGGGCGACCAGTGGGAGGCGCTCGGATTCTGCGGCAACCCGCGCCTCGACATCGACAACAACCTGTCCGAGGGCACCGGGCTGCCGGAGAACATCAATCTCGACCGGCCGCGCGACGGTGACGCGTTCCGGGTGATGATCCAGAACTGGACCGGGACCTTGGCCCACCCGGTCGTCAACGTGTATTGCGCCGGCCGACCAATCGCGACGTTCGGTGCCGCACCCGACGAGCTCGAGGGGTTCACGATGACGGCGCTGCTCGGCGACCCCGGGGCGATGTGGCGTGTCGCCGACATCGAGATGCACGTCGACGCGTCGGCGGACACGGTCGATTGCACGGTCACCGGCTTGCATCCACCGGGCGAGGACACCGGCTACGACGTCACATTCAACGACCCGCGCTTCTGATCGGGCACCCGACGGACCGCCGAGCGATCAGAACCGGGCTTGCGTCCACAGGTAGAGCCGGTCGTCGCCGCGCTGGTCGTCTTCGATCTCCCGGATCTCGTAGTTCAGCAAGACGCGGAATCGCGCCGATGGGCGGCCGTAATAGGCGCCGATCGTCCAACGCCTGAACTCGTCGTTCTCGGTGTCCACCCGGACGAGGGGCCCTACCTCGATCGGGGTCGTCAGCGCGGCCAACACGTATAGAGCCTGAACGGACTCCACCTCCGCCGGTACCTCCTCCGGCACGGTGAGCGCCGGCAGATCGTTCTCGCCGTAGGCGAATTCGGCGGCGACCCAGAGCCAGTCGTGTTCGACCTGGACGTCGGTGCCGACCCGCCAGAAGTCGAAACGGAAATCATCTTCGACGATGGCCGGATCCTCCTCCTCGAACTGGTCGCCGACGCCGCCGGACACGCCGATCCGGAAGGTGAAATCCGATGGGCTGCGATAGCGCACCCCGAGCCGTCCCCAGACATTCTTCATCGGGGTGTCGTCGCCCTGGGTGTTGAAGCCGTTTCCGTTGACCAGGTTGAGCGCGTCTTCGAAGCGCCATCGCTCACCGATCTCGACGTGGCCGAGGAAGCCGAGTCCGACGTCGCGAAGATTCGCGCCACGGGCGAGGTTGTCGGCGAGCTCGGAGCGATTGACGGTGTAGAGTCGCGTCGAGGACCGCACGTTCTCGTAGCCGAAGTGGGTCTTCTGTTGGCCGAGTCGGAGTTCGTGGTTCGGCACGATGTCGAAGGCCAGGAATGCGTCGCGCATCAGGCCGGTGATCTCCGGGGCCCGCGGGTCGAACTCGACATCGTAGGACACGCGCGGGAGTACATCGCCCTCGACCCCGAGCCGCACCCGTTGGACGCGGAAGTTCGGTGCCGAGGAGCCTCCGTCGCCGTTGGCGTCCAGCTCGTGGCGGTAGTGAAACTGCACGTACCCTTCGACGTCGGGGCGATCGCGCTCCCAGTCGTCGTCGGATGCGGTGTCCACGACGTCGGTCGGAGGCGGAGCGTCGGTTGGATCGGGCTGACCGCGGGCAGCTCGTGGCACGAAACACACGACGACGAGAAACCCGACGACGATCGGTGTAGCGGTGCGGAGGTTGGCGGTCGACAGCGGTGGGGGGCGTCGCTTCGTGGGCGAAGGGTCCATGGTGGGTTACCTCGGGCTCGGGGCTGCGGACGTCGCGCGTCCGTTTCCGAGTGAGTGCCCGGCGGTCGAGGATCCTTCGGTGTGCCGCCGCGATCTTTGCTTGACAGGGCGGTCCGGCGTCCACTAGACAGCGCCTCCGCTTCCGGGATCCGCCCGGGCGCAGCCAGAGGAGCGCGCGATGCGTGAGAAAATCCGTCTCGTCTCGACCGCCGGCACCGGTTTCTTCTACACGACCACGAAGAACCGTCGGAACACGCCGGAGAAGTTGGTGGTCAAGAAGTACGATCCGAAGATCCGGAAGCACGTCGACTTCAAGGAGTCGAAGATCAAGTAGATCGCGCGACGTGATCGGCGCACCGAAGAGGTGCGGAGGAGGCGGGCTCGGGCCCGCCTTTCGTCGTTCGTGGACGCGCACCGTCGTTGACGTCGCGAGGCGTCGTCGCCATCCTTCCGCGCACCAAACCAGCCCCTGTCGGAGAGAGCGATGAGCGAAATGCCGGAGTTCGGTTCCCTGGTCGACATGCACGAGTGGGCGGTGGACCGATTCGCCGACAAGCCGGCCTTCGGGGTGAAGATGGACGGTCGGTACGAGTGGATCACCTACGGGGAGTTCGGCGACCATGTACGGCACTTTCGCGCCGCCCTCTCCGAGCTCGGTGTCGGTCGCGGGGACAAGGTGGCGATCATCTCCAACAACCGCGTGGAGTGGGCCGTCTCCTGCTACGCGACGTACTCCCTCGGGGCGCACTTCGTTCCGATGTACGAGGCGCAACTTCCCAAGGAGTGGAAGTACATCCTGAACGACTCCGGCTCGGTGGTCCTGCTGACGTCGACCGAGGAGATCTACGAGAAGACCCGCCCGGTGGTCGCCGAGCTGCCCAAGCTGAAGGCCAGCGTATCCTTCGACGCGCCGGCCGACGCGGATCACGCGTACAAACGTTGGCTGGCCTGGGGAGCGGAGCACTCCGTCGACGCGGTGGTCCCGGAGCCGGACGAAACCGCCGGTCTGATCTACACGTCGGGCACGACGGGGAATCCCAAGGGCGTGATCCTCAGCCACGCCAACCTCGTGAGCAACATCCGGGCGTTCAAGGCTGTCTCGCCGACGGTCGAGGCGACCGAGGTGACCTGCAGCTTCCTGCCCTGGGCGCACTCGTTCGGCCAGGTCGTCGAGCTGCACTCGATGTTGGCCGGGGGCAACGCGCTCGGGCTCGCCGAGAGCGTCAACACCCTGCTGGAGGACTTCGGCCTCGTACGACCGACGGTGCTCTTCGCCGTGCCCCGGGTGTTCAACAAAATCTACGACGGCCTGCAGAAGCGCATGGCCGACGAGAAGCCGACCACGAAGTTCATCTTCCACAAGGCGATGCACGTGGCGCGCCGCCGCCGGGAGCTACGCGAGCAGGGCAAGCGCTCGTTGTGGCTGGACCTGCAACACGGACTCTTCGACAAGCTCGTCTTCGTGAAGATCCGCGACCGCTTCGGCGGGCGCCTCAAATACGCGGTGTCCGGCGGCGCCGCCCTCCAACGAGAGGTCGCCGAGTTCATCGACGATGTCGGGATCATCGTCTGCGAGGGCTACGGATTGACCGAGACCTCACCGATCGCGACCGCCAATACGCCGACCGTCCGGAAGTTCGGCTGCGTCGGAAAGCCGGTCCCGGGCGTCGAGATCTTCATCTGTGACCAGCACCAGGCCGTGCTCCCGCAGGGCGAGGAGGGCGAGATCGTCATCGTCGGCCACAACGTGATGCAGGGCTATCACAAGCTCCCGGTGATCACGGACGAGGTGATCTTCGACCTCGACGGCAAGCGCGCGTTCCGCTCCGGGGATATGGGCCTGATCGACGCCGACGGATTCGTGAAGATCACCGGCCGCTTCAAGGAGCAGTACAAGCTGGAGAACGGCAAGTACGTGGTCCCGACCCCGCTCGAGGAGCAGCTGCGCCTGTCCGGGAAAATCACCCAGTGTTTCCTCTACGGAGACAACAGGCTCTTCAACGTGTTGCTGGTCGTGCCCGACTTCGAGGCCGTCGAGGCGTGGGGCAAGGGCAATGGCCTGTCGTTGAACTCGAACGAGGACATCGCCGACAACAGCGAAGTGCACGCGCTGATCGGCAAGGAGATCGACCGCTGCTCGGCCGAGTTCAAGGGATACGAGAAGCCCAAGAAGTGGGCGCTGCTCTCCGAGGAGTTCACCTCCGAGAACGACCTGCTCACGCCCAAGATGAGCGTGAAGCGGCGCAACGTCGTCAAACGCTACCAGAGTGTCATCGACGCGCTCTACGCCTGACCTTTCGCCCCGCCTGCCGATGCGCTGCCTCCTGCCGATGCACTCGTCCGCTACCGCTGCCCTCGTAGCGGCCGCACTCGTCACCACCCTATCCCTGCCCGCTCCCGCCGACGCCGAGACGCCGCGTCGCGCGGACCCGACGATCGCGAGCGCGACCGAATCGGCTGCCCTCGCCGAGACCGGGTGGCTCGAGATGGAGTTCACGTGGCGGCTGGCGTTCTCCGAGCTGAACCTGCAGACGGGGCGAATGCTGGCCAGTTATGCTGCCGCCGACTGGTTCGAGTTGCGGCTCGGCTGGGATCTCTTCGCTGTTCGGGAGAAGGACGCGTTCGGTCGGGAATCCGGTGTCGGCGACCCGCGATTCGATGGGAAATTCCGGCTGCCCCTGAACACCGATGATCACGAACTGTCGTTGGTCGGCGGCCTGCAGCCCGGCATCGGCCAGCCGCCGCTCAGCGTCAGCGGTGCCGACCTCTACGGCCGGGCGCTCTACTCGACCTGGCTGGCGCCGGTGCGTCTCGACGCCAACGGCGGCGTGACCGTGAACACCGAGGACGAGCCCAGCACGCTCGCCGTCCCGCTCAGCGTGCGCGCCTGGTGGGATGCTGCGGATTGGGTCGGTGTGTGGGGCGAGGTCGTCGAGACGTTGCGGCCCGACGACTTCAGCCTCTCGCAGACAGCGCTCGGCGCGGGTGCCAGCTTCTTCGTCGGCGAGCAAGTCGCGCTCGATGCCAGCATGGGCGTCGGCCTCACCACTGGTCTCCCCGACGGGTTCATCCAATTCGGGGCGACGTTCCTGGCGACGGACTTCGGGCGGGACTGAGCACGCTCGAGCACGGCGCCCGATCGCCGGCGCGCGACGCTTTCCTTTGACCCGGACCCGGTGGCTTTGGTAGCGATCCGCGCTCCGCGCACCCGAGCGCACACACACGCGGTCGCCGGTGCACCCTGCGTTGCCGAATCGGCCGCCCACCGACCCCCCCCGAAAGAACCCATGACCGACCGCCCGACGTGCGTCATCGCCTTCTCCGGTGGATTGGATACCAGCCTCTGCGCTGTCTACCTGCGCGAGGAGCACGGCTACGACGTCGTGACCGCGACCGTCGACACGGGCGGGTTCTCGGCCGAGGAGCTGGTCGAGATCGAGGCGCGCTCCAAGGCGCTCGGCTCGGTCGCCCACCACACCATCGACGCGACCGTCGAGCTCTTCGACGGGTGGATCCGGCACATCATCGCCGCGAACTACCTCAAGGGCGGCGTGTACCCGCTCTCGGTCGGCGTGGAGCGGGTCGTCCAGGCCCAGCACCTCGTCGCCGTCGCCCGCAAATACGACGCGAAGGCGGTCTGTCACGGCTCGACCGGTGCCGGCAACGACCAGATTCGCTTCGACGTCGTGCTCCGCACGCTGGCCGCGGACCTGAGGATTCACGCCCCGATCCGGGAGCTAGGCTGGAGCCGCGCCCGCGAGGCCGAGTACCTGCAGTCGAAGGGCTTCGAGGTCGACGCGTCGACGAAGATGTACTCGATCAATGCGGGCCTGTGGGGCACGACCATCGGCGGCGGCGAGACCAAGACCAGCGACGCCGTCGTACCGGACGACGTGTTCCCGGCGACCGCCAACGCGAACGAGGCGCCCGCACAGGCGCTGGAGATCTCGCTCACCTTCGACGGCGGCGTACCGATCGCCCTCGACGGCGAACGCCTCGCGCCGATCCCACTGCTTCGGAGGCTCGACCGCCTTGCGGCCGCCCACGGAGTCGGGCGTGGCATCCACCTGGGTGACACGATCGTCGGCATCAAGGGGCGCATCGCGTTCGAAGCCCCCGCCGCCCTCGTCGTGGTCGGCGCCCACCGCGAGCTCGAGAAGCTCGTGCTGACGAAGTGGCAGCAATTCGTGAAGGACCAGGCGTCGTCGTTCTACGGGCTCTTCCTTCACGAGGGGCGCTACCTCGACCCGGCGCTCCGGGACATCGAGGCGCTCCTCGACTCGTCTCAGTCGCGGGTGACGGGCGAAGTGCGTGTGCGGCTGCATCGCGGGGCGTTCCGCGTGGTCGCGACGTCGTCGCCGCACTCGATGCTCGACGCGACCCGCGCCGCGTACGGCGAGGAGACCGGCCTCTGG
Organism: uncultured Myxococcales bacterium; assembly: GCA_964520965.1. Lineage (GTDB taxonomy): Bacteria > Myxococcota_A > Bradymonadia > REDH01 > REDH01 > CAZFPM01. Next base: position 33,059 of record CAZFPM010000020.1, read on the forward strand.
GACGGCCGTGACGCCGAAGGCTTCGCGCGTATCTCGGCGATACAGTCGATGCTCGCGCACCGGGCCGGGGAGTCGTCGTGAAGTTCAAGCGCAAGATCCGCCTCGACCGGATCGGCTCGTCGACCTTGCCGGCCCGCGTCGGCGAGATCGTCGAGGTCTCACCGGACTGCACGTCCGATGAGGGCGCGATCGTCGTCTGCCGGGCGCTTTCCGACAACAAGAACTACGGCGACCTGGAGCTCCCGAACGGGCGCTTGGCGAAGGTGGTTCGTGGGAACCTGATCGTCGGCGTGCTCGGTGCGCGCCAGGCGTTGCACGGATACATGGGGCGGGTGCCCGACAAGGTCGATGTCGGCGACACGCTCTCGCTGCTCAACATGGGCGGCGTGATCGGCGTCTGCGAGGCGCCGAACAAGGATCTCGGTCCGCCGATCTCGGTCGAGGTGATCGGGCAGGCCTGCCGGGGCGACACCCTGCTCAACATCCGGGATTTCGCGCTGCCCGCGTGCCCGAAGCTCGGTGAAGACGGGCCCCCGCTGGTGCTCGTGTTCGGCACCTGCATGAACAGCGGCAAGACGTACGCGGCGTCGGAGATCATCCGCCTGCTCTCTCACGCGGGTGTGCGCATCGCCGCCGGCAAGCTGTCTGGCGTCGCGGCGCAGCGAGACCTGCTCCGCATGAGCGACAACGGGGCGGTCGCCCACGCTTCGTTCGTGAAGTGCGGACTGCCCAGCACGGTCAACGCCGAGGATCTGGCCGCGGTCAGCCGCTCGGTGATCCAGGAGCTGGAGCGCTCCCACCCCGACGTGATCCTGCTCGAGCTCGGCGACGGCATCATCGGCGGCTACAACACCGGCAGCATCCTCTCCGACGACTGCATCCGTGATCGGACCGCCTGCCGGGTCCTGTGCGCCAACGACCTCGTCGGCGCGTGGGGTGGTGTGCTCTTCCTCGAGGATCTTCGCCACCGCCCGAGCGTGGTGTCCGGCCCGGTGACCGACAACGCGGTCGGGACGACGTACATCGCCGACGAGCTGAAGCTCCCGGCGTTCAACGCGCGAAACGACCCGTCGGGACTCGCCGCCGAAGTGGCTCGCTGCATCGGTGCCGAGGTCGAGCTCGCGTAACGACACCCACCGGAACCCCTTGCCGATCAAGACGACAAACGGCCGGTCCGAATCTTCTGCGACGGCCGTCTTCGCGGCGCTCATCGGGTTCCTGCTCGTCGTCGTCAGCTGTGGGGGGGCAGGCGCGGAAGCGGAGTTGGAGCTCGAGGTCGGAACCGGCGTCGACGGCTTCTCGCCGCTCCGAGAGGGGGCTGTCATCAACGCGGAGAGCGGTGACCAGGGAGGGCAACACGTCTGGTTCAGCGTTCGCGCCCGTGGTGTCGCCGAGCCGGTGACTATCTCGCTGGAGCTCCTGGTGGGCGAGGGGGCGGACGAGCCCGCGTGCTCGGTCGAGACGGGCGAAGTCGATCTCGAACCGGTCGACCAGACGCGGGGGCTGCTCGGCATCCCGTGCTTCCTGATCGATGGTCGTCAGCCCGAAGATCAAGCCGACGTGCGCCTGCATGCGGTGCTCCGAGACAGCGCCGGCAACAGCGCCGAGGCGTGGGCGACGGCCACATTCGCGATCCCGGAGTGGCAACGCGAGGGCCCGCCCACCGAAGGCTCGGGTTTCGAGGCGCCACCCGTCGGCGGAGAACACGGCGGCGGTACGGCCGAAGTGTGTGGCGACGGCCCGAGCTGGACCGACGTGACCGCCGACCTCGGAATCCCCGAGCTGTGGATCGGAACCGCTTCGTGGGGAGATCTCGACGGCGACGGCGCTCCCGACCTCTTCGTGCCCGCCGAGGCCGGAGGCGTCTACGCAAACCGGAACGGGCACTTCGAGCCGCTCCCCGAGGAGGCCCGACTCCAGAACCTGACGACGGGATTCTCGTCGTCCGTAGCGGACATCGACGGGGACGGAGATCTCGACCTGATCGTCGGCGCGAGGGCCAGGATCGAGGCGGCGCACAACGAAGGAGATCTTCGCTTCTCTCGCGGCCAGACCCTGTGGACGGGCGACGAGGGTTCGGCCGGCGTGGCTTCGGTCGGCGTGCTCGACCTCGACGGTGATGAATACCCCGATCTCTACGCCGTGCGCGTCGGGGAGATCTTCGGTGGCGAGCACGATCCGGACGCCGCGAACGTTCTGCTCCGAGGAGGCCCCGACGGGTTCGGCGACGTCTCGGCACGAGCTCCCGAGGTCCAGGCCGCCGGAGAGTATGCGACGTATGGGTTCTCCTACGCCCCGCGCCCCATGTTCGACCAGGCGCCGGTCTTGTACATCGGCAACGACCGGCCGGCGAACTACGCGTTCGCACACGTGGGCGGCACCGAGTTCGTCCCCATCGAGTTGCCCCAGCACGAGTGGGCGATCGCCACGATGGGCGTGGATCACAGCTACGAAAACGACAGCGGCGAGCTCACCTTCGCCGTCAGCGACCTCGGCGCGTTCCCACTTTTCCACATGGACGCCGACGGCACGGTGGAGCAGATGGTCGACCAGGTGGGTTGGAACGTCGGCTTCGCCAGCGGCTGGGGTGTCGTCTTCGGCGATTTCGACAACGATGGCGCCGAGGACCTCGTGCTCGCCACCGGGAACAAGAACCGGGGCGAGCTCGGCGAGCAATTGGAGGCGCTGGACACGCGGATGCTCTTCTTCCGCGACACCGGCGACGAGGCGCTGCGCTTTCCGAATTGCTCCAACTGGGCCGGTCCGCGGTTCGACGGCAGCATCATCGCCGACTACTATTGCGTCGCGGTCGCCGACTTCGACTTGGACGGTTGTCTCGACCTGGTGGCGGCCCCGGCCGATCTCGGGGGAGAGGACTCCGCCTCGGGCCAACAGTTCACCACGAGCGTGACGGTGCTCCGCAACGACTGCGACTACGCCGGACATTGGATCGGGATCCGAGTGCCCGACCGCGTCGGAACGACGGTCGCCGTCACCGCCGACGGCGTGACCCGGTGGCGCGACGTCAAGAGCGCGCCTGGGGTCGGGTGTCGTGGCGACGCGACCGCGCTTCATTTCGGACTCGGGGACGCGTCGTCCCTCGAGGCCGTGCGGGTCTACCGCCCCGACGGCGCGGTCGAAGATCTCGACCCGCATGCGTTCACCGTCGATGCGTGGAACTCGCTGGAGTAGACGACGGAGCGAGCGGGTCTCCGCGCTCCGCAGACCGCGGCGCCGAACCCCGTCACGTGGCGCGCAACACCTCCGGCACGGTCGTCTCTCCCTGCAAGGCCAGCGCGATGCCGGCGCGCCGTAGCGTCGGCACGCGCAGCTCGCGCAGCACCTGCTTGAATTCGACCACGTTGGCCTTGCGCTTGATCAGCGGCGTCAGGTGATCGTCGACCTCGAGGACCTCGAAAATGCCGCGTCGGCCGCGGAAACCGGTGTTGTGGCAGCGCTCGCAGCCTACCGCCTGCGCCAACATCGCGTTCGCCGGAAGTTCGAACCCGACCTCTGTGGCCACCGACCCCGTCAACGTGAACGGCGAGGCGCAAGACGGGCACACGACACGAACGAGCCGCTGCGCGACCACACCGACCAGTGCGCTGGCGACGACGTAGGGCTCCAGCCCGAGGTCGAGAAGTCGGGTGATCGTCGCGATCGTCGAGTTCGTGTGCATCGTCGACAAGACGAGATGCCCGGTCAGCGACGCCTGGATCGCGATCGCCGCCGTCTCGGCATCGCGCATCTCTCCGACCAGGATCACGTCGGGGTCCTGGCGCAAGATTGCCCGGAGCCCGTTGGCGAAGGTGAAACCGGCCTTCGGATGTACCTGCCCCTGGGTCACCTCGGGGAGCTGGACCTCGATCGGGTCTTCGAGCGTCACCACGTTGAGTCGCCGGGTATCGAGCTCGCTCAGGATTGCGTAGAGCGTCGATGTCTTGCCGGAACCGGTGGGGCCGGTCACCAGCAGAAGCCCGCCCGTGCGCGAAGTGAGGCCCCGCAGGGTGTGAGCCTGCAGCTCGTCCATGCCCAGCTCTTCGACCGGCAGGACCGCGCCGCCCGTCAGCAGTCGGAGCACGACCTTCTCTCCGTCGAAGGTCGGGAAGGTCGACACCCGCACGCTCACCTCGGACTCGCCGATGGGCATCCGGAAGGTGCCGTCCTGCGGCTTCCGCTTCTCGGCGATGTCCATCTTGGCAAGAACCTTCACCCGGCTCACCAGCGGAGCGCACAGCGCCGACCGGAGTGGCGGCTGCTCGGCCATCACACCGTCGAGGCGAAACCGGATCCGCATCCGCTCCGGCTTCGGCTCCAGGTGGATGTCCGACGCACCAGCGATGGCGGCGCGCCGCACGATCTTGTCGAGCGCTCGGATGATCTCGCCACCATCGGCGGCCAGGGGCTTGGTCGACTGGGTATCGACACCGGGATCGCGTGCCATGGGTGCCTGTTCGTCCTCAGGGGTGGGGTGGACTCCCACCGAGATGGTCGGTCCGCTGCCCGGGGATGCCCCACCCTGTGTCGTCGCGGGACATCGGTGTGCGACGCGCGAGATCCTCGACTCAGGGGCAGAGACCTGCGCCCCGATACCAGCTGAGGGCCATCTCGCAGACGGCCCCGGGGATGCCCCACCCTGTATCGTTCCCGTTGGCCGCGGTCGTGTTGCACTCCTCCTGCGCCTGCTCCGGGAGGTCGGGACAGCACGCGGCGAGATCGTTGCAGTCGCCGCCAGTGGCGCTGCCGCCGACGTCGAATCCACCGGTCGCGTCCCCGCCGGTTCCGGTGCCCGCGTCCGGGCTGCCGCCATCGTCCGGGCACAAGTTGCACTCCTCCGGTATCGTGACGGTCAGGAACGAGTCGCAGGTCGCGGCGCCGATTGCATTGAAGCACGCGTCCGCATCGGCTCGGCTCACGTCACATCTCTCCGTACCTTCGGAGGCGTTGCTCGCGCACGCCGTCAGGCATTGGCTCTCGGTCATGCCGCCGAGGAAGCCGCATTCGGCCTGCTTTGCACACAGCGTCTGGCAGTATCGATCCACGTCACTGCTCGTGGCGCTTCCGCCGCCGCCGCCGCCAACGGTGTCGTCGTTGCCGCAACCGGCGAACACGAAGGGGAGGGCCAGAGTACACACGAGAACCAGGGATCGGGTTCGCACCGTTCTTCCTCGCCGTGACTGTGGAGGGTTGGACGCCTCAGCGGGGAGGTGGTCGGGCGGTCCCGCAGGCGTGCTGTGTCGCCCGAGGCTATCGGATCGACGGTCGACGCTCAAGTCGTCGTGTAGCGTGGGTGCTGTCGCCGGATTCTCCGATGCCCGGCGGGGTCCGGTCCGAGGAGCTCGGCTCGGTGGTCTTCGGCCAGGGCTGGACCGAGCTGGAGCCCGGCGCCGGACGATCCGTGGTTTCTCGGATCGGCGCGGGCATCGGAACCCGAGCGATGGTACGTTGGAGGGAGAGATTCCCCTTTCGGTCTCGGGGCTATGTTGGTCATCCGTGCGCTTCCACTCGCGCTCGCGGGCATGCTCTCGGCGTGCGGCGCCTCGGACACCACCGTTTTTCCGGTGGGTGCTCCGGACGGCTCCGACGGCGCAGCGTCTGCCGACGGGTCGGGAGGGCGCTCGGACGCCGGTTCCGGCTGGGACGCTTCCGAGCACGCGGTGACCTGCGAAGCGGCACCCGGCGGAGGCACGCCGGTCGCAGCAGCTCCCGTTCTCGTCGCCGAGCACGCCGACCGGTGGCACGCCGGCTGGCGGGCGTCTCCGGCCGTGGTCGACCTCGACGGCGACGGCGCGAACGAGATCCTGGCCCCGCGCGAGGGGCGCGTGATCGCGTACCGCACCGACGGGAGCCAGGCGCTGCTGTTGGAGGTCGACGGACGCATCTGGGCGTCACCGGTCGTCGCCGACCTGGTGGCGGCCAGCCCGGGTCCGGAGATCGTCGTGACGGCGCGAGCCCGCATCCATGCGTGGTCCGCAGATGGCACGCCGCTGTCCGGCTTCCCGGTCGAGGCGGTCGACGAGTTGCGCTCCCTCGCCGTCGGAGACATCGACGGCGACGGCGACCTGGAGATCGTCGTCGCGTCCACACGGGGCGTCGGCGGACCGCCTGCGGACATCGTCCACGCGTTCCACCACGACGGCGCTCCCGTGGCGGGATTCCCCCCCTTCGCCTCCGGCGCGACCGGGTGTGACGAATACTGCTTCCCGACCGGCGCGTTCGACGAGAACGTGGCGGTCGGCGACCTCGACGGCGACGGCGCCGCGGAGATCGTCGTCACCCAGGATAACGCCTACTTCAGCGTTCACGACGGCCGCGGGCGAATGCTCGACGCCGCAAACGACTTCGCGTTCGCCACGAAGGTCGCCGGCGTGCGACTGCTGCACGACTACGCGCTGTCGCTGCAGGGCTATCCGAACGACGAACCGAACGACCTGCAGGCCCACGGGACCAACTCGCCCCCCGCGATCGCCGACATCGACGGCGATGGCGTCGCGGAGATCGTGTTCGCGGCCTCCGTGCAGAACGCGGCCCAGACGCGCCGGGAGCTCGGCGTTGCCGCCTGGGTGTTGGAGCGAGACGGCACCCGACCACCCGGGTGGGAGGCGCCGCTGCACGTCTCCGAGTACCTGTCGGGCCTCCTCGTGTTCGAAGGTGAGAACCTGCCGGAGGCAGCCCAAGGCGTCGCGATCGCCGACCTGAGCGCCGAGCACGGCGGACCGGAGATCGTCTTCCCCGGCCTCGACGGGCAGATCCACGTGGCGACGGCCGGCGGTCGCCTCCTGTGGTCGCATCGGTTGACCGACGACGAGCGGGTTCGGACCGCTTCGCCGGTCGTCGCGGATCTCTCCGGAGACGGTCACCCCGAAGTGATCGTCACGACATTCTCACCGGACCCCGGCGCCGGGTCGCTTTTCGTGATCGACGCCGGCGGTGGGCGCCAGCACGAAGTCGCGTTGCCGGGCCCGGGCTCGATGGCGGCCCCGACGATCGCCGACGTCGATGGCAACGGAGATCTCGACATCGTCGTGAACCTCTCCACGAGGGCAGACGACGAGCCCCAGGTGTTGGTGTTCGCCGTGCCGGGCTCGTCGGACGGCTGCCTTCCGTGGCCTACCGGGCGGGGGAACCTGCGGCGCGATGGTCGGGCGCGCTGACCGGTCGGGACGGAGCGTCCGAGCCGGTCGTTGAGATCCCCACGGTGGATGTGCGGGCCCTCCGCGCGAGGCTCGGCATGACCCAAGCCGAGTTCGCCCGGACGTTTGGTTTCAGCGTCGGGGCTGTGCGGAATTGGGAACAAGGGATCCGGCGGCCGGAGCGAGCCGCACGGCTGCTCCTCGCCGTCATCGAGCGGGCGCCGGACCTGGTTACTTCGGCAGCAGTGCCGCGAGCCTACCGACCCACCGCGCCGTGTCCTGGAAGTGGTGGGCAAGGGCGATGACGGTCACGACGCTGCCGTCCCAGTCGAACCGGATGGAATAGGAGACCGTGTTGAGGTTCGCTCGTCGCAGGCCGTCTTCGTCGCGTAGCTGGTACAACTCGGGATTCTCCAGAACCTCGTCGAGCTTCGAGTCGTAGTCGGCGAGGAGCCGTTCACCCAAGCCGGGATCCTGCTCCATGAGGTACTCGGCGGCGTCCGCCAGTCCTCCGCGAACTCGGGATGAAAATCGACGCCGCGTGCTTTCACCGCTTGAGTCGATCTCGCACGCGGCGCATGACTTCATCCCTCGAGATCGCCATCCCGGGGTCGGCGAGGAGTTCGTCGCGCCGCGCCCTTGCGACCTGCGACACGACGCGTTCGTGGAGGCCCGCAAGCTCCTCGGTGGCTTCGGTACGTTCCCAAAGCTCTTGGAGAAAGCGCAGCTTCTCCGCCACCGAGAGGTCGTCGAAGCCTTCGGGCACGGGAAGGGGCAGCATCGCCCGGGTTGTCCGCACGAGGGCTGCCGACGTACGCTCTTGATTCGGTACGAGCGCCGTGCCGCGGGAAGCCGCGAGGGAGGTCGTCGATGGGTCGGAAGGGCAGCATCACAGTCGCGCTGGTCGTTGCGGTCACCGTGATCGGCGTCGTGCGCTGGGAGAGACGCCCGATCCCGGTCGGGCGCACGAAACTACGTCGACATGACGTTGGACCGCGCGTTGCTTGAGTCACTCGTCCCGGAAGGGCAGCGCAGACACGTCCCAGCGACGGGCGAAGGCATCGTGTTCGTGCCGCTCGATAGCCCTATGCCGTTGCGGCGGGTCGTGCTGGTCTTCGGTTCCGGGAGTTGGAACTACGATGCCTACCTGGAGCTCATCGACGATGTCGCCCCACGCGTCGGGGCTGCCGTGGTCACCGTGACCGTCCCTCGGCACGACCACGACCACTGGGGGCAGTTCTTCTACTCCTCCCAGTTGCTTGTCGAACTCCGCGCTCGCGGGATCGTGGCCGTGGGGGCTCAGGTGGTCGTCTACGGGTTCTCAGGGGGCGGCAAGATGGCAATGATTGCCGGCGCGTTCGGCGGCACGGACCTCTGGCATGCGGTGCTGGCTGCCGGCGTCAACGAGGACACAGCGACCATGGTTCGGCGCGAGCACGTGAACCCCACAGCGCTGGACCTCCCCATAGTCGTGATGAACGGCACACGCGATGACGTGGTGAACGGACGCACAGCCGAGGTGGTGAGCTCCCTGCGCGCGACGGGGTTCAGGCTCGTGTCTCTCGTAACCTACGATGGACGGCACGAAATGCCAGACGCGCTCCTGGTCCCCGAACTCGAGAGGCTGTTCGATTGACGGGACCGCTGGTCGTCGACGCGACTGGGAGGATGGGAGTCGCGGACGGGCCGGGCGCAGGACCGCGTGGATGCGGACAACGTACGAGGGGTCTGCCGCGCCGGAACGCCCGAAGGGCGTGAAGGGGACCCCTGGTGCGGTGGAGCGTAACGGCGCTGGCCGCGGAGCGGAAGTGCGCCAGGGGCGTCGGCAGGACCCCATGGTTGTGGGGTGAGCCACATCGGGGCTCGGTTGGTGTCAGAGGTCGCGAAGAAGGTCCGCGTCACCGCCGCTCACGCGGGCGATCTCGATGCCCTCATCGCTGACTCGATAGAGAACGAGGTAGCCGTCCTTCGGGAAGGCAAGGAGATCACCCGGAAGCCAATCACGCTTCGTCCCGAGATCTGAATGGCAGGCGAGCGTGTCGAACGCAGAGACGATCGCGTCGACCACCGCGTCGGCGCGTTGGTCGGACTGCTGGAATTCGAACACGTAGAACCAGACATCCAGGAGGTCATTCTTCGCTTCGTCGGAGACGCGATAGCGCTTCGTCACCGAAGGAAACGCTCCCGGGCGATCCGCTTGATGTCGTCCGCCGACAGCTCGGAGACCCGGCCCGCTTCAAGGTCGGCGAGTCCGGCAATCGCCTTTGCCCGCAGTTCGGCAATACGCCGCTCTCTCAACTCATCCTGCTTCTCAAGGAGGCGCAGGGCTGCACTGAGTACTTCGGCTTCGGATCCGTAGGTGCCGTCCTCGACCTTGTGGGCAACGAGGGCTTCGAGTTCTGGAGGGAGGCTGACGGTCATGTGCGCAGGTGTCGACGTCCTTGCTGACCAGAGTAGGCGCGAAGCCTTGCGATGCCAAGCGCTGCCGGTGCGGACAAGACCGGCTTGCCGGGGGCGGTGTCTTCGGGTCCAACTATTAGGGTTGGAGGTGCCCGAGCGATGCACGGGGATCGCCGCGTCGCACTCGGTACGGGAGCGAGCGGCGCCTCCAACCACCGGTTGAACGTAGCCGCGGCGTCGAGGGATCGTCCAGTCGCTGGCTCGCTATGGCGGAAGATGCCCGCTCAGGCTCAGCCGTCTCCGCGTGTGGAATCGGCGGAGCTGCGGGTGGTCGCCCAATCGGCGACTCGTCGGGGACTCCTTCGTCGACTCATGCGCGGTCGTCGAACCCTCAGCAGGAGGAACCCTCGATCGTGTCGCAGCTCGCCGTCGACGCGAGTTCGAGCGTGCGTCATGACCTCTGCCCCCGCGACCGCGGCGAACGCGGTGGTCCACGAGTGTTACGAAGCGCGCTGTTTGATGGGCATCGAGACCGGATCTGTGGGGGCACCCG
>CAZFPM010000021.1:0-14877 GCA_964520965.1 uncultured Myxococcales bacterium
TGACTGCGCACTGCGGCGACGGCTACGTCCGGACCGACATTGTGGACCCGAGCGACCCGCTCTACGAGGAGTGCGACGGCGACGGGTCCGGAACCGGCGGCGAGACCGCGGCCTGCACCCAGGTCTGCACCGTCAGCGCCTGCGGTGACGGAATCCTGAATGTCTCCAGCGGCGAGACCTGCGACGAAGCCGGCAACACCCTGACGTGCGACATCGATTGCTCGACGCCCGCATGCAACGACAGCGTCTACAACCCCGCATTCGAGCCCTGCGACGACTCGAACGGTGTCAACCAGGACAACTGCCTCGACATCTGCATCCTGAATTCCTGCGGCGACGGCTGGGTCGACGGCCAGGCGCCGCGCATCGAAGCTTGCGACGGCGACGGCGTCGGCTCCGGCGGCGAGACCGCGGTCTGCGACGTCGACTGCTCCCCGACCGAGTGCAACGACGGCTTGTTCAACCCGACCGGTGAGATCTGCGACACCGGCGGCAACTCGGCTAGCTGCGATGTCGACTGCACGCTGCCGGCCTGCCAGGACGACGTGTTCAACGCCGCCGCGGGCGAGCCCTGCGACGACTCCAACGGCGTCAACGAGGACGACTGCACGAACGCGTGCACCATCGCCGTTTGCGGCGACGGCTGGGTCGACCTCGAGGCACCCGACACCGAGGAGTGCGACGGCAATGACGACGGCACCGGGGGCGGTATCTTCACACCGGGCTGCGACCCCGACTGCACGACCGTGGTCTGCAACGATGGCTTCTTCAACGACCTCGCCGAGATCTGCGACACCGGCGGCAACTCGGTGACGTGTGACGTGGACTGCACGTTCCCGGCGTGCCAGGACGGCGTGTTCAACGCCGCCGCCGGCGAGCCCTGCGACGACTCGAACGGGATCAACCAGGACGACTGCACCAACGTGTGTACGGCCGCGGTCTGCGGCGATGGCTGGCAGGACCTGCAGGGTCCGGACACCGAGGCCTGCGACGGCAACAACGACGGCACCGGTGGCGGCACCAACGTCGCGACGTGCGACGACGACTGCACGCCGCCCGCATGCAACGACAGCGTCTACAACCCCGCTGCCGAGATCTGCGACACCGGCGGCGATTCGCCGACCTGCGATGTCGATTGTACGGTCCCGGGCTGCGGCGACGGTCACATCAATGCCACCTTCACCCCGGTCGGCGGACGTGGGACCGAGCAATGCGACAACGCCGCGAACAACAACGATCTGCGCTCCTGCGTCAGCGACTGCCGCGACGCGTCCTGCGGTGACGATCGACGGTGGTTCAAGAACGACGACGGCACCGACATGATCACCTCCGACCCGAACTACGAGGAGTGCGACCTCAACAACTCGGATAGCGCCGCGAACCGCTGCCGCACGGACTGCCGCCCGAACCGGTGTGGCGACGACGTGCTCGACACCGGCGAGGCGTGTGACGACGGGGAGCCGGCCTACATGCCGCACGGCGCGGATTGCGCGGCCGATGGTCAGTGCAACTCCGATATCCAGCCTGGCGCCTGCCGAACCAACTGCGAGTTCTTCACCTGCGGTGACGACGTCATCGACCCGGGCGAGCCGTGCGACGAGGGGCAGCCCGGCTTCATGCCGACGGGCAACTGCGACGACGACGGGCAGTGCAACTCGGACGTCGACCCCAATATCTGCCGTGTCGGCTGTGTGCTCCCGTTCTGCAGTGACGGGATCACCGACAACCTCTTCGGCGAACTCTGTGACGACGGCAACAACTTCGACAACGACGATTGCCGGCCGGACTGCTCGGCGCTGAACGTCTGCGGCGACGGTGTCACCGACCTCGTGGCGCCTGGTGTCGAGGCGTGCGACGACGGCGACGGCGGCGGCGATGGCTGCACGGGCGCGTGCACGGTCGAGCCCGGCTGGAGCTGCCCGATCCACGGCGGCGATTGCGTCTCGGTCTGCGGCGACGGCCTGCTCCGCGGCGACGAGGCCTGCGACGATGGCAACCTCGTCCCGAACGACGGCTGCTCCGCGACGTGCACGATCGAGCCCGGTTGGGTGTGTACGGGTGAGGCGTCCGTTTGTGGCGCCGAGCGCTGCGGTGACGCGATACGCGCGGGCGCCGAGGCGTGCGACACGGGGGGTAACACAGCGGGGTGCGACTCCGACTGCACCTTCCCGAGCTGCGGCGACAACCACCACAACCCGTCGTTCGACCCGCCCGGACCGGTCGTCGCAGAGCAATGCGACACCGCCGGAAACTCGCCCACGTGCGACTCCGATTGCACCATCCCGTTGTGCAACGATGGCATCCAGAACCTGGCAGCCGAGCCGTGCGACACGTTCGGCGTGAACACGGCGACCTGCGACTTCGACTGCACGATTCCGAACTGCGGTGACGGCAACCGGAACAGTTTCGTGGGCGAGGCGTGCGACGACGGCAACAGCGACAACTCCGACGACTGCTTGAACGCGTGCATCCTCAATTCCTGCGGCGACGGCTGGGCTGATCTCCAGGGCCCGGCAACGGAGGCGTGCGACGGCAACGACGACGGCTCCGGCGGCGGAACCAATACGGCGACCTGCGACACGGATTGCACCCTGCCGCTGTGCGACGACGGCATCCAGAACCTGGCAGCCGAGCCGTGCGACACGTTCGGCGTCTTCACGGCCGGCTGCAACGACGACTGCACGCTGCCGGCCTGCGGCGACGGGAAGATCAACGCGTTCTATACGCCGACGGGTGCGCCGGGGCCGGAGCAATGCGACGACGGCAACACCAACAACACCGACGATTGCGTCTCGGGCTGCCAGAACGCCCGCTGCGGCGACGGCTACCGGTGGTCGCTCGGGGCGGGCACCGAGCCGTGTGACGACGGCAATACGAGCAACACCGACGATTGCCTGAACATCTGCGAGAACAACGTCTGCGGCGACGGCTGGCGCGACATGCAGGCGCCGACGACCGAGCCGTGCGATGGCAACAATGATGGCTCCGGCGGCGGCACGCACACCTCGATCTGCAATAACAACTGCTCGCTGCCTTCCTGCGGCGACACCATCGTCAACTCCGCCTACACACCCCCAGGAGCGCCCGGGGGCGAGGAGTGCGACGACGGTAACGCGAACAACCGCGATGCATGTGTCGCCCTGTGTCAGACCGCGGCGTGTGGTGACGGGTACACCCAGTCGGGTGTCGAGGTGTGCGACGACGGGAACAAGCTGAACACCGACGACTGCATCAGCGCCGGCAACACGCCCGGGCTGGCGAACTACTGCCAGGCCGCGGCTTGCGGTGACAACTACAACTGGAGCGGGCAGGACACGTGCGCCGGTGACCCGGACGACGGCAACACCGTCAACACCGACTCCTGCGTGCTCGGCGGTTCGTTGGCCCGGACCAGCGCCGACGGCGTGGCGTTCACCGCGACGTACTGCGTGCAGGCGAGCTGCTCCGACGGCAACGTGTGGGCCGGCGTCGAGGACTGCGACGACGGCAACACGGTGAATACCGACGACTGCGTGGCCTGTGGCCCGCCGTCCTGCGGTGACGGCTACATCTGGAGCGGTGAGGAGACCTGTGACGACGGGAACACGTCGAACACCGACGCGTGCGTAATGCGCTCCGGTGCCGGCCCTGTTGCCGGCTCGACCCGGTGCATCGCGGCCGGGTGTGGCGACGGGTACGTGTACTCGGGCATCGAGGAGTGCGACGGCAACGACCCCGACGGCGGTGGACCGCAAACCTGCCCGATGGGCGGGCCTGGCGGCACCGGACCACAGTGCTACATCGACTTCGACGGTGACCAGTACATCCGCGATTCGGTTCCGGGCGGTCGCGATTGTGACGATGGTGACGCAGGCGCGTTCCCCGCTTCGGTGAACGACGACATCAGCGCCAGCGGCGGTGCGTGGAACACCGCGAACATGTTCGACTCGACGGATCGCAACTGCGACGGGTTCAGCGGCAACATCAGCCAGGTCGTCCTGGTAGCGAACAGCTGCGCCGTGGCACCGACCGGAGCCGTCTGCGAAACGGACTTCCCGTCTGCGTTCGCAACGGCAAGCTCGAGCCGCCCGATCGTCGTGCGCGGGGCGTTGAGCACGACGACGCCCATCTTGTTGGAGAACGGGACCGACATCTACGGCGGTTGGCCGACGACATGGTCGGCGTGGACCGGCGCGAAGTCGGGGGTCACGTACAACACCAATCAGGGCGCCCAATTCCACTCGACGATGGTCGGTGGTGGGCTGAGCAGCGTCACGGTGCTGCAACACCTCGACGTCCGAACGGTGAACAGCGGCACGGCGAGCTCGCCGCCTGCGACCGGCCCGTTGGAGACGCACGGCATCTCGATCGGCGATTCGCCGGCATTCCGGCTGTTCGACAGCCGAGTCGAGGCAGGCCCGGCGTACTACGGTCGCGATACTGACCACGGCGACGTGTCGTTCCCGACGGCGTCCGGCAGCAACCACATCGACTGTTGGCACTACAGCTGTACGCCGTACGCCGGTCCGGAGGGTGGCGGCCAGGGCAACGGCTGGACGGCATGGTGCCCGCCGGGCCACGTGTCCTTCTTCTACCGCGGCAACGCCGGGCTCGACGGCGGCGGTGGCGGCGGATCCTCCGTCGGCCTCTACGCCGCCCGCTCGGTCGGCGCGCAGGTCGAGCGCAGCGAGCTCATCTCGGGCCGCGGCGGCAACGGCGGAATCTTCGGTGGTCGCTCCGGTCAGGCCGGACAGTCGTTCTCCTTCTGGACCTACAACTCGACCTTGACCGGTCTTGCGACGACGAGCCCGGACCGGACGGCGGTCGACTGCACTTCGCCCGGCGGCGGCGTCGTGACGAACGGCGGCAACACCTTGCGGTGGAGCGAGAGCCGCGCGACCTCCGGCGGGGCCGCGATGAGCCAGGGCCGCCCGGGTTCGTTCGGCGCGTGCCACGTCCAGACCGAGGACTACGAGTGGTTCCGAGACTGCAACCCGCAACGCATCTCGATGCTCACCGGGCGGACCGTGTCGTCCGGGAGCGCGTTCGCCTACCCGACCCGCGCAGATTGCGAGTGTGACTCCACCGCCGGCTGCAACGCCGAGCAGACCTGCGTGGCCGGCGCGTGCGTCGGGATCCCCTGAGCGAACGCGGAATCGTCGGTCCACGGATGAGCGCAGTGTCGACATGACGAACAGCCGGCTCAGAACGAGCCGCACGCTTCGGAGACTCGCGGGCGCAATCGTGCTCGCGAGTTTCGCGTGCGGGGATGGCCGGAACCCACCTGCCGACGACGACACCAACGCCGACGTGGCGCCGGATGTGGACCACGACCTCGATGCGGGCGGATCGGCGGATTCCGACTCGGACGGCGATGTGATGGTCGATCCGGATTCCGACATCGGTGACGGTGCCGATGCGGATGACCCCGGAGACGCGACGACGCCCGATGCAACGGACGTCGACGCCGGAGCGCCAGAAGTGGGAGACGCCGACGCGGGCACACCGGACGGCGTCTCAGACTTCGGCGCACCCGACTCGCCGGACGGTGCAGCCGGCGATACAGATGCAGGGGGCGACTCCGACACGGCGCTGTTCGACGCACCGGATCTTCCGAGGCCGGGGGCGCTCGAGTTCGTGGAGCCGGCCGACGGTTCGTTCGTTCGTGCGATCACACTCATCGAAGCGACGGGGCCGCGATCGCTGGAGTCGGTCGAGTTCCTGATCGACGACGCCTCGCTTCGGGTCGACTTGGAGGCCCCGTTCCTCGCGCTATGGGACGCACCGGCCGCCGGCGAGGGTGTGCACGTGATACGCGCTGTCGGCGATACCGGCGTCGACACCGAGGAGGTGTCCGTGACCGTGACGGTCGATGTCAGCGCGCCGGATATCATCGTGTTCGAGCCCGGCGTAGACGTCATCGGCCCGGACAGCGTCGGGATGCTGCCCTTCGATTTCGACGTCTTCGATGCGATCGGCGTGGTCGGGGCCTCGGTGGCCATCGTCGACGCCGAGGTCGAGGCGGTGCGACTCGATGTCCCCCCCTGGGTCGGCGAGATCGACGCCAGTAGCCTTCCTGGAGGAATCCACGTCTTGTCGATCACGGCGTGGGATGCAGCCGGTTGGTCGGCAACGGTGCTTCAGCCGTTCGAGATCTGTCCGGACGAGGCCCCGATTCGTTGCGGCGGCATCTGTCGCCAACCGGGCTCGTTCGTGAACGACCCGTTCCACTGCGGCGAGTGCGAGACCGCGTGCGCCTTCCCGGCGGAGGTCTGCGACAGCGGCAGCTGTGCCTGCGCGCCGACACGGGTTGATTGTGACGGCGCGTGCGTCTCGTTGGATAGCGACGAGGCCAATTGTGGGGAATGCGGCCTCGAGTGCACGGGGGAGCGGGAGTGCGTCGCCGGAGGTTGCGGCGAGGAGCTCCCGGAGGACCTCGAGGCGATCCCGGCCACCACGTACCGATTCGGCCCGGCTCCGCGAGAGCCCGGTACGGAGACCCACGAGTCCGCGCACGAAGTCACGTTGACCCGCTCGTTCGCGATCGAAGCGTTCGAGGTCACCCAGGGCGAGTGGTCGGAGTACTTCACCGTGAATCCGTCTGCGTTCTGGGAATGCGGCGAGGATTGTCCCGTCGACTCCGTCAACTGGTTCGAGGCGCTCCACTTCGCGAACGCGCGCTCCGAAGACGAGGGTCTGCCGCCCTGTTACATCCTCGAAGAGTGCGACGGTCGTCCGGTCGGCGCGGGGGTACAGTGCGCACGCTTCGACGTCGATACGCCCGACGGCAATCCGTTGGATTGCGAGGGCTACCGACTGCCCACCGAGGCGGAATGGGAGTGGGCGTACCGGGCCGGCACCGAGACGTCCACGTACGCAGGCGAGGCCGTTCCGTTCGACTGCGAGGGCAACCCGTTCATCGACGAGATCGCCTGGTATGAGTGCAACGCCTCGGGACGAACGCATCCGGTTGGCACGCGGCACCCGAACGGCTTCGGCCTGTACGACATGGCTGGCAACGTCTTCGAGTGGACCGGCGACCCGTGGCGCTCGTACATCCCACCCGGACCGTTGGTCGATCCGACAGGCGCGGAAGAGTCGTTCTCGCGAACGGCAAAGGGCGGGGCCTGGAACGAACACGCGGGTCGACTTCGCGCGTCGACCCGGCTCAGCGTCGGAGCGATCACGTCGCTCGCGACGGTAGGGCTCCGGTTGGCACGAACCCTTCCGGATCCGGAGTAGGGCGATGTCACACTGCGATCCAGAGTGCGAGCGGACGGATAGGATGGCGCCTGGCGCGCTTCCCTCGTCCGACCGGCGGACGTCGCGCGCAGCATCGACGCGCACAGCATCGACGCGCGCGGCATTGTGGGTCGTGGCGGGCTGCGTGTTCGCGCTGGCCCTCGGTTGTAGCTCTCCGGGCAGTGACGACGACGAGGCCGGCTCCGACGTCGCCGAAGACGGTCCACGTGAGGTCGACGACACGGCCGGCGCCGACGCCACCGACGGCGGTTCCCCCGGGACCGACGCGCCCGACGAGGATGGAGCCGACACGGACCCGAGCGACGGAGACGGAGCGGAGACGGCTCCGACCGACGCCTCCGAGGTGGATCCCGACTCCGCGAGCGACGGCGACCCGTCGGTGGATGCGCCCGACGGTGAGGATCTGGCGTCACCGGATGGGGAGATCGGTGATCTGGGGTCCGATGCCGTGCCCACGGCCGACGGCGCGGTGATTCCGGGTGCCTGTGTCGACGACGAACAACCGATGGACATCACGCACTGGAACCTGGCGGTCCGGGAGTGCGCCCCGGCGTGCGCCGATGCCGACAGGCCGGTGCGGTGCATGACGGACTGCGTCCAGGATCGCGTCGAATACACCGAGGGGTGTGCGTGGTGCCTCGCTGGTGTCGGCGTCTGTGTCGCCGACAGCTGCTCGACCGAATGTGAGCAGGAACTCTCCGGGGACCTCGATACGATCGAGGAACCCCTGGGCGAGAGTTGTTTCGCTTGCGCCGACGACCGCTGCGGGCCGGAGTTCGTGTTGTGCGCTGGCATCGACGACGACCTCCCCGACCCACCGGATCCGCAGTGCGTCGATTCTGGCTGGGAGGAGGAGGACGAACCGCGGGAGCTCGCCGGGGCGATGCGGACGTGCTGGGCGGATTGCCGGCTGACCGAGACTCCGACCACGTGTTTCTCGCGCTGCGTCTGGGATTCGACGTCGCTCAATTCCCTTTGTGTGGGTTGCGCGTCGACCTACGCGTCGTGCGCATCGGTCCTGTGCCGGTTGCGGTGCGCGCGTGACATCTTCAGCTACGGCTGCGCGGAGTGCGACGTGTGTTCCGAGCCGCTGGGGGCCTGCCTCGGCACCGACGTGGCCGAGATCTTCGACCAGGATGGCCCGGCGCAGATCCGTGTCGCTCAGGCTGCCATGGCGTCCGAACCGGTCGCTTTCCTGTTGATGCCGGAAGGGATTCCCATCCACCGGTGGGTGCCGGCGCCGGGCATCTTCGGCCCGATGGAAATCCCGTCCGGGGAGTTGCGGGTGGCGCTCAGTGATGGAAGCAGCGGTCCGAGTGCCACGA
Source organism: uncultured Myxococcales bacterium (assembly GCA_964520965.1). Taxonomy (GTDB): domain Bacteria; phylum Myxococcota_A; class Bradymonadia; order REDH01; family REDH01; genus CAZFPM01. Next base: position 8,568 of record CAZFPM010000021.1, read on the forward strand.
TCCTGACCGAGGAGACCGTCGACCTGTTGCCCGGAGAGTTCGTGACCGCAATCGCGTACGACGGTGCCGAGGGGCTCGACCTCGTGACGCTCGTGGAACCGGAGACCGGGCACCTCGGAACCCGTTGGCGGGTGTTCCACGCTGCGAGCAGCCGGCCTGACCTCCGCATGGGCTCGATGTCCTCGCCCGACGAGGATTGGGTCACGCCGCGCTATGGCCGAGTGACTCCGTGGGTGCAGGAATTCGGCCGATCGATCCGTCTTGGCGCGGATTTCGACGGCGATCTCGCCCGCGACGCAGACGCATTCGTCGAGCTCACCGACGGGCAGTGGATCACGATCGTCACGTTCGACGACCCCACGCGCGTGGAGGGCGTCAGCGCGTTGGTATTCTTCGCGAACTCGACCGTAGGGATCATTGCCTTCGGCCCACTTTGACCAGAACGGAACCGGTCCGCCGATGAGACGCCGGAGAGTCCGGGTTGCGTTGGTCGTCTTGATCGGAGTCGCGGTCGTCGTGGCGGTGCTCGTGCTCGGGTGCAAGGCGTGCGAGCGCGACGAGGAGCCGGAGCCGCGCTCCGACGTGTCGGAGACCCACGCCGACACGGACGAGGACACGGACGAGGACACGGACGAGGACACCGACGCCGGTGCCGAAATCGTGGCGCCCGAGCCGGATACGCCGGCCGACGCACCGAGCGTCGAGGTCTGGTTCACGTACCCTGACGACGGCGCAGCGATCGCGTGGGACCAGCTCGTCGCCGTCGGCGTGGAGTCCGCGTCACCGGCGGTCGTGCGATTCGAGATCGACGGACAGGAGCCTACGATCGACGAAGAGGAACCGTTCGTCGCCGAGTTTCGGCCGGATGTGGCCCGGGAAGGGGAGCGGGTCGTTCGCGCGTTGGCCACCGCTGATGGGGTCGAAGCCCAGGCGAGCATCACGTTGTTCGCCGATCGTACGCCGCCGGAGGTCGAGATCCTGAGTCCGAACTCCGACCTGAACGGTCCGACCGGCGGGATGCTCCCGGTCGTGGTCCGCGCCGAAGATGCCGGAGGTGTCGCCACCGTCGAGATTTTCGTCGACGGCCCCGGCCTGGAACCGGTTGTGCTCGAAGCGCCGCCGTGGGAGACCGAATTCGAGGTTTCCGGACTCCCTCTCGGGGTGTTCAGCGTGTCCGCCACGGCTCGTGACCGAGCCGGTCGCGAGCGCATGGCCGGGCTCGACTTCATCACCTGTCCGCCCGACCGAGAGCCATGTGGCGGCATCTGCCGGCTGCCCGAGACCCTCGCTGACGACCCTGAATTCTGCGGCGCCTGCGACGTGCGGTGCGATGTCCCGGTCGAGCGCTGCGTCGACGGGGCCTGCGTCTGCGCCCCCGGCTGGACCGATTGCGACGGTACCTGCGTCAACCTGCAGGTCGACGCGAGAGCGTGCGGTGCGTGCGGAGTCGCCTGTCCGGAGTCGCAGGGGTGCGTGGCCGGAACGTGCGCTGATGACGTGCCCCCGGGTTTCGTGTTGCTGCCGTCGGGCACCTTCTCGATGGGCGCTCCGCCGACCGAGTTCGGCGCCGGGCCTGGCGAAGCGGTCCACGAGGTCACCCTGTCGCGCGCGTTCCTGTTTCAGCGTCATGAGGTCACGCAGAGCGAGTGGGGGCGGTTCTTCGACGTGGACCCCTCCCACTTCTGGGACTGCGGCGACAGTTGTCCCGTCGATTCCGTCAGCTGGTGGGAAGCGGCGGCGTACGCCAACGCACTGTCGGACGCCGAGGGCTACGAGCCGTGCTATGTCCTCGGGGGGTGCTCGGGGGTCCCCGGCGCGGGGCTGCGGTGCACGAGCGTCTTCGTGAACGGTCCCGGGCAATCGCCTCCGCGCTGCGTCGGCTATCGACTCCCGACCGAGGCGGAGTGGGAGTACGCCTATCGCGCGGGAACGACCACGCCCACGTATAACGGCGCCGTTCGAACCACGGTATGCGAGCACGTGCCCCACCTCGCCGAGATCGCCTGGTTCGATTGCAACTCCGTGCAACGGACCCATCGCGTGGGTGAGCTGCGCCCCAACGGCTTCGGCGTCTATGACATGGCCGGGAACGTCGCCGAGTGGGTGTGGGACTATTGGAGCGCCCACTCGCCGACCCCGGCGACCGATCCCTTGGGGGGAACCATCGAGAACCACCCCTTCCGCATGGTCAAGGGCGGGACTTGGGTGGCGCGTGCTCCCGAGGCACGTGCGGCGGCGCGGGTCTCGGAGAACGGCGACGCAGGGAGCCCGTTGATCGGATTCCGCGTCGTCCGTACGTTCTCACCGTAGGTCTCGAACCCCGCGGATGATCGGGCGCCGGTAACGCGAGAGGGGGTCCGCGATCACAGGCATGGACCGCTGCTTCCGCGAACCGGCATCAAGGCGGGTCTTCGAGGAGGAAGATCGTGCGGGGGGCGTCCTGCGACGTCGCCAGGAGGCGCGCGCCCCCCCTCGGCCCGGCGTGGTACCAGAACGTGAGATCCAGGGTGAGCCCCTGCGGCCAGATCGCGAACACATCGTCGATGACCTCGTCGCCATCGACATCGAGGCCGATCCGTCGGCTCACGTCTTCGTCGAAGCTCCGGTCCGCCGAGAACGAGGCCGGGCCGACGGTCGGCGCGAAGCGTTCGAGCGGGACACGATCGGGCCAATCACCCAGCAACCAGACATCCAGGCCCGACGCACCCGGCATTCCGTTGAAGAACCGCCAGACCGCCTCGCCCGGAACGTCATCGGTCTCGACCCGGTAAGCGAGTGCGCACGATTCCAGTGCGTCGGCGACGACGATCGTCGCCCGGTCGTGTTCTTCGAGCCCGGGCACGGCGAGGTTCGCGAGGATGGGCGCGTCCGGGCCGACGGCGCCCGCGGTCACGGCGAGAACCGAGTCGACGGCCGGAAACGGGGAGTAGTCGCCGACGAATCCTGCCTCCACGGTCCGAAACACAGGTGCGCCGGACGGCAGGCGGATGACCGAGAAGACTTCGGCCGATGTCGCGAGCGAGAGGAGCCGAACCTCCGCGTACCTGATCAGCGGTTCCGTCGGCCATGGCAGCTCCAGCCCGACGCACTCCGTCAGCGCTTCACCGCAGAGCGCGTTTGCGCAGGCGCGGCAGCCGGCCTCGTACGGATCGGTGCATGGGGTCGGACACGCGCCAGCTGCGCAAGTCGCGTAGTCGAAGAGGCAGGCCGAACAGAGCGGACCGACGTCAGCGTCGCCGTGCAAGCAGTCGGCGAAGCAGGTCGCGGCGGTTCCGCAGATCGCGCGGCAGAGCGCAGCGCTCCGCAGCGTCGTGCCGTTGCGGAGTCCGTCGACCTCGGCCTCTCCGCCACAGGCGTGCTGTAACTCCGGTGGGTCCGGGCGTGCGGCGATTCCCGAGCAGAGCTGGAACTCGAGCCTGCATGCGGCGTCCGGACACTCGCAGGTTTCGGCGCCCGGATCCGGGGTGCAGCCGTGGCCGCAACGCTCGCTGGCGCACTCCACCCACGTTGCGTGGCACCGGGCGCATCCGGCCGTCAGCCCGATCTCGTCGGTGAGACAGGAGCGGCGGCACGCCGTGTCTTCGCCCGTGTCGCCGCACGTCGCGCCGCAATGGGCGAGGGCGTCTTCGGTGGGCGTACTCTGGAGTGTGGCGCGATCGGTTGCGTTGGTGCACCAGCCGGGGAGCTCGGCGTCGTGGTGAGGGGGTACGTCGGTGGGTGCATCGTGTGGCTCCGCTGGCGTGTCACGGGTGTCCGTAGCGGCATCTACGGCGTCGTGCGACGCATCCGAGACGGCGCCGCTCTCCGTGTCCGAAGCCGCGTCGACCAGTGTGTCGCGGGCGTCCTCGGTGGCTGGAGACGGCGCCGACCGGGGCCCGGTACATGCCACGAGGGCCAGCGTGGTCGCGGCGGCGAGATGCGACGGGCTTCGGTTCACTCGAGCGCGGGGGCGGGTCGGGCCGGCGGCATGAGCGACACCGCAGTTGTGGCGTCGCGAGTGCGGCCTCGCCGGCCGGCGCGTGGAGAGACCGCCCGAGAACAGTAGCATCGGTTTCACGCCGGGGCACGCTGGGATCGCCCGCGGAGATCGCGGCCCTGTCCTCTGACCGACGGAACGTCTCGTTGCGGCACCGTGGGCCCGAACAAGTCATTGTAGTTTTCCGGCGAGTTCAGGTATTGTGGTCTGACTATGGAGGTGCGTCATGCGGTCGATGTGGGCAATTGTTGTTTTTCTGCTGAGCCTTCTGGTCGCGTGTGGGCCCGAGGAGACGAGCACGGACGGGGACAGCACGGAGTGCGCGGTCGGCGAGGGCTGTCCGTGCGTGGATGACTCCGATTGTCCGGACCAAGCGCTCGAGCGGTGCGTTGTACCGCCGGGAATCTGCGTGCAGCGGACCGAAGACGATGCTGGCGGCGACGCGGATCCCAACGGCTCGGGAGACGCCCCGGACGCCGCAGGTGATACCGGACCGGACGTCATCATCGACGACACCGGCGCGGAGGTGATCCCGCCAGGTGATGGGCAGGATGGTGTCTTCCGCGAGGACCCCGACCTCGCGGTTCAGCCGGACGAAGGCCAGGACTCGGTTCTGAGGGGCGACAACTGGGGCGATTTCGTCCCGGAGGGCGACGGCGATGGCGGAGGCGACGATCTCCCCGATCGGATCCCGTCGGGCGACGGCGAGGAGGAGGACTTCGGCGAGTTGATCGAGGACGGCGGCGAGACGGGCGGTGCAGACCTTCCTCCCAGCGAGGTCGGTGGGCCGGGCGACGGTGGTGACGAGCTCGATTTTATTCCGGAGGCCGATATCGGATCGTCGGATGGCGGCGACGAGTTCATCCCGCCGCCTGATGCCATCGACACCGGCGCGCCGCCCGAGCATTACGAGGACCTGTGCCTGGATGAGGAAGATAGAACCGCGATCGAAGCCGACTCCGGGGTCACGATAATCGACATCGCGGCCACCTGCGCCGAGGAGTGCCTGGAGAGCTGCGGCGATGGGTGCGATCGTGCCGAGTGCACGCAGTGGTGCATGATCGGGACGAGCGGTCTCACCGGTGAGTGCTCGTGGTGCTTCACCCAGCAGATGCAGTGCGCAGAGCACTTCTGCGTGGCGGCCTGCGAGAGCGGAAGCGACGACTGCGCGTGCGTCGAGGACGACGACCCGGGCTGCGCGACCTGCATGCGCTCGATGTGCCTCGATCTCTTGCCGCCATGCCTCGGCTACCCGCCCGACGGTGGGGAGCGCGATCCGGCCTTCGTGCAGATGCTCAACCTCTCGCCGGATGATCGTGACCTCTCGATCTACCTGGGCGACGGGGACACCGCGCTGGCGTCCGGGATCGCGTTCCGAACCAACACCGGGCTGCTCCCGATCAGGCCGGGTGAAGATGGCTTTGCAGTTCGCCTGACGACGGCCGAACCGGACTCCGAACCGCTGCTGGCGGTGTCACCGGGCGTCTCCTATGGCTCCGGCGCTCAGATGGTTGTCGGTGTGATCGGGGAGCTCGTCGGAGAAGGCCCGGGGCTGATGTCGGTGTTCATCGAGGAAGACCTGTCGATCCCGCCGGAGGGCTTCCGATGGCGCCTGTTCAACGCCTCGACCCTGCACGCCAACATCGATGTGTGGGACGAGACGAACCCGGCCGCGCCAGGGATCATCGCCGATGACCTGGCCTTCGGTGAGTCGTTGCCTGACCGTTCGCGGGAGGCGACCGCATTCTTCATCGGGATCGATGTCGACGACGACGGCGCCTCGGACCACGTGTACGAGGTCGGACCGTTCAGCGTGAACACGATGGCGACCTTCTGGTTCGCCAACGACAGCGACGGGAACGCGTTCCTCAGTGCGACGCTGTCCGACGGTATCGTCCAGACGTACACCTCCGGGTCGTGACCGCGGGGAAACCCGCGCTCACGAAGTCCTGGTTCCTGGCCGCGACGGCGCTCGCCGTTGCGACGGGCTGTCACGCGCACGTCGCCCACCCCGGGCAGGTGTCGGTGATCACGTATGACCTCGCGTCGGACACCGAAGTCGCGATCGAGGACCTTCGCGTGGCCGGGCCCGATGGCGTCAACGTCTGGCTCGAAGCCGACGCCGCCTGGAGCGACGCCGGGTGTAGCCCCGTGACCGTCCGCCTCTTCGAAGGCGACCGGACGCCGATCGCCATCGACGCCGATCGGGTCGCGCTCCGATCACCCGATGGGGACCCGGTGTCGCCGGGAGGGTACGAGGTCGTCGAGCCCGAGGGACTCGCATATCACTTCGAACAGGGCGCCTTCACACGAGTCGTCGGTCGGGAGCGGGTA
>CAZFPM010000021.1:14887-42147 GCA_964520965.1 uncultured Myxococcales bacterium
CCGACGAGCACCTCTACAACCTCCGCGCCTTCGCCGGTGAGTTGAGCTGCCCGACGCCTGCGTCACTCTGACGGCTGGGACCGCGAGCTAGAGCTCCTCGACCGGATCCGGCGGGAGGAAGAGTTCCTCGCGGACGACCAGATCCCCACTCGCCACCGCCTCGTCGAGGACGGAGCGGACAAAGCCGACGTACTCGCCGGGCTGGTTCAGGACCAGCGTCATACGCGCGGCCTGCGCACCGACCACAGCCTCTCCGAGTTCACGTTGCAGCTGCGTGTGGAGCGCGTCGTAGTCGCTGGCAGGGATCTCGGCGGGCGCGACCGTTTGCGTGCCGAGGCGGATCAGGTACGCGACGTCGTCGACCACGATGGGTTCGGGGTGAAGCGGCGATTCATCCGTCAGGGCAAACGCGGTCCGCATGAGTTCTCGCGACGTGCCGATGAACGGGACCCGGTCGGCGGCCTCCGGTGGCAGACGTAGATTCGCGTACTCCGGTCCGAGCTCTGTGAGCGGCGAACTCGGGCGCTCCTGGGCGAACGCTCCGGTCTCGCGTGCGACGAGCGGCGGGGGGGGCTCCAGGTCCTCGGTTGGAATCGCAGCCGCTACCGCCTCGGCACGTTGTTGTTCCACGCGCTCGGCGGCCTCGCGTTCGGCGGCTTCGCCAAGGGTCAACGACTCACCGGACGCGAGCTCGAGGATCCGCTGTCCACGGACGCCCAGCTCGGCCCGCGCGATCTCCGCGCGCTCGTCGCGCAACAGCTCCGCCGCGAGTTCGTCTCGGACTTCGTCGAGCGGTCGTACGCGCGCATCTTCGAGTTCCTCCAGTTTGATGACGTTGAAGGCGAAGGACTGCTCGACGCCCGTCACCTCCCCGATCTCCATATCGAGGCTGGCGGCCCAGATGTCCGAGGCGAGCGTGTCTTCGCCGCGCATGCCCATGTCGCCGCCGTCCTCGGCTTCGCGTTCGAGCTCGGTCAGCTCGCGGGCTACGGTCGCGAAGTCCTCGTCACCCTGCACGCGGGCCAGTGCGGCCTCGTAGCCCTCGAGGGCTACTGCGTACTCCGGTGACGCGTCGTCGGTCGGCTTGCGGAGGTAGATCCGGCGGATCCGCACGCGACGGTCGGTCGAGAAGCGCTCGGTGTCTTCGGCGTAGGCGGAAGCGACGCGCGCCTCGTTCGGGGTCAGCCACTGCGCGACCTCGTCCGCGGTCGGCTCTCCGCCGCCGACGTTCTCCGGGTCGAGCGCGATGAACTCGAGGTCGACGGTCGCGTTGCGGCGCGCCCACGTGGTCCGAACCTGGGCGGGCGGAACGGGGACCGACGCCGCGAGCAGGTCGAGGTAGTGTAGGACGAGCAGCTCCTGCCGCTTGTGCTCCTCGTAATCCTCGACGGCCATGGCGAAGTTCGATCGCACGTCGCGCGGGTACGACGTCGAGAACGACCCATCGGACTCGGCGTAGAACGCGGAATCGTAGTTCCGGTACAGGGTTTGCCAGCTCTCGGGGAAGCGTGTGCAGATCGGCTCGCCGCCCACGAGGTAGCCACGGTGCCAGTTGACGATGTAGCACCGCACTTCTTCGTCGGAGACCGCGAGTCCGGCTTCCTCGGCACGCTCCGCCAGAAGCGGAACGAGGGCGGCGTTGATCGTCATCTGACGCTTGAGCACGAGGAACTCCTCGTCGGACATTCGACGCCGGTTGGAGAACCGGCGGAACCGCTCGAAGGTAGCGTCGACCTGCGTGTTCCGGATCTGGCGCCCGTTGACCTTGGCCATCCAGAACGTGCTGCCCGGGGCATATCCCTGGGTCTGGGGTCCGAAGAAGAAGATGAAGGCCAGGATGATGACGCCGAAGATGGCCCCGGTGCCCCATTTGACCCATGTGCGTTGCAGCGCCTCGCGCATTACGGCTCCAGATCGTGCATGGTCGTCCCGGCCCGTCGGCACCGTCAGTCCGGCCCGCGGGCGCGGGTGGCGCGCGACCATAGCTGCGCGATCCGAGGCATGCAAGGGCGGAATACCGCTTGCCACTGTCGGGGTCGTCGGGTAGGAGCGTCGGGCACCCGCGAAGGGCTTCACCGGGTCTCAAGGCCGAACGCTCGCATGCTATTCGACAAGCTTCTCGGGCTGTTCTCTACCGACCTTGCGATCGACCTCGGGACGGCGAACAGCCTGATCTACATCAAGGGAAAAGGGATCGTCTCGAGCGAGCCGTCCGTCGTCGCCGTCCAGGTCGATGCCCGCGGAGGTCGCAAGATCCTGGCTGTCGGCCGGGAAGCCAAGGAGATGCTCGGCCGGACGCCCGGCTCGATCGCCGCGATCCGGCCGATGAAGGATGGGGTCATCGCGGATTTCGAAATCACCGAGGCGATGCTGCGGTACTTCATCACGCGGGCGCACAACCGCCGGACGCTCGTGGCCCCGCGGATCGTGATCTGCATCCCATTCGGGATCACTGAGGTCGAGAAACGAGCCGTACGCGAAGCCGCCGAGTCGGCCGGCGCACGCGAGGTCTACCTGATCGAGGAGCCAATGGCGGCCGCCATCGGTTCGGGCCTCCCGATCACCGAGCCATCGGGCAACATGGTCGTCGATATCGGCGGTGGGACGACCGAGGTCGCAGTGATCTCCCTCGGTGGGATCGTCTACTCCCAGTCGGTCCGCGTGGGCGGTGACAAGATGGACGAGTCGATCATCCAGCACATGAAACGGAAGTACAATCTCCTGATCGGGGAACGTACTGCTGAGATGATCAAGTGCACGATCGGGAACGCCTATCCGATGGACGAGACGCTCACGATGGACGTAAAGGGCCGCGACCTGGTCGCCGGGCTTCCGAAGACCCTCGAGATCAACTCGGACGAGATCCGCGACGCTCTGCAGGAGCCGATCAACGCGATCGTGCAGGCCGTCAGGGACGCCCTCGAGAAGACGCCTCCCGAGCTTTCGGCCGATATCGTCGACAAGGGCATCATGCTCGCCGGCGGTGGCGCGCTCCTGAAAAACCTCGACCTGCTCCTCCGTGAGGAGACGGGTCTCCCGGTCGTCATCTGCGACGACCCGCTGAGTGCCGTCGTCCTGGGCAGTGGCAAGATGCTCAGCGAGCAGGCGTTGCTAGGCAAGATCGCGCTTTCGGCCTGAGCGGAATCGAGCGGTGTTCGAGTCCATCAAACGCCTGCGGACGCCGACCATCGTCGGCGTATACCTTTTGACGAGCATCGTGTTGCTGCTCTCCGGGCGTCGCCAGGAACCCGGCCGGCTCGGGCTGGTCGGCTCCAGCCTCTTCGAGGGGGCGGCCGCGACCCAGGATCTCGTGCACTATGGGTTCGGTGGCCTTGGCGACGTCTGGGACGACTACCTCGATCTCGTGGACGTTCGCAGAGAGAACGAGCGGCTTCGTGCCGAGCTCGACCGGCTGCGCGGCGAGAATACCCGCCTGCTTGGCGTGATGCAGGAGAACGCGCGCCTCCGGGCGATGGTGGGGTTCGTAGAGGGACACCCCGCGCTGGAGCTCGTGCCGGCACGCGTCCTGGCCAAGGACGCGAGCTCCTTCTTCCGGGTGACATCGGTCCGCCTGTCCGCGCGCGACGGTCGCGTTGCGCCGGGACAACCGGTCGTCGCTAGCGCCGGGGTGGTCGGCTTCGTCTCCGAAGTCGCCGACCGCTACGCGGAGGTGACCCTGGCGGTCGATCCGCGTTCGTCGATCGACGTGTTGGTCCAACACAACCGTGCGCGCGGGGTCCTGCAAGGGCTGGGAAACGACAACGACTACCGAGCGCGCATCGCCTATCTGTTGCGGCGTGACCGGGTCGCCGTGGGCGACGTCGTCGTGACCAGCGGTATGGGCGGGCGATTCCCGAGCGACCTGGTGGTCGGGCGGATCGTCGCCGTTCGTGCCCAACGCTACGGCCTCTTCCAGGAAGTCGAGGTCGAGCCCGCAGTAGATTTCTCCCGCTTGGAGGAGGTCTTCGTCGTCGTCGGCGAGGAGTAGGCGTGTTCAATCTGATCACGATCGTCGTCGGGCTGGCGACGCTGTTCACGGTGACCGTGGCGGCGGCGCTGACCAATGTCGGGATCGTGCTTCCCAACGTTCCGGTCATCGCGGTGGTCTACGCAGCCGTCCGCCGGGACGTATTCGGCGCCTTCCTGACCGCATTCGCGCTCGGGATCTGGGCCGGCGTATTGGCTGGCGGCGGACGCGGCGTATTGTTGCTGGCGCTGATTCCGGTGATTGGCGTCACTCGGTGGGCGCGCGGAAGGCTCCCCCTGGACAGCACCCTGGCCACGGCGGCGTGGGCGATTATCTGCGTTCTCGTCGCTGACTTCGCGTTCGCGTTCCTGAGCACGCTGACCGAACCGGCGATGGCACCGTGGCGTGTGCTGACGACCGTGAGTCCCGCGTCGGCGTTGGTGTCTGGCATCGCGGCGGTGCCATTCTACTGGTTCCTGGGGTGGATCGAGCCACTGCTGCAGGAGCGCCAGGGGAAATCGACGCTTTTCCGCTGAGGTCGGTTCGAGGTAGGCAGGAGGCGCGGCCACCCGGGCCCAGCAGAGATTCAAGTGGCGTTCAGCAAACCAGCACCTCGCTCCGCTCGCGTGACGTCGCGGCAGGACCTCCGAGAATTCGACGGCCGCCTTCGGCTGCTCGGCGTGCTCTTCGTGATCCCATTCGTGGTTCTCGCCGGGCGCCTGTGGAACCTGCAGGTCGTCCATGGAGAGGAGTACTTCGGCCTCGCCAACGCCAACTTCGTGCGCGAGGTGGAGTTGCCCCCGAACCGAGGGTTGGTCTTCGACTCTCACGGCCGGGTCCTCGCCGAGAACAGGCCGGCGTACGACGTCTACCTCTCGCCACGCGTCGTGCGGCATCACGCCGAGGCGGTGGCCCACCTGGCCGAGATCCTGAATCTGGCAGCCGACGAGCGGGACGGCGAGGATGACGAGAACGAGGCAGCCGACGAGCGGGAGACCCTCGAAGCCCGGGTCATGGCGGCGGGCCGTGCGGACATTCTCGTGCGACGTGACATCACGCGCGACCAGCTCGCCGAGGTCGAGACGGCACGCGACGGGCTGCCGGGCGTCTACGTCGCAGTCTCCGAGCACCGGCGCTACCCCTACGACGCGCTCGGCGCCCACCTGATCGGTTTCATGAACGAAGTGCAGGCCGACGAGCTGTCCGAGCTCTCGGCCTACGGCTACCGACCGGGCGACTACATCGGCCGCACGGGCGTGGAGCGGGCATTCGAGGCGATCCTCCGTGGGGCGCCCGGAAGGCAGCGCCAGGTGATCAACGTCGAGGGGGACGTGCAATCGGCGGAGGTCAACCGGCAGCTGCTCGGAGACTACCGGCGGGTAGACCCGGTGCCGGGCAAGAACCTGTTTCTGACCGTCGACATGGACCTCCAGGCGATACTCGAGGAGGCGGCCTCCGACGCCTTGACCGGGGGCATCGTCGCGATCGACCCGAGAGACGGGTCGATTCTCGGCACGTATTCCAAGCCGGGGTTCAATCCGAATGCGTGGACGGGGCGGCTGAGCGAGGCCGAGAAGCGTCAGTCGGACAATGACCCGTTCCACCCGATGCTGGACAAGACGGTCTTGTCCTGGTTCCCGGCATCGACCTACAAGGTGATCACGGCGATCGCCGGACTGGAAGAGGGGGTCATCACCGCCGACGATACGGTCGAATGCCCGGGATACCTGGATTACGGCAACCGGCGTTTCCATTGCTGGAACCGCCACGGGCACGGCGAGCTGAGCCTGCAACAGGCGCTGGCCATGTCGTGCGACGTCTACTTCTACCAGGTCGGTCTGCAGCTCGGGATCGACACCCTCGCGCAGTACGCGTTCGAGTTCGGCTTCGGGGAGAGGCCCGGGCTGGGTTTCAACGGTGAGGCCCCTGGTGTCGTCCCGACCCGAGAGTGGCACGAGGAGCATTCGCCAGGCGGCTTCCAATACGGCTTTACGGTCAACACCGCCGTGGGGCAGGGCGACACCCGCACGTCGCCGCTCCAGCTGGCGTTGGCCTATGCGGCAATCGCCAACGGTGGCGTCCTCTACTATCCGCGCATCGTCGACAGGGTCGCGACCGCCGCCGGAGACGTCGTCTTCGAGTACCCACCCCGGGTCCGGCGTGAGCTCGAGGTTGCCGACGCCCATGTCGCCGAGGTGATCTCGGGCCTCGGGGCGGTCGTGAACGACGAGATGGGCACCGCGTACGAGCAGCGACTCCCCTATCTGCACGTCGCCGGGAAGACGGGGACGGCACAGGTCCGCTCCCTGGAGACCGTACGATTGCAGGACGGAGAGGTCATCCACTGGGACCGTGACCACGCGTGGTTCGTGGCCTTCGCGCCCGTGCAGAATCCGCGCCTGGTCGTGGCCGTTTTCCTCGAGCACGGCGGGCAGGGCTCCAGCGCGGCGGCGCCGGTGGCGATGCGCATCATCGACCGGTACTTCCGTGAGATTCTGGGTTGGGACGATGCCATCGACCTCGCCGTAGCCAGTGGTGAGCACAACCCACTCGTCGCCCTCGTCGCGCCGTCGGAGACCGCCCTCGATCTCGGAGCCCTCGTCGAGCCGCCGGCCGCCATCGGACACCTGGAGCGGGACCGATGGTGAGCCAGGTCGGTCGCCGTGCGAAGCGGTCGTTCGACTGGACGCTCGCCTGCCTGGTCGTGATCATCGGCGCCCTCGGATTGATCAACCTGCGCTCGGCCGCCGCGGTCGACGGCGTGTCGCATCACCTGACCCAAGCGGTCTGGATGCTGCTCGGCACTACCGCGGCCGGGCTGATCGCGGCCCAAGACTATCGCTACGCTGAACGCTGGGCGTACGTGCTGCACGGCGCGGTGTGTGCACTGCTGGTCGTCGTGCTCTTCTTCGGCGTCACGCTCAACAACTCCACCCGTTGGCTGAACCTCGGCGTCTTCTACCTGCAGCCGTCCGAGTTGATGAAGGTCGCCATCATCATCGTCACGGCGCGGTACTTCTCGGACCGCGAGCAACCGGACGGGCATGGTTGGACCACGCTCGTCGTGCCGAGCGTCCTGGCGATCGTGCCGATGATCCTCGTGATCCTGCAGCCGGACCTCGGCACCGCGGTCGTCATCATGTTGATCTTTCTGACGATCTGCGTGTTCGAGAAGATTCGTCGCGGGACACTCCTCTCGATCGTCCTGGCGTTGATGATCGCGACGCCGCTGATGTGGCAGTTCGGCATGAAGGACTACCAGCGGGACCGGGTGGTCGCGTTCCTGAACCCGGATGACAACCTGCAGGGGGACGCCTGGCAGGTGAACCAGTCGAAGATCGCCATCGGCTCGGGCAGGCTGTTCGGCAAGGGCTATCTGCAGGGGACGCAGGTGCAGAATGGCTTCGTGCCCGAGCACGAGAACGACTTCGTCTTCGCCCACCACGGGGAGCAGTTCGGCCTGCTCGGCAGCCTTGCCCTGCTCACGTTCTACTTCGCGCTGATCCTCTGGTGCCTTCGGATCGCGCGGTGGGGGCGCGACCGTTTCGCTGTGCTATGCGCCGTGGGGGTAGCTGCGCTCTTCTTCTGGCATGTCGTGATCAACCTGGGAATGGTCACCGGCATGCTTCCCGTCGTCGGCTTGTGGCTACCGCTGGCGAGCTATGGAGGCTCGTCGGTGTTGACGGTGATGTTCGCGATCGGATTGCTGATGAGCATCTCGATGCGACGCCATACCTTCTGACGCGCCCCCTCAGGTCGAAGCTGCTCCGGCCTCCAGTATCCGCAGCACTGCCGTACCGAGCTCGGACCCGAGCGTGACTGCTCCGGCCGCGTCCACGGCCGGAACGTGGACGAAGGAGACCCGGGTGTCCCGGTCCGCGGTGGCGCGGAGGGCGTGGAAATAGAGCGCGTTGCAGACGAACTCGCCGGCATCGTCCGAGAGGAGAGTCGGCGCGACCCGGCTGGGGTTCGGCCACGCCTCGGCGAGCGAGGTGGCGAGGGGCGCGTCCGAGAAGATCTCGGCCGCGCCAGGGACGAGCGCACCTGGCGCGACGGCGCCGTCGTTGTCCTCGCGAGCGTCCCGTCTGTTGTGCGCGGCCCGCTCGATCGAGACCTCGGTTCGCATCTCCGCGAGGCCGAGGTGGACGACCAGCTCAGGTGCTTGCGGCGCTCGAACGAGATCGGCCGCGAAGCGGGCAGTCGCGTCGAAGGTGACCGGTAAGAGAACGGCCCTGGCTGCGACTCGCCGCCCGACGGTCGCAGCCGCGGTCAGCGCTACGGACCACGACGGGTTCACAACGTGCGGTCCGAACGGCTCGAAGCCGGTGAAACAGACGATGGAGGTCTTGGGCATGGGCTCGGGTAAGCGCCTGGGCCTCAACGTATCGGGTCCCGCTATCCGACGCCAGCTTCGCGGCGCCCGTGATCGACGGGGCGGGCTCGACGCCTTGCACGCCTCGAGGCGGTGTTCTACGTTGCGGGTCCTCGCGATTGCGCGTGCTTGCGCCCCACCGGAGAACCCCATGGCCGGACAGACCATCGAAGCCACCGACGCCAATTTCGATCAGACCGTCGTTCAGAACGGCGTTCCCACGGTCGTCGACTTCTGGGCGCCCTGGTGTGGACCGTGCAAGCAGCTGGCCCCCATCCTCGAAGAACTCTCCGTCGAGTACGCCGGGCGCGTTCAGGTGGCCAAGCTGAACGTGGACCACAACCGCGGGGTAGCTGGGGCGTACGGGATCCAGAGCATCCCGACGATGATCGCGTTTCGCGGTGGCGAGGTCGTCGGCCGGATGACTGGCTTCCAGAGCAAGAAGGGTGTCGCTGATTTCTTCGAGCAGGCCATCGGCTGACCCGGTCCCACGGCGAGCCGAGGACGCGTGAGTCGTCCGGTGCTCAGCTGCGACGCTTTTCCCAGCGTGACGTGTCCCGCGACGCGACCTTCTCGAGGTTGCGGCTGACCGCCGCGTCGAGATCGATATCGAGGGAGTTCGCGATTGCGGCCACGGTGAAGATGATGTCGCCGAGCTCGTCGGCGATCGAGCCATCGTCCTCGCCGGACTTCTTGGTCTTCGGCCCGTGGTGGTGATTGATCTCCCGCGCCAACTCGCCGACTTCCTCGGTCAAGCGGGCCAGGTTCGCGAGCGGGGACCAGTAGCCGGCCTCGAATTGGCCGATCCAGCCGTCGATCGCTTGCTGCAATTCAGCGAAGGTCATAGGGTTCCGGAGCGTCGGAGTCCGGGCACGCGCCTGTAGACGGCGCCTCGAGCCCGGCTCGCGGTGGCGAATCCGGTCCCGAGCTTACCCCCCTGGCACGCCGTCGTTGAAGACAATCCGCGCGCGACACCTGTCCGCGGTCGGGCCGTGGGCGCCGAGACTCGCCTTCGCGGTCGCCATCGCGGGGCTCTTGCTGCCTACGACGGCTGCGTCAGAGGGGATCTTGAGCCAGCCGTGGCACTCGGTGCGCACCGAACACTTCGTCGTGCACGCACACGACTCCGTCGCTTCGCTGGCGCCCGACGTGGCGGACATGTGCGAGGCGGCTCATACAGCCTTGGCGCCGCTTCTCGGAGGAGGACCGAGGTCTCGGACCCATGTCATCTTGTCGGACCGGACGGACGAGGCCAACGGGTTGGCGTCGGTGGTCCCGTGGAATTCGATGCGGCTGAACACGGCACCGCCGCAGGCTGACAGCACGCTCGGCGACTACGACAACTGGATGTGGAACCTGGTCGTTCACGAGTACACGCACATCCTGCATCTCTCCCAGGTCCGGGGGGTCCCGCGAGCTCTGAATCTCGCGTTCGGCGCCGACCTCGCTCCGAACCAGGGTGTGCCCCGTTGGTTGAGCGAGGGCCTGGCCACGTGGGCGGAGTCCGAACTCACCGGCTCCGGACGGCTCAACAGCAATCTCTTCGACATGTACCTTCGAGCGGCGGTCCTGGACCGTGGGTTCCCGAAGCTCGGGACCCTCTCGGGGGCGCCGGTCGCGTGGCCTCAGGCAACCGCTTGGTACCTGTACGGCGGGCACTTCCTCGGCTGGATCGCCGAGCGATATGGAGTCGACTCGATCCAGGCGTTCATCCACGCCTATGGCGGCCACCTGGTCCCATTCCAGCTCAACAAGACGGCACGGAAGACAATCGGGGTCGGGTTCGTCGACGAGTGGCCCCGCTTCAGGGCGTCCCTTCACGGACAGTACGTGGCCGAAGGGCTCGCCGCCCGGCTGCAGGGCGTCACGCCGACGGAGCAGCTCACCGACGGCGGTCATCGGACGAGGCGTGTGAACGTCGGCCCGGAGGGGCAGGTCGCCTGGATACGCCATGACGGTGTCAGCCACACGACGCTGGTCGCGCGGGGGGAGGGTGGCGAGCGAAGCATCGAGGTTGCGGGCGCCGGCGACTTTGCGTTCGTCGACCGGGAGCGGGTGGCGATCAGTCTCTCTCACGTCGTCGACCGTTTCTTCCGCTATCGGGACATCTTTCTGGTGGACCTCGACGGCGGCGAGGCGACCCCGTTGACCTGGGGCGCTCGCGCACGCGACCTGACGGTCGCGCCGGACGGCCGGACGATCGTGTTCTCTGCGGTCGAGGCCGGACGGAGCGACCTCTGGCGCCTCGACCTGGAGACCGGCGAAGTGGGCCGTGTCTTCGAAGCCGGGCCGTGGGGGCAGGCAGCGACCCCAGCTTGGGAGCCGTCCGGAGAGGCGGTCGTGTTCGCGTACGCCGAACCCGGCGAGGGACGCGACCTCTATCGGCTGGATGTCGCCACCGGAGACGTCAGCCGGCTGACCGACGACCGTGCCGTGGCGACCGATCCGTGGGTCGACCCCGACGGCCGGCTGGTGTTGTTCAGTTCGGATCGCGGGGGGCGGTTCGAGGTCTACGTACTCCGTCTGGTCGATGGCGCCGTACGGCGGCTCGTGACCGTGGACACAGGGGCTTTCTCACCGTCTGCCGTGGCCCGTGCCGGCGGTTGGGACGTGTACTTCACCCTCTACTCCGGCGTCGGGTTCGATGTCGCGCGCGCCCGCTTCGAGGCGGTAGACCTCTTCGGGGCCGCCAGCCCGGACGCCGCCGGAGGCGCTGGAGAGGCGCCGACCCTGACATATGACGGCTCGCCTCGGAGCGGGCTCCGGCGCCGGGCTCCGATCGCGAGCCTGCGACCCCCGACATGGACGCCGCTCGTCGGGCTCTCGTCGGTCGACCAGATCGTCGGCGTGCAGCTCGGGACGTCGGACGCGCCCGGGGCGAACGCGGCGTGGATGACCGCCGAGTGGTCGTTCGCCGACCAGCAGCCCGTGGTGGCCGGGGGATGGTCCAACCGGCGCCTGCCGATCGGTGTCGACGTGAGTGCGTCGCGCACGCTGGAGGAGCGGAGTCGCTCGCTGGTGGTCAACGAGGCGCACGTCCCCTTCGTCGAGGAGCAGATTCGGGCCGGCGGCGGGTTCGATGTGCCGTTTCCACGGTTGGAAGGGCGGCATGTCGTGGCGGCACGCTGGGAGTTCGTTCTCGGCCGCTTTCTGGAAGAGCCGGCGTTGGATGTACGGCCGGAGGGGGCGCCGGTGGTGTTGCCCGCCTTCCGCCGTCAGGACTCGGTCCGGCTCTCGTGGAGTTGGGCGCACCTCGACCAGTACGCCTGGTCCATCAGTCCGGAAAGAGGCACGGTCGTGTCGGTGGCGTCGCGGTTCCGGACGCCGGCGATCGGATCGGATGTCGAGAGTGGCGACGTGTCGGTCTCGTGGCGGCAATACGCGCCGATGCCGTGGAGCCGGGGGCACGTGGTCGCCGCGCGTGTCGCGGGAGGTTTCGGGACTGCGAACCGCCGCCGGAATCGGCTCTTCTCGGTCGGCGGGCTCTCTCCCCAAGACGTGTTCCTGGCCGCCTGGGAGTTCGCCCCGACGGGCAACACCCACGTCCGGGGATACGAGCCCGGGGTCCGGGCCGGCGATCGATACTACCTGGCGAACCTCGAGTACCGTCTGCCGATCGCGTACCTGGACGCGGGAGCGAGCACGAACCCACTCTTCTTTCGTGCGCTGCATGCGGCGGTATTCGTGGACTCCGGTGGAGCGTCTTCGCGGCGCCTGGTCCTGGCCGACGGGTTGTTCGGCGTGGGGGCGGAGCTTCGGCTCGCGATGACCTTCGGCTACGTGAACCCAGCCAGCGTCCGGTTGGGGTTCGCGCGAGGGCTCGGGGGAGACGGAATCTTCGACGCATACATGGTCTACGGCTGGGAGTTCTGAGCCGATCGCGTGCCGTTCTCGACTTGACGGCGGCGGCGGCAGACCGTAAGGGGGTGCCACAACTGGCGGGCGACCCACCGTGGGAGAGTCACCGCCGCTTTCGTCCAACCCACCCTTTGCAGAGGTCCCCCATGGCTCTCGACACCCAGGCAAAGGCCGAGCTCATCGCCCGGATTCAGAAGCGTTTCGACCTTTCGTCGAACGACACCGGCTCGAGCGAGGTCCAGGTCGCCATCCTCACCGCCCGCATCACGTACCTGACGGACCACTTCCGCGCGCACAAGCACGACCATCACTCGCGTCGTGGCCTGCTGAAGCTCGTTGGTCAGCGTCGTCGACTGCTCGACTACGTGAAGAAGAGCGATCTCAGCCGCTATCGCGAGCTGATCAAGGAGCTCGGGCTCCGGAAGTGACATGCGACGGGCCCCGCGGGGCCCGTATCGATCTTGCCCGCGCATCCGCGTGGGCTGACAACCAGAATCCTCAGCGCCGTCTGGCGAACCGAGGTCACCTTCTCAGCCTGTAGTACAGCCCAGGGCGCGGTCCTGGGCTGCACTACATGCTCAGGGGAGGACTCCGGGGAGTCGACGCAGTTCCGCGATACGCGGGCGTAACGGCGGCGCATCCAACCCCCAAGGGAGTATCTCCTCATGGCAGAGATCCATCGCTTCAGCGCGCCGATTGGCGAGCACGAAATCACCATCGAGACCGGTCGGATAGCCAAGCAGGCCACCGGCTCGGTTCTCATCACGACGGGCGACTCCGTCGTCCTCGTTACCGCGGTCACCGGACCGCACAACCCCGACGCCCGCTTCTTCCCCATGGTCGTCGACTATGTCGAGAAGCAATACGCCGGTGGCAAGATCCCGGGCGGCTTCCTCAAGCGCGAGGGGCGGCTGTCGGACCACGAGGTCCTCACCAGCCGACTGACCGACCGCCCGATCCGTCCGCTCTTTCCGGACGGCTACAAGGGCGACACCCAGATCACGGCCACCGTGCTCTCGCACGATGGTGACAACGACACGGATATCCTCTGCCTCACCGGTGCGTCTGCCGCGCTGATGCTGAGCACGGCGCCCTTCATGGGCCCGATCGCCGGCGTACGCGTCGGCCGGATCGACGGTCAGTTCGTCGCCAACCCGTCGCTGACTCAGCTCGAGTCCAGCGACATGAACATCGTCATGGCGTGCTCGAAGGACGCCATCGTGATGGTCGAGGGCGAGGCCAACCAGATTCCCGAGCCGGAAATCGTCGAGGCGCTCGACTTCGGCCACGACGCCGTGCAGGCCATCCTCGACGTGCAGCTCCAGCTGGCCGACGTGGCCGGCAAGGAGAACATGGAGTTCGCCGCACCGGAGGTCGCCCCCGAGATCGCCAAGGCGGTCGCGAAGGTCTCCGGCGGTCGGCTGGAAGAAGCCATCGCGATCAAGGACAAGCTCAAGCGATACGCGGCGCTCGACGCCCTCAAGGCCGCCATCGTGGCCGACCTCGCCGAGAAGTTCCCGGAGCGGGCAGGGGAGGTCAAGGAGGCGTTCGGGCAGCTCAAGTCCGACGTCATGCGCGGCTGGGTGCTGAACGAGAACCGGCGAATCGACGGGCGTGGGTTCCGTGACATCCGTCAGATCACGACGGAAGCCGGCCTGCTCCCGCGCACGCACGGCTCGGCGCTCTTCACCCGCGGCGAGACCCAGGGTCTGGTCACCGTGACGCTTGGCACCGAGCGCGACTCAAAGCTCATCGAGGGCCTCAACGGGCGCCGCGACGAGACCTTCATGCTGCACTACAACTTCCCGCCGTTCTCGGTCGGGGAGATCAAGATGCTCCGTGGACCGGGTCGTCGTGAGATCGGCCATGGCTTCCTCGCGCGCCGCGGCCTCGAGCAGGTGCTCCCCGACTTCGAGGAGTTCCCGTACACCGTGCGCGTCGTCTCCGAGGTCCTGGAGTCCAACGGTTCGTCGTCGATGGCGACGGCCTGCGGTGGGTCGATGGCCCTGATGGACGCAGGCGTCCCGCTCAAGGCGCCGGTCGCCGGCATCGCGATGGGGCTCATCGCCGAGGGCGACAAGTTCGCCATCCTCTCCGATATCCTCGGTGACGAGGACCACCTCGGCGACATGGACTTCAAGGTCGTCGGCACCTCGGTGGGCATCACCGCGCTGCAGATGGACATCAAGATCAAGGGTCTGCCGCGCAACGTGCTGGTGCAGGCGCTCGACCAGGCGCGGGACGGGCGGCTTCATATCCTCGGTCGCATGGCCGAGACCCTGGCCACGCCGCGCAAGGACCTGTCGGAGTTCGCGCCGCGAATCACGACGATCAAGATCAGTCCCGACAAGATCCGCGACATCATCGGCCCCGGTGGCAAGACCATCCGCTCGATCCAGGAGCGGACGGGGTGCTCGATCAACGTCTCCGACGACGGGACCGTCAAGGTGGCGTCGACCGACCGTGCCGCGGCCAAGGATTGCATCGAGATCATCGAAGCGATCACCGCCGAGGCCGTGGTCGGCGAGATCTACCTGGGCTCCGTCGCCAAGATCATGGAGTTCGGCGCCTTCGTAACGATCCTGCCGGGCACCGACGGCCTCTGTCACATCTCCGAGCTGACCGAGGAGCGCGTCGAGCGCGTCGAGGACATCGTGAAGGAGGGTGAAGAGATCGTCGTGAAGTGCCTCGGCGTCGAGCGGAATGGCAAGATCCGGCTCTCCCGCAAGGAGGCGCTCGGAAAGGAGCCGACGATCCACGGGCTCAAGCTTCAGATCTGATCGGCCGCGACCTCGACCCGTAGCCCGGCGCCGCGTAGAATCGCCCGGGCCCGCTCCTCGGGCCCACTACGCTCGCCGGGCTTCGTGCGTTCACTTCGCTCCATTTGCGCCGCCGCGATGTGCCTCTCGGCGAGCTTCGTGCTCGCCGGGTGCGACGGAGACCCCGGCCCCGGGACCGCAGATGCCGGCGCCGATGCTCCGACCGGAACCGTCGTCTACGTCGACGCTGCGGCGGCTCCCGGCGGCGACGGTTCGGCGGCCCGGCCCTACGCCGATCTGCCCGAGGCGATCGACGACCTCGCCGGGCGGACCGAGGTTTCGGTCGCCGCGGGCGAGTACACCCTGCCGTCGGGAGTCGAGCTGGATCATGCGCTTACGGTGCGCGGGGCCGGCATCGACCAATCCTGGCTCGAGGCGTCGACAGGCGCCGCGTCCAGCTGGACCACGACGACCGCCCAACTGACCTCGCTCTCGGTGCGCAGTCCTCTGGCCGTCGCCGCGGAGACCGTGTCGCTCACGTCGTCGGCGTTCGAGGCGCAGTTCGAGGCCAACGCCGCCGACCTCGCTGTCTTGGACGGTGTGGCGTTCCGCAACGCTGGCGCCTCGGTGTCTGCAGCGACGGTCGACGCGAACGGGGTAGATGTCCGCGGGGGCCCGGGGTTGGTGTTCGATGCGGCGACCGCCACGCTGAGAGACATCGAGGTGCGCGAGCTCGTCGGCCCGGCCGTCGTCGTGCGGGGCGGCGAGTACGACCTGCGGGAGATCGAGGTCACGGACGTGGAGGGTGCCGACGCCGACACGCCCGACGCCGGTGTCGGTGTGCTCGTCGACGACGCGCGGGTCGATGTGGAGGGGCTGCGGATCTATCGAACGAGTGCCCGCGGACTGGCGTTTCGGGCCGGGGAGGGGGACCTGCGAGATGTGCGCATCGCGGGTGCCGGGATCACGGGGCTCTCGATCCAGGGCGGCGCGACGGTCGTGGCGGAGGATGTGGAAGTCTCGGAGGCAGGCTCCGCGATATTCGTCAGCGACGGAGGGCTGGTTCTGTCCGACTCACGGCTGGAACGGGCTCGCGAGGTCGGGCTGCTCGCGTCGGCGGGCTCCGATGTCGTCCTCTTGGACTCGACGTTGTTCGATTGCGACAACGGCCTCGTCTCGATTCTCGGAGAGGGGGCGACTGCCCGGCTCACCGGCAATGTGATCCGCGGCTCCGAGGCGGGGTCCTGCGTCGCCGTGGCGAGTGCCGGTGGACGGGTCGAAGTGGAGACGAACACCATCTCGGATTGCGGCGGGGCAGGCATCTCGGTGCTGGACTCACACGACGTGCAGGTGGCGGACAACGAGGTCTTCGACGTGTACGGCGTCGAGCCGTTTGCGGATCTGGCCGAAGGGATCAGCGCCGTACGCTCGACACTTCAGGTGACGCGGAACGAGGTGCACGATGTCGACGGCGCCGGTGTCGCGTTCTTGAATTCGGGCGGTACGGTCGCCGACAACATCGTTCGCGGGGCGGGCGACGCTGGCGTGCGAGTGGTCGAGCGCGGCCGCGAACGCGTCGACATCGACGGCAACGAGGTCACGACGGCGCGGATCGCCGGCATCGTGGTGCTGACGGCGGATGTGTCGGTGGTCGACAACACCGTGACGGCGGTCGCGCTCGATCCGGCCGAAGGGTTGGGCGAGGGCGTCTTCTTCGGGGCCGGAGCCGACGTGGCCGTTCGCGGCAACGTGATCAGGGGAGCCGAGGGGAACGGGATCCTCTTCCTCGACGGAGCCCGGGGGACGATCGACGGGAACGACATTGCCGGAAGCACCGGCTACGGCATTCTCGAGCTGTGTCCCGACAGCCTGGCCGCGAACGACGTCGAGGTCGGGGAGAACGCACTGCGCGACAACGCCGCGGGGCCTGGTTCGTTCTGCGACTGAGCCCGGGTCGGCGCGCTACTCGGTCGCGCCGGCGGCCGAGCCCTCGGCCGGCTCCGGCGCATCCTCGAGTCCCCACCGCTCTTCGAGGTAGACGATGTCGGCGGCCTGGACGAGTTCGTTCTCCAGCTCGCGGGCCAGACGGTCCCGGTTCCGGCGCCGCAGCGGCTCGTAGAGGATCTCTTGGACCTCGTCGAGATCGCGGAAGCCGGCGGGCCTTCGGTCGAGGATCTGATAGATCTGGAAGCCCAGCTGGGTCCGCAGAGGCTCGGTGATCGACCCGACGGGGTCAGAGAACAGCACCGGCTCCACACCGTCATCGATGAGTTGTTGGCGTCGGCCGCGTACGATCCATCCGCGGTCACCGCCGCGGACGCGGTCTGCGCTCTCGCTGTCGGCGCGCGCAACCTCGGCGAAGTCCTCGCTGCCGGTTACGCGCGCGCGCAACGCCGCGATGCGTGCCCGGGCGGCGTCGACCTGTTCGTCAGTGGCGTTTTGTCGGAGCCGGATGGTGATCACGCGCGCATGGACGCGCTCATCCTCGCGCCACCGCTCCCGGTTCTCGTCGTAGAAGGTCTGCACCTCTTCCTCGGTGGGCTCGAGTTGCCCACGCTCGGCAAGGACCCGATCGACGGCCATCTCCTGCCGGATCTCGTCGTAGTACTCCTCGCGGGTCTTCTCGTGGCTGAGCAGGAAGCGTTCGAAGAGACGCTCGTCCTCGAATACGTGCTCGAGATCCTCCCGGAGGTGGGCCGACACTTCTTCGTCGGAGATCTGAAGCCCACGCCCCTCGACGTGCAGGGCGATCAGCGCCTCTTGTACGGCGTTGCGGATCAGGCGGCGCCTCCGTTCGTCTCGCCACGCGGCGCTGGTGGGCTCGCGCTCGGGGAGGCGTTCGTAGCGCTCGACCATGTCGGCGAGCTGCGATGCGAGCTCCTCGCTGGACATCACGGGACCGCAGTCGACCAGAGCGACGGCATCCGGGTGCCGCGCGGCGCAATCGACGGGCTCCTCGACCAGCGCCGCCTCGGCGGACCCTTCGGCAGTCGCGGCCACGGCCTCTGGCGCCGTGTCGGTGGCGGCTCGGCGGTTGCAGCCGGTGAGGAAGAGAGCGAGGAAGAGGAGGGCGAAGAAAGTTCGGTTCAAGGCGGCGTTCATGGCGCAGGTGGATACGGTGTGCGGCCGAACCTGTATTCCGAACACCGCGTGGGGGCAAGGAGTTCCCGGTAGCGCGCAACACGCGTCGCGCACGTAGGGGCGCGGGCGGGCGCATACGCGCGTTGACAGGCGGCGGGCTCGCGTTCTAGCTACCACCCAATGGCCAACCCAAACCTCACCCGAGGTGCTCGATGTCCGTGCAACGCCTGACGACGCTCGTCCTTGCGCTTTTCGTACTTGCGGCGACCGGCTGCACTCCGGAGGAAGACTGGACGAGCCCGGAGTACGTCCAGTACCGCCTGGAGCTCGGCGATCAGCGGGCCTTCGCCGAGTTCACCCGGCTCTCTCCGGAGGCGCAGGCGGCCATGGTGCCGACACTGGTCGAGGTCTACAACAGCGGTGTTCGTCAAGAGAACTCGCTCCAGGCGTTGGTCTCGGCTGGCGACGCTCGGGCGAAGGATGTCTTCCTGTCGGCGCTCAACCGCACGGATGACAATCTCGCCGGGCTCGCTGCCCGTGGGCTGGCGGCGATCGGAGCAACGGACGCCTCGACCGCGGTCGCTCAGCGACTCGCGACCGTGACCCAGCACGACGCGTACCCCGCATTCCTCGAGGCGCTGAACGCCATCCCGACGCCCCAATCCGCCGATGTGGTGGCCGGGGTACTCATGCAACCAGCGCCGCGCATCGGCGGGATCGGCACGGTGCGGCAGGGGTGCCGGCTGCTCGGCTCGATCGACAACCCGTCCAGCGAGGTTCTCGGGGCGCTCGCGTTCAGTCTCGTCAATGTGGTCCCGCAGCCGTTCCAGGACGCATTCCACGACTGTGAGATCGCGCTCCTGCACCACGGCGACGCCGCGGTGCCCATGCTGCGCGAGATGTTCAACGGTGGGAACGTCGCCGTGAACACCCAGCTTCGGAACATCGATTTCCAGGAGGTCGTTGCCTCGCTGCGGGCCGGCGCGGTCCTCTCCCACATGACCACCCCGGCCGCGAACGGTGTCCTGCTGGAGTGGTTCCGGACTCCCCAGGAGCTGCCCGTCACACAGCTGACCCAGATGAGCCCGGAGGAGGCGACGGCGTGGTACGACCAGCACGGTCAGCTCTTCACCTTTGCGATGCAGGGGCTCGCCTACGCCGGCACCGACGATGCGATGGCGACGATCCGAGGATTGGAAACGTCCGAAGGCGAGGGGAGCGTCCTGGCGAACTTCCGGCAGTGGTTCCAGCTCTCGGCCGGTGCGGAGTTCGGGCTGCGTACGGCGGTGCACGAAGCCCTGGCGAAGGTCGGCACCGATGCGGATCGCGAGTTGCTCTGGAGTCGCGCGACCACGGGGACGCTGGTGACTGCACGCGGTGAGTACTTCAACATCGAGTTCCGAAAGAACTCATTGCACTTCGTCGGGCGGGGTGCCCGGCCCGGGGAGATGGAACGTTTTGTCGCCCTCATGCAGGCGCAGTCGCGTCCGATCGAATTCGCGATGCACCAGAGCTACTTCTCGATCGCCGAGCTCTGCCAGGACGAGGTCGCGTGCTACGCTGGCGTGCTCGACGACCCCACGCGGGCGCTTCAGGGCGAAGCGATCCAGGCGACGCTCACCGGCATCGAGGACGAGCAAGCGCGAAATATGGTGCAGTCCGGGATGCTCCAGAACGCTCAGGTCGCTGCCGTGTGGCAGATCGCCGGTCGACTCGGCGGCCAGCCGGCGGCTGCCGAAGCGCTCTTGTCGCGGCTCGAGCACGACAGCCTGCAGGCCCGCTTCAACATCGTCGAAGGTCTGCACTTCGTCGACGCGCTCCCGGCGGACGCCGCCGACCGGTTGAACACCTTCCTCGAGGAGAGCAGCGGGAATACGCAGCCCCAGATGAAGGAACTGCGGCAGGCAGTGCGCGTCCTCAGGTCGATGCGGCTCAGCCAATGACGGAGTCGACCACCGTCGCCGTCGTCGAGCCACAGCCGCGGCTCGCGGTTCGGGTCTCGGCGATGGTCGCGACCCTGGGACTCGATGTCTGGGATGGTGAGGGGATCCCGGATGTCGCCGTCGTGGCGGTCGATTCGATCGACGAGGAGTGGGCGGACGAGGTCGCGCGGTGGATCGACGAAGAGGAGGGCCCGATCGTCCTTCTCACGGGCGTGTCGGCTCGCCGTCTCGCGGAGCAGGGACACGCTCGAATCCGCCAACGACTCGTGCGCCCCTTCGACCTCGAGGCCCTCGGGTTGGCGCTCCAGAGCGCTCTCTCCGGCGATCTGGGCGACGCGACCGGCCCCGTCGGTGTCGAGGCGGTCGCCACGCTGCCGGAGGAGGGCGACATCGAGGTCGAGGCCGACGATATCGAGATCGTCGTCGAACACGCCGACGATTCGGAACTGCAGCAGGCGACCGAGCGAATCCGGGTGTTGGCGATGACCATCGCGGAACAGGTTCCGGCGTGGGCTGCGCTCGACCGCGAGACCCGGTACCGGGAGATCGCAGTGCTTCTCGGTATCAACCCCTGAACCGAGCCTTCGGTCTGTACGATCAGCCCGCTTGCTCGAGTTCGTCTGCGAACTCGCGGGCCTCTTCGATAGCGGTGATCAGCTCCGCGTCGTTGTCCGAGCGAGCGAGCTCCTCCGCCTTGTCCAGCACCGAACGGGCAGCGGCCGGCTGCTCGCACCCGAGCAGGTCCTCGGCGATCGTCACGAGGGTCTCGGCGTCGTCCGCGAACTCGTCGACCAATTCCTGGAACACGGCCAGCCCGTCGTCGATGTTGCCGCGCAGCAGGTTGATCATGGCGCCGAACCGCGCGCGGATCGTCGGGTCGTCCGGCACGTGGCGCTCGAGATCAGGCAGGAGGAACACCGCGTCGTCCCACGCCGCGTCGAGCATGTAGTCGTTCGCCAACTCCAGGCAGATCTCCCCGTACTCGATCGCTGCGTGTTGCTTCTCACTCCGCACGATCATCAGGCAGATGGCCTGGAATCGCTCGTCGATGTCGTAGTCGGCATACGCTTGCGCGGCGGCCCAACGAGAGAGATCGTCGAGGGCGTCGAGGTCGAGGTCGTCGAGCGCCTCCAGATCCATCTCGATGATCTCGTCGTGACGCGAGACGTTCGCCTGATCCAACGTGGCCCAGTCGAGCTCGGCGTACCCAAGCTCGGCGGCCACTTCGTCCGCGCCCGCGATCTCGTCGGCGCCCGTGTAGTCGTCGTCCTCGGTCATGTCGCCTCGGGGGGTCGAGCGGAAGATGCAACCTCTTGTTTCACGGCGTATATACGGGGTCAAGCCGTCGCGCACCAAACACCAGGTCGATGCAGACAAGACGAGACAGTGGAAGGCACCTGGGGGCCCCATGCAGGTTGCACACGTGACCGCGGTGTGCCCCGTGATCGTCGCCGGGCTCGGGTACTCGGGCCGAGCGATTGCCGACGCACTCCAGAGCGCGAGGCGCGTGGTGTGGGGCACGACGCGATCCGTAGAGCGGGCGGTGGAGCTCGAGTCGGCTGGCTATCGCATGGTCGTCGTCGACTTCGGCGAGGCCCACCGCCCGGACGTCATCGGCGTAGCGGCGTGTGACGCTGTCCTGACGATGGGAACCGCGGAAGGCGCGGCGCAGGTTGCCGGGGCCGTTCGCTGGTCGGTGTCGCACGGGTGCCGACGGGCCGTGTATCTCTCGTCCACCAGCGTCTATGGCGACGGAGACGGGGGCTGGGTCTCGGCCGAGACCCCGGTGGCTCCGACCACCGACATGGGGCGGCGCCGTGTCGAAGCCGAGCGTGTCTTCGCCAGGTCCTGCGACGAGGCCGGGGTCGAGTGGTGCGTGTTGCGCCTGCCCGGCATCTATGGGCCGGGCCGCACCAGCCGGCCCCGGATCGTCGCCGGGACCTATCGGTATCCTGACCGCGGGCAGCGGTGGGCGAACCGAATCTTCGTCGACGACATCGGCTCGGCGGCCGTGACATTGCTCGACAGCCCGGATGCACGCGGCGTCTACCTCGCGTCGGACGGGAGCCCGTTCCGTGCGCGCGAACTGATCGAATTCGTATGCGCGGATGCCCGAATTCCGGTCCCGGACAGCGTCCCTTTCGACGCGCTACCTCCGGCATCGCGGCCGTTCTGGCGCGGGAATCGCCGGTGCGACACGACGCGGCTGCGGGCGCTCGGGTGGAGCCCGGCGTTCCCTTCGTTCCGCGTCGGTCTGGCGGAGGCGTGGCGCCGGGAGGCGCCGGAGGGGCGCTGACAGCCATCGGCGCGCGATCGCGTGCCGACGCGTCGAGGGTGACTCCACGCGGAACGGTCGACAACCGGGAATCGAGTCTGGCCCGGGTACTCGACCGTCGGCCGGGTTTCGTCTATTGGAACTCGACACCCGACCTCCGGCTCGTGGCAGATTCCCGACTCTCCGGCCGATCTGTCCGCTGCCTGCTCTCGTGCGACACGCCATGCCTTCTACCCCGTTTCGCGATCGACTTTCCCGCGGCGCTCTCGTCCTCGACGGGGCGATGGGGACGGAGTTGTATCAACGCGGTCACTTCATCAACAAGCCGTTCGAGGGCGCAAATCTGAGCGACCCGCAGCTCATCGAACGGGTCCATGGCGAGTACGTCGAGGCGGGTGCCGAGGTCATCGAGACGAACACGTTCGCGGCCAATCGAGAGAAGCTGCGGAAGGTCGGGCTCGCCGAGAACCACGATGCGATCAACCGCTCGGCGGTCGAGATCGCCCGCAGAGTGGCGGGTGACGACGTCTATGTCGTGGGGGCGATTGGTCCGACGGGACGGAAATGGCCCAGCCTCTCGAAGCGCACGCGCGCCGAGCTGGTCCCGGTCTTCGCCGAGCAGGCGGCTGTCTTGATCGACGCCGGGGTCGACGCGATCGCGTTGGAGACGTTCAGCTACCTCGCCGAGCTGGAGGCCGCGCTGGAGGCGGTGCGCTCGCAGAGCGACGTCGTGGTCATCGCGATGGCTGCGTTCACGGGTGCGGGCGTCACGTCGGACGGCGCCGGACCCGGCGAGGTGGCGCGTGCGGCGGAGTCGCTGGGCGCAGATGTCGTAGGCGCGAACTGCGCCGAGGGCCCGATGGAACTCTACGCGATCGCCGAGGAGCTGGTTCAGCGGCCTCTCCCGGTCGCCATTCTCCCGAACGCAGGCTACCCGAAGCCGATCGACGGTCGGATGATCTACATGGCTACGCCCGAGTACTTCGGCGTGTTCGCGCGCAGGTACTTCAAGTTGGGCGTGACCATGGTGGGGGGATGCTGCGGAACGTCGCCTGCCCACATTCGAAGCATGGCCGACGCCGCGAAGATGATGTCGAGCGGCACCGCTCGCATCGAAGTCGAGTCGTCCAAGGCGCCCCCGCGAGAGCCGGCCGCCGAGATCGAACCCGTTCCCTTCGCCGAACGGACCCCCTTCGCATCCCGTATCGCGAGCGACGACGGTTTCGTCGTCTCCGTCGAGGTCAACCCCCCTACCGGGCTCGACCCGGCCAAGGCGATCGAGGGCGCGCGGATGCTGATGGCGGCTGGCGTCGATGTCGTGAACATCGCCGACGGTCCGCGCGCGACCGTGCGAATGGCGAACTGGAGCCTCGCGCTGAAGATCCGCGAAGAGACCGGCGCCGACAGCATCGTGCACGTGTGCATGCGCGACCGGAACCTGCTCGGGCTGCAGAGCGACATTCTCGCGTACGACGCGCTCGACCTCCGGAACCTCGTGATCATCACCGGGGATCCGCCCAAGATGGGTGACTATCCGCAGGCGACCGCCGTCTTCGATCTGGACTCCATCGGGGCGATCAAGATGGTCGCCGGATTCAACCGGGGTTTGAACCTGGCCCGTCGGGAGCTCGGGGGCCAGACGGCATTCGTGATCGCCTGTGGCGCGGAGCCAGCGGCGTTGGATTACGATCGCGAGATGCGACGATTGGAGGAGAAGATCGACAGTGGGGCTGAGTTCATCATGACCCAGCCCGTCTATGATCCCGACGTCCTGGAACGATTCCTCGGCGACATCGCCGGCTTCCAGATTCCGGTGCTCGTGGGGCTCATGCCGTTGGCCAGTCAACGCAACGCCGAGTTCCTGCACAACGAGGTCCCCGGTATGCAGATTCCGTCGCGGATCCGCGATCGGATGGCCCGCATTGGTCGGGGGCCCGAAGCGCGGGCAGAGGGGGTCCGAATCGCCCAGGAGATGTTGCAGGCCGTGCAGGGCCGTGTTCGCGGGGCTTACATCATGCCGCCATTCGGCCGTTACGAGGCCGCGGTGGAGGTGCTCCAGGTGGTCGGCTTCGAGATCCCGGACGGTTGGCACGACCGCTGGCGGACCTGATCAGGGTGCCGGCGCCCGCGGACGAAACGCTACCCCTGGGGTTCGGCGGGCAATGACCGGGCGATGATCGCGTCGAGGTCTACCCTCGATCCCAGGGTGCCGAGAGCGTTGCCCCAGTCGCCTCCGAGGCGTGCGGCGCAGAACGCGTCGGATACCGCAGGCGGAGCGAACCGGACGAGCAGGCCCGCCTGAAGTGCGACGCCGAGTTGCTCCACGAGGCGTCGCGCCTGGTACTCGAGGTCACGCCCGCCTCCGAACGCTTCCTCGATTCGACCCAATGCTGCGTCGAAGTGCGTGTTTCCTCCGCGCGCTTCGCGCAGCTCGGTCATTAGCGCGGGCAATACCTCGGGGTCGCGCTGCATTGCGCGCAGCGCGTCGAGACACTGGACGTTGCCGGCGCCCTCCCAGACCGAGTTCAGGGGTGATTCCCGGAAGAGCCGTGCGATGGGCGCTTCTTCGACGAAACCACTCCCGCCATGGCACTCGAGCGCCTCGCGTGCCACCACGGTTTCGCGTTTCGTTACCCAGTACTTCGCGACCGGCGTGGCAATGCGCGCCAACGCTGCGGCCGCGGCATCGGTCGCTTCGTCGAAGCTGCGGGCCAGTCGGAAGGCGAGGGCGGTCGCGGCCTCGGACTCGAGGCAGAGGTCGGCGAGCACGTTCTTCATCAGGGGCTGGTCGACCAGCAGGCGTCCGAACGCAAACCGTCCGCGGGTGTGGTGCAGTGCCTCAGCTACGCACCGGCGGATCAAGGACGCGCCGCCAATGGTGCAATCCAGGCGCGTGTGCCGGACCATCTCGATGATCGTCCGCACACCGCGCCCTTCCTCGCCGACCATCTGCGCCCAGGCGCCGTCGAAGACGACTTCGCTCGAGGCGTTCGAGCGGTTGCCGACCTTGGCTTTCAGCCGGTCGACCCTGAATCCGGCGTTGCGCTCGCCGTCGGGCGTGAACCGGGGGAGGAGAAAGCACGACAGCCCACCCGGTGCCTGTGCGAGCACCAGGAACGCGTCGCACATCGGCGCGGAGCAGAACCACTTGTGGCCGTGGAGGCGGTGCTCACCACCGGGTCCGCCGGCGCCGACGGGCTCGGCCTTCGTGGAGTTCGAGCGGACATCGGAGCCGCCCTGGCGCTCCGTCATGGCCATTCCGAAGAGCACCCCTTTCTTCTCGGCGGCCGGCAGAAGGCGGGGGTCGTACTCGCGGGAGTACACCCGGGGAAGCCAGGCGTCGGCGATGTCAGGCTGGAGTTGCAGCGACGGCACCACGGCGAAGGTCATGGTGAGCGGGCAGCTGGACCCCTGCTCGACCTGGTGCCGCAGATGCATGAACGCGGCGCGCGCCACGTGGGCGCCCGAACGCGGTTCCGCCCACACCGAAGTGTGGAGCCCCCGCGAGATCGCGTCGCCCATCAGGGTGTGCCACGCCGGGTGAAAGTCGACCCTGTCGGTCCGGTGCCCGAAGCGATCACGTGTCACGAGCACGGGGTCGTGTTCGTTGGCCAGCCGACCGAGCTCCAGGAACTCGGCGGCGCCGACTTCGACGCCGTATTCCGCGATTTCAGCCGCCGCCCAGGCGCCGCCTTCGCGCTGAAGTGCCTCTCGGGCGGGCGTGTCGCCTGCCCACATGTCGTAGTCGGCGAGCTCGGTCGGTTGGTTGATGACGCGATCGTGGGGTTGTGTGGCGAAGTCTCGAGCGAGCATCGGTTGCCGGGTCGTCAGGTGCGGTTATGAGGGATCACTCTTGGGGTCTGCCGCGGCCAAATGCAAAACGAGAATCGCCGGCCCGAGCGGTCGGGCCGGCGATTTGCGTCACGGGGCAGACCCGTCAGGCCGGATCAGAGATCGGGGATCACCAGCGAGATGCGCTGGGCGAAGATGACCTCTCCGGCGCCGTCGAGCAGCTGGAAGGAGAGGGCGTAGGCGCCGGGGTCGAGGCAGGGCTCCTCGATGTCGCCGTCGTCGTCCCAGTCGCGGGTGTCCACGTTGACCGCGGTGAACGTGAACGTCGCCCGCGTGCTCGGCGTGGCGTTGAGAACCGTCTCCGGGAGGTCGTCCTCGTCCAAGTCGGCGAGCTCCAGCTCGGGCAGGCACTCGCCGGGCCTGATGACGTCGTGGACCTCGATGCTCGAGATGAGGCACTCGGCACGCTCGGGGATCCCGGGCGGTGCGACGATCTGTGCGGTGATCGGCTCACCGCGGAAGTTCGCCAGCGCCTGGATACCGTCGACGATCGCGCGAGACAGCCCCTCGCCGCTTCCGTTGATGCGGAAGACCAGCGCACACTTGCCGTCTTCGTCCGGCGCCTCGCCGGCTCCGTTCATGCCCGTGCAGCACGTCTCCTCTGCGCACACGCCGTCGATACGCGCGTCGCTCGAATCGAACGCGCAGAGCGGAACCCGTGCATCGGTCCGCCGCACCATCTGGTTGACGTACCGGAGGTCGCCCTCGGTATCCGTCAGAGCGCTGGTGCTCGACGCGATGCCGATCAAACGCCCGCCGATGTGATCCATGGCCGCGAACGTCTCCTCCGCGTCGTGGGCGTCCACGAGCGGGTCGAAGTCCGTGTAGTCGGACGCCGGGTGCGACTCGATGTCGGTCACGTGCACGACGACCGGGACAGAGCCGGCGCGGAACCCGACGCCGCCGATGAACCCATTGCCGAGCGCCTCGCTGAAGCCGATCCTGGGGTTGAACGCGGCGATCCCGGTCAGCTCGCTGGTGCAGATGGCCGAGCAGCCGTCGTCGGGCTCGGTGTTGCCGTCGTCGCACTCCTCGCCGTCGTCGAGGACGCCATCGCCGCACTCGCCGGCCGGCGGAGCGCCGTCGCGGCAGTATGCCTCGATCCAGAGCTCGTCGAAGGTCGGGAACGTGGCGCAGTTGGTGCGGCACGCCT
>CAZFPM010000021.1:42157-42620 GCA_964520965.1 uncultured Myxococcales bacterium
CGGTCTGCGAGCGGCACGAGGACCGGCAGGGTATCGAGCGCGGCGGGACCGGGAAGGGTCACGTCCTCGCCGGACTCGAGGTCGGTGCAGCTCGATGAATCGGGCACGTGCGGGACGCCGTCGACGGCGACCGCGAGCACGTACCAACCGCGTCCGCCACCCCACGAGGGCTCGCTTTCGCAACAATCGGCGACGCGGACGACGAAGTCGCCGTCGGCCTCCGGCGTGAAGGTGAGCATCGAGTCGAGGCTTCCCGAGTCGTCGTTCGACGCGACGACCGTCCCCTCGGTGTCGAAGACCCAGAGGTAGGGGTCCAGGCCGCCGCCGACGCGGCTCGAGAACATCTCCGCGCCGAGCGTCTGGCCTGCGGTCAGCGACACGAGGAAGTCGTCGACATCGTCTGCGAGGCCGCCCTCACCGTCGTCGACGCCGAGGTAGCCGAACACGCCGTCAACGGTCGCGG
>CAZFPM010000022.1:0-41867 GCA_964520965.1 uncultured Myxococcales bacterium
CGTGGGCGTAGTGCCTCGCCTCGGTCTCGTACTCCACGTGCGCGGTGTTGATCGTGATGCCCCGCGCCTTCTCCTCCGGTGCCTTGGCGATCTGATCGAAGGTGGTGACCTCCGTCTTGCCGCTTCCGGCCTCTGCGAGGCACTTGGTGATGGCTGCCGTGAGGGTGGTCGTGCCGTGGTCGACGTGGCCGATCGTCCCGATGTTGACGTGGGGCTTGGTACGCTCGAATTTCTCCTTCGCCATTTTCGCTTCTCCGAGAGCGTCCCGGCGGGTGCCGGAGCGGTTGTTGAGGAAAGACGCTTTGGAACGGAATGGTGCGGCCTCGGGCCAGTCGTGCTGGGCCGAGATCGGCCAATCAGCGAGAGCTCACGATGGGATTTGAACCCATGGCCTCTTCCTTACCAAGGAAGTGCTCTACCCCTGAGCTACGTGAGCGGAATATCACAGAGAGAGCGGGAGACGGGACTCGAACCCGCGACATTCAGCTTGGAAGGCTGACGCTCTACCAACTGAGCTACTCCCGCGAATGGTGCGGGGTCTTCGTCCTCGATTTCAGTGGAGGGTGGTGGATTCGAACCACCGTAGGCATCGCCGGCAGATTTACAGTCTGCTCCCTTTAACCACTCGGGCAACCCTCCAGCGGGGACTCCGTCGCGGCGGCGACGGCTATGTCTCGTAGAGCTGGCGATGGGACTCGAACCCGCAACCTGCTGATTACAAATCAGCTGCTCTACCAATTGAGCTACGCCAGCGTGGCGTCCCGCCAGCGGCGGCGCTCGTGAACGCTCGGGTGCGTTCGGAATTGCGGACCTTATTCATTCGCCATGCGCTGTCAAGCCGTTTCCGATCGCCGCTGACGCGCCCATTCCCACATCAGAATCCCGGCTGCCACCGACACGTTCAGACTCTCGATTTCCCCCAGCGGAATCGCCACCTCGACGTCACATCGAGAAGCGACGTTCGGGCGGATACCGCGGCGTTCCGACCCCAAGACCAGCACCGTCCGTTCGGCGAACTCGACCTGCCCCAACGCCTCGCTCCCAGACGCGGTCGCCCCGTAGACCCAGAAGCCCGCTTCACGGGCGTGTTCGAGGAACCGCGCCAGGTTGGTCACCTGCGCCACCGGCAGCGACGTCTCCGCCCCCACCGCGACCTTGCTCACCGCCGGCGTCACCCCGACGGACCGGTGCTTCGGCAGGATGATCCCGCTTGCACCGAGGCCGAGGGCGCTGCGGATCACCGCACCGAGGTTGTGCGGGTCCTGGACCTCGTCGAGCACGACGACCAGCGCAGGACCCGCGGCGTCGAGCAGCGTCGTGGCGTCGGCGTAGGCGAAGTCGGACACCCGCGCGCCGACCCCCTGGTGCGTGACCTCGCCGACCGCGCGCCGAAGCTGAGCGTCCCCGACCATGCGAAATCGCACGCCGCTCTCCTCGGCGAGCGTGCGGAGGCGTTGGCGCGCCGGCCCCGGCCGTCGGCTCTTCACCAGCCAGATCTCCTGGATCCGTTCCGGCGAGCCTTTCAGCAGGCCCTCGACTGCATGGATGCCATAGGCCCAACCCATCGGATCACCCGAGCGGCGTGTCGCGGATCGCCTCGAACGCAGCTCCCGGATCGGCGGCCGCGTGGATGGGACGCCCCACGACGAGGTAGGAGGCTCCGGCTCGAACGGCGTCGGCCGGCGTGGCGACCCGCTTCTGGTCATCGGTCGATACGCCGGAGGGCCGGATTCCCGGCGTCACCAGGAGCGCGTCGCTCCCGAACTTCAGCCGCAGGTGTTGCGCCTCGAAGGGCGCGCACACCAGCCCGGCCGCACCCGCTCCGATCGCCACACCGCCGAGCCGCACGACGGTCGACGACATCGCCTCCTGCCGCATGGCGTCGGTGCCCCAGAGCGCCGACATGTCGTCGATGCCGAGGGAGGTGAGGACCGTGACGGCGAGCACGTCGGTGGCGTCGCCGAACCCTTCGACCGCCGCGGCGATCATCGCGGGTCCGCCGGAGGCGTGGACGGTCGCGAGCTCCGGCGCCCATCGGCGCAGCGAGCGGGCGGCGCCCTCGACCGTCGCCGGGATGTCGTGGAGCTTCAGGTCGAGGAAGACCTTGGCTCCGGCGTCGCGGATCGCCGCCATCACCGCGTCACCGCCCGCGTAGTACTGACGCATGCCCACCTTGTACCACCGCGCTCGTGCGCCGAGCGTCGTGATCAACGCGAGGTTCTCCTCGGAGGTCTTGCAGTCGAGGGCGACAATGACCCGGTCTGCACCGATCGTCTGTGTCATGGCTCGTTTCCGGCGATCTCCTCGCGAATTCGCGCGACGATCGACCCGACGGCCTCGTCGCAGGGGAGGAGCGTGTCGTCTTTCGTGCCGCGTCGCCGCATCTCGACCTTGCCCTCGGCGAGGGTCCTGGATCCGATGGTGATGCGGAGCGGGATTCCGACCAGGTCCGCGTCCTTGAACTTGACGCCCGGGCGGGTGTCCCGGTCGTCGATCACGACTTCGATGCCCGCCGCGGCGAGCTCGCCGTAGATGCGCTCGGCCTCGGCGACGACGCCGTCGTCCTTCATCTGGAGCGGGACGACGATGACCTGGAAGGGGGCGAGGGACATTGGCCAGACGATGCCCCAGTCGTCGTGATTCTGCTCGATGGCGGCAGAGAGGATGCGGGTGATGCCGATGCCGTAGCATCCCATGACCATCGGGCGCTCCTGGCCCTCCTCGCCGAGGAAGGTCGCGCCCATCGACTCGGAGTACTTGGTGCCGAGGTAGAATACCTGGCCGACCTCGATGCCGCGGAAGAACTCGAACTCGGCTTCACCACAACGGCCGCACGTGTCTCCGGACCGAGCGAGTCGGACGTCGACGACGGTGGCGGCGGCGGCGTCGCGCGCGAGGTTGAAGCCGGTGTAGTGCTGGTCGCCGGCGTTGGCGCCGATGACCCCGTCGGCCACGGCCACGACGCTGCGGTCGGCGAAGATCGGGCACTCGAGCCCGACCGGGCCGGCGAAGCCGACGGGCGCGTTCGTGATCTCGACGACCTGCTGGTCTCGGGCGAGGTGCAGGGTCTCGGCGCCGACCGCGGCGCGCACCTGGATCTCGTTGACGTCGAGGTCGCCGCGAATGAGCACGGCCACCGGCTGATCGTCGGCGATGAAGAGGATGGTCTTGACGATGGTGTCGGTCGCGACGTCGAGGAAGGCTGCGACCTGGTCGACGGTGTGCGTGTTCGGGGTGTCGACGCGCGTCAGCGGAGCGACAGCCTCGGTGGGTTCGCTGGCGTCGAGGTGGATCTCGGCCTTTTCGACGTTGGCGGTGTACCCGCATCCCGGGCAGCTGACGATCGAGTCCTCGCCGGTCTCGGCGAGCACCTGGAACTCGTGGGAGAGGTTGCCGCCGATGTTCCCGGTGTCGGCCTCGACGGGTCGGTATTCGAGGCCGCAGCGGTCGAAGATCCGGCAGTAGGCGTCGAACATCGTCTGGTAGGACACGCGGGCTGCGTCCTCGTCGACGTCGAAGCTGTATGCGTCCTTCATGATGAACTCGCGGCCGCGCATCAGGCCGGCGCGCGGGCGGAGCTCGTCCCGGAACTTGCTCTGGATCTGGTAGAGGTTGAGCGGGAGCTGGCGGTAGGAGCGGATCTCGCCCCGGACGAGGTCGGTGATCACCTCTTCGTGGGTGGGGCCGAGACAGAAGTCGCCGCCCTTGCGGTCGCGGAATCGGAGGAGCTCGGTGCCGTAGAAATCCCAGCGACCGGACTCCTTCCAGATCGACGCCGGCTGGACCGACGGCAGGAGCACCTCTTGCGCGCCGGAGCGGTTCATCTCCTCACGGACGATCTGCTCGACCTTGCGGACGGAGCGGATCCCGAGCGGCAGGAAGCTGTAGATGCCCGCGGCGAGCTTGCGGACGTAGCCGGCGCGCAGGAGCAGCTTGTGACTGAGGACCTCCGCTTCCTTCGGGGTTTCCTTCAGGGTGGGGAGGAATAGCTGGGACAGTCTCATGGCGTCGATTGACTGGAGGCGTCCGCCGCGCGAGGCTGCGGGGACTGACGGCACGGGTCATAGTGCTTTCGGTCGAAAGTTCCTACCCCTCGTGCACGGCGATTCGGACTTTGGGAGCTTCCCCACAAAATGCCCGCCGGGCCAGGCGCCGCCAGGCACGCCATTTCGGCGCCGCCACATCTTGCGGAGTACACCCGGTACGCCACAACATGTTGTGGTGCCGATCTGTCACACCTGTCGAAGTCTGGCCTCGGCGTGAATCTGTGGGGAAGTTCTTGGGCGTTCCACAATCCGACGACATCCCCCGGCCGCAAGGAGAGGACGCGCGATGTTCGACGCGTTGATCCGGGGAACGGTCGAGGCCGACTTCACGGTCGTCGCCGGAGCGATCGCGCTGCTGGTCGTCGCTGCCACGTGGTGGCTGATCCGGCGGCGATGACTCGCGAAGGGCTCCCGTGGTCGGCGGTCAGCGGCGGACGACGACCCGGTCGAAGTACTCGACGAGTATCTGCGCGTCGGGCCCGACCGACTCGGGGAGTGCCGCGACGCTGACGGTCCGGGCCACCACCTCGACGGGAGCTCCGGGCGAGAACGTCGCGTCGATCCACGCGGCGTCGAATTCGACACCCTGATCGGCCTCGATCCGACATTGGATAGCGCGAACGCCGAGGTCTCCGGCCTCGCGCACCGTGACGAAGACCTCGCGCGCTTCGGTGTCGAGCACCAGGTCGAGCGAGGCGCGCGTGCCAATGTCGATCGCGTCCGCCGAGCCGGGGTCGTGACCGGACACCTCGGCGATGCGCACGGGCTCCGGAGCAGTGACGGGCACTGCGAACGAGTCGACGCGATCTCCCTCGGCCCAGACGAGATAGTTCGCGCGGGGGACGAAGGGAACGGCGGACTCCGGCTCTCCGTAGACGTAGCCGGAGAGCTCGGGCAGGAAGGCCGGCACCGCGCGAGGTTCTGCGGTCAGGCGAGCGCCCGCACCGGAGAGTCCGAGCGTTCCCGCCGACGCGAGCTCGATATCGACCTCGCGCACGGCCGGGCGCTCGAGGTCTTCGATCGCGACGCAACCGGACGGCGCGTCGGGGATCCACAGGTCGAGCGCGCTCATGACGTGTCGGCGGTCGACACCGGAGAAGGCGGCGAAGTGCGCGTCGACGACGACGCGGGCCACGGGGGCTCCCGTCGTCCGGGGGTCGCGGGCGCGGACACGCACGAGATTCAGCTGGCCGACCTCGACGGTGGTCACGTCGGGGCGATCGGTCGTCCGTTCGGCGGCCGGCAGACAGGCGCAGAGCGCGAGTGCCGCCATGACGGCGGTTCTGTTGGGGAGCCGGAGCATCGCGACCAGCGTAGGCGCTACCCGAAACCTGTCAACTCCACGTGGCGCGGAGCGATCGTCCGGTCAGGGGACGACCCGGACCTCGAGTTCTTGTCCGCCGCGGTTGATCGCGAGGCGGATCGACTCCCCGGTCGGGGTCGTGAGAAACACCCGTTCGACCGCCTGGGGCCCGACGGCTGGGTGGGTGTTGATCGCGGTCACGTAGTCGCCCGCGCGGAGGCCGGCGACGGCGGCGGGCCCGGAGACGGCGGTCACGCGGAGCCCGGGGGGCAGCGCGTCGAAGCGCGCCGCGGCGGCGGCGTCGACGGCGGGGTCGAGCGTCCGATACCAGTTGAATCGTTCGACCTGGGCCTCGATCGGATCGAGGGCGGCAAGCTCGTCGGCGAGCGGGCCGGTGGGGCCTCCAGCGAACTCGAAGATCCGTCGATGGTTGTAGACGCCGACGATGGAGGACGCGCTGCCGACCGGCGAATCGAGGTTCGCGTTGAGTTCCTCGGCGAGCCGAAGCGCGACGACGTCGATCGCGTCACCGATCAGGGGTCGTTCGTCCTGGAGCGCCTCGCCGTCGGCAAAGGCGTCGTCCTCGAACTCGACGGACACCTCGGCGAAGAGCTCCCGGGTCGTCAGGTCGCGGACCCGCAGGTAGATCTCCACCTCGGGGGTGAACGAGGACAGCGCTTCGCCGCCCATATCGTCAGGCGTCATCACGGCACGCATCCCGCCTCGCTGCTCGATACGGAGCTCGAGGAGGAGGACGCGGCCGGCGTCGAGTCCGTTGGACATCATCAGTCGGGCGAGCTGCTCGGCGCCGTGAGGCCACGCGGATCCGGGAGCGAACTCGATCTCCCAGGGAGCCACGACGGGGAGGCCGGCCGCGGCGAGCGCGGAGGCCACCTGGTGGGCGCGCAGGTACGACTCGGCCGAGGTGTGTCCGTAGGAGATGTCGGGCGAAGCCATGACCAGGATCGGGCTCTGGCCGACGGGCACCTGGTCCAGGGAGGATCGGGTTCGTGTCTGGAAGGTGCCGCAACCGACGGCGATCGCGCAAAACGCGATCACGAGCGACAGCGACAGGAACGCGTTCGGGCAGCGGGAACGCGACCAACAAAGTCCACGCGAAGCAGTCATCCACTCACCGATGCTGATGACGAACGATAGAGTTGAGCACCTATAGCAGAAGAGAGCCTGCGACGTCACGCCTCCGCATCGGCGCCGCGGTCGACGGTCAGATCCGGATCGACGGCCGCCGAACGGGAGGTTTCGGCTGCCGCAAAAAAAGCGACGACCGCGCGACGAATCGCGCGGTCGAGTCGGCTATTCGGGACGCGGGGCTACATCATGCCGCCCATTCCGCCCATTCCGCCCATTCCGCCCATTCCGCCCATTCCACCCATGCCGCCCATGCCGCCGGGTGGCATGGCGGGCTCCTTCTGGGGGAGCTCGGCGACGGTGGCCTCGGTGGTGAGGAGCATTCCGGCGGCCGACGCGGCGTTCAGGAGCGCCACGCGCCCGACCTTCGCCGGGTCGAGGACGCCGTCCTCGATGAGGTCGCCGTAGGTGTCCGTGGTGGCGTTGTAGCCGAAGGAGCCCTGGCCCTCGCGGACCTGCTGGACGACGATCGACCCATCGACGCCGGCGTTCTCGGCGATCAGCCGGAGGGGAACCTCGCAGGCCTGCTTGACGAGCTGGACGCCGTAGCGGAGCTCCTCATCGACCTCGAGGTCCTCGAGGACCGCGCTCGCGCGGAGCAACGCGACACCGCCACCGGGCACGATGCCCTCTTCGACGGCGGCGCGGGTCGCGTTGAGGGCATCCTCGACGCGGGCCTTCTTCTCCTTCATCTCGACCTCGGTCGCCGCCCCGACACGGATGACGGCGACGCCGCCGACGAGCTTCGCGAGCCGCTCCTGGAGCTTCTCGCGGTCGTAGTCGCTGCTCGTGTTTTCGATCTGGCGGCGAATCTGTGTGACACGGTCGCCGATGGCGTCTTCGGAGCCGGCGCCGTCGATGATGGTGGTCGCGTCCTTGGTCAGCTTGATCTTCTTGGCTCGACCGAGGTCGCTGATGGTCACGTTCTCGAGCTTGAGGCCGACCTCCTCGCTGATGACGGTGCCGCCGGTGAGGACGGCGATGTCCTGAAGCATGGCCTTGCGGCGGTCACCGAAGCCGGGCGCCTTGACGGCGGCGATCTGGAGGACGCCGCGGAGCCGGTTGACGACGAGGGTGGCGAGGGCCTCACCCTCGACGTCCTCGGCGATCAGCAGGAGCCGCCCGTTCTGCTTGGCGAGAGCCTCGAGCACGGGGAGGAGGTCCTTGAGGTTGGAGACCTTCTTGTCGTGGAGCAGGACGAAGCAGTCCTCGAGGACGCACTCCATCGTCTCCTGGTCGGTGGCGAAGTACGGCGAGAGGTAGCCGCGGTCGAACTGCATGCCCTCGACGACCTCGAGTTCGGTCTCGAGCCCCTTGGCCTCTTCGACGGTGATGACGCCTTCCTTGCCGACCTTGTCCATCGCGCCGGCGATGATCTCGCCGATGGTCGGGTCGCTGTTCGCGGAGATGGTGCCGACCTGGGCCACTTCCTTGGTGGACTCGATCGGCCGGGCGAGCTTGCCGAGCTCGGTGGTGATGGACCCGACCGCGAGGTCGATGCCGCGCTTGAGCGCCATCGGCGCATGGCCGGCGGCGACGTACTTCACGCCCTCTGCGAAGAGCGAGCGGGCGAGGACGGTGGCGGTGGTCGTTCCGTCGCCGGCGATGTCCGAGGTCTGCGTGGCAGCCTGGCGGATCATCTGGGCGCCCATGTTCTCGAACTTGTCTTCGAGCTCGATCTCCTTGGCGACGGTGACGCCGTCCTTGGTGACGGTGGGGGCACCGAAGCTCTTCTCGATGACGACGTTGCGCCCCTTGGGGCCGAGGGTGGTCGTGACGGCCTCCGAGAGGAGGTTGACTCCGCGCAGCATGCGCTTGCGCGCAGCCTCGTCGAACAGGATCTGCTTGGCCATTCGCTGAATCTCCGAAGCGGGTTTCTGGTAAGGGATACCGGGGGTTCCGGTCATCTGTGGGCAATCGGTCGGCGTATGTAGGCACGCTCGCATCGGTGTCAAAGGGATCGTTTGCGTTCGGGGGATCCCGCCTTGACATCGGCAGACCCCGCGTCCATAGTCCCGCCCTCGCGCGCCGGCCCCCGCCGGCACGCCCACCCTGCACCCAGACCACGATGGCACGCGTCACCGTCGAAGACTGCCTCGAGAAGGCCCAGAACCGCTTCGCGCTCGTCCACCTGGCGACCAAGCGCGCGCTGCAATTGCGCAAGGACGCCGAGCCCCTCGTCGAGTCGGCGAACAAGGAGTGCGTGACCGCGCTTCGCGAGGTCGCCGACTCGAAGATCACCTTCGACGTGCCGGTGGAAGACGTCCTGACCGGGAAGATCCACAAGAAGGAGAGACGCCGCGGCGGCCGGCGGCGGCGCTGACGCCATGATCCTCCGGACCATGCTCCGGACCTTCCTCCTCATCGGGGCGGCCCTGGTCTTCGCCAGCAGTGCCGTCGCCCAACCCCGGGCCATGGACCTCTGGGTCCCGCTCGTGGACGAGACCGCCGAGGTCGACCGCGCGCTCGTCGAGCAGGTCTTCGCCGAGGTCCTGGCCAGTGCACCAGACACGGTGCACATCGTGGGCGTGCAGGGAATCGAAGACGCCATCGGCCGGTCGGGCTTCGCCCTGCCCCGCTGCTTCGAGGGCGTCGACGTGTGCACGACCCCCGTCGAGGCGGTCGTCCGGGCCCTCGGCGCAGACCGCGTTCTCTACGCGCTCGCGCGCGAGGGAGGGACGGTGATCGAGCTGACCGTCCTGGACGTCGAGCTCGACCGCACGACCACGTACGAGGTCCGCGCGCCGAACCTCCGACAGGCCGTGTTCGCGGCCATCGGCGCCGTCACCGACGCCAGCGGCACACTCTCGCTGGGCTCGGAGCCCCAGGGAGCCCGCATCTTCCTCGACAACACGCTGATCGGCGTCACGCCCTACGAGTCGACGTTGGGGGTGGGCAGCTACTACCTTCGACTCGAGCTCGACGGGTATTTCAGCTTCGGCACCCACATCGAGGTGCGAGCCGGCGACTTCCGGGAGCAGACGATCGCGCTCGAGCGCCGCTACGCCGACGTGACGATCGCCTGCGCGGCTCCCGGCGCCGAGGTCGTTGTCGACGGAGACCACGTATACCCCGTGGGCGAGCCGATGCACCTCGATCCGGGGACGCGACAGGTGCGTGTCCGGGCGCCCGGGCACGACTCGGACGAGCGCGTGCTGGAGTTGATCGCGGGCGAGAGCCGCAGCTACGACGTCGCGCTGGTCGAGTCGGCGGAGACGATCGCGCGGCGGCAGTACGAGACGATCCTCGCACGACCGTTCGTCGTCCGACTCGGGGCTGCCGGTGCACTGTACGCGGGCGATTGGGCAGGAGCGTCGGGAGACGGCGTGACCGTCGGATGCGATTCCTCGGCGACCGGGGCGTGCACGGAACAGGAGAGCAGCGGAACCCTCGGGGTCGCGTTCGACCTCCTCTACGATTGGCGATGGGCGGAGGTCGGGCTCGTCGGCATCGGATACCATCGCCTCGGGCTCCGGAACTCGCCGAGTCTGTCGCTGACCGACGGGCGCACCGCGGACGATGCGCGCCACGGCCGTTCCCTGTCTGTGACCCTGCCGTCGGTCGGCGGCCGATGGCAGATCGACGAGCGCCTCGCGGTCGCGGGTCGCACTGGAGCGCGCCTTCAGTTCGACCGGGTCGGCGCGGCGGTCGAGGACGATGACGTGCAGCTGTCGCGAACGTATACGACGTGGGAACTCTCGGCGGAGTGCCGCTATCACCTCTCGGCGCGTCTGTTCGGATTCGCCGAGCTGTCCGCGGGCTTCCCGCTCGGCGGCGGCGCAGACCGCGCACGCCTCGGCGGCCAGCTTGGCGTCGGGTTCAACCTCGACGATCCCTTCGGGCTCGACGATGCGCTCGACGACCGGTTCCGCCGACGTGACGACGCCGACGCCGACGCCCCATCGGAGCTCTGATGTCCCGCCGTCTCGCATCGGTCCTCGTCTTCGTCTGCCTGCTCCCGCTGGGGGCGTCGGCGTCGGGACAGAGCCCTCCGGACGCA
Source organism: uncultured Myxococcales bacterium (assembly GCA_964520965.1). GTDB lineage: Bacteria > Myxococcota_A > Bradymonadia > REDH01 > REDH01 > CAZFPM01. The sequence continues at coordinate 10,499 of CAZFPM010000022.1, forward strand.
GCGGACCCCTGGGAGATCGCGCGGGAGCACTATCGCAACGAGGACTTCGACCGAGCGATCCCGTTCATCGCCGAGGCGATCCAACGGGAGCCGCTGAACCCGCTCTACTACCTGGGCCTGGCCCGAGCCGAGTATTGGCGGGGCAATCACGACGCTGCGGTCTACTACTACGACATCTACCTGGTCGAGCTGGTCGACCGGCTCCCGGCGGAGCTGCCACGCCAGAACCGTGTCGATCGGGTCCACGGGGAGCGGGACTCGGCCAACTCGGAGCGAGAGGATCCGGCGGCGCCGGTCGTTCCCCCGGTCGCGCAGGAGCGGGCCCGCGAACTCTTCGTAGAACGTCTCGATGTGGGGCCGATACTCACGGACACGGGCGGTGGCGCGCTGTCGCTATTCGAGGGCATGCTCCGCTCAGGATACGCGAGACCCGACATCGTCGGGCTGCGAACCCAGCTCGCCGACGCGCTGCTTCGGGAGGCCGACGCGCTCCTGGACGACCGACGGGCACGCATGCCGAGCCTGGCGTTGACGGCCTGGGACACGCAGCGGCAGCGATACGCGGAATGGCTGGAGTTCGGCGGACACCCGATCGTCGCTCCGGCTCCGGTCGAGGCTCCGACCGACGCGGCACCGGCTCCGGCGGGACCCGAGGCGACGACCGAGACCGTGCCGACCGACGTGACCGCCGGCGAGCCGGTGACCGCGCCCCTGCCGGTGACGATCGTCGATCGCGTCCGGGCGCGGCTCGCAACGTGCGAGGCGCAGATTCAATACCTCAACCTGAATCACGCACGCGCGCACGACTCGTTCGCCCAGGCCCTGTCCCTCGATCCCGACTCTCTCCCAGCGCAGATGGGCCGGCTGAACGCGATGGTTCAGCTCGGCCGGGGCCGCACCCCGGAGGCGACCGAGGCGCTCCAGGAGCTGGCGGAGGGGCTCGTTGCGAATCGGCCGACGGAAACGCAGACGGTCGACATCTACCGCGCGGCGTTCGCAGCGAGTGCGGGCGAGCACGCCCGAGCGGCCGAGCTGCTCGCGGGAGTGCTGGGAATCCCGAACGGCGAAGCGACCGAGTCTCGCTGAAGGAAGGTCTGCCGGTCCCTACCGACGGGGAGGTTGGTCGGCGAGCCCTGGTCTGCCTCGGGACAGGTCCGTATCAGCGGGTGTTGACCAATTCGCGGCCATCCGCCTCGCCCGTCGGATCGCTTCGACCTGGTCAACACCGTCTCAGGCGCTTCCCTCTCGGGTCACCAGCGCATGCAACACGGCGACACCGAAGCCAGTGCCACCCTTGTTGATGTACTCCCAATCGGACTCGGTCATCGCCGGGCCGGCGAGATCGATGTGTGCCCAGGCGTGGTCACCGACGAAGCGCTTGAGGAAGAGCGCGGCCGTGATCGCGCCACCCCACCGGACGCTGCCGATGTTGCGAACGTCGGCGAAGTCGCTCTTCAGGTACTCCTCGGCCCGCGGGGTCAGCGGGAGACGCCACATCAGCTCGTCGACCTCGTCGGCGGCGGAGAGGATCGACGCGGCGAGCGCATCTTCGTTGGAGAACAGGCCGGCGGTCTCGGTTCCGAGGGCGACGACGCAGGCCCCGGTGAGGGTGGCGAGGTCGACGATGATGTCGGGCTCGAGCTCGCAGGCGTAGCTCAGCGCGTCGGCGAGGATGAGTCGTCCTTCGGCGTCGGTGTTGAGCACCTCGACGGAGATGCCGCCGTAGCCGGTGATGATCTCGTTGACCTTGTACGCGTCGCCCGAGACCAGGTTCTCGGCGGCCGGGACGATGAAATGGACTTCGACGCCTTCGGGGCGAGTTCGACCGACGGCCTCGGCGGCGCCGAGCACCGCGGCGGCGCCGCCCATGTCGAGGTGCATGTTGAGCTGGTGCGGCATCACCTTGATCGAGTAGCCGCCCGAGTCGTAGGTCACCCCCTTTCCGACGATGGCGATCTTGCGTCGGATCGGCCCGTCGGCGCGGTAGGTGAGGTGCAGAAGCTGGGAGTCCTGCGCGCTGCCGCGTCCGACCGCCAAGAGCAGGTTGAACCCGCGGGCGGTGAGCTCGTCTTCGCCGAGGATCTCGCATTCGAGGCCGTTGCGCTCGGCGATGTCACGCGCCTGGCTCGCGAGCCAGACCGGGGTACACCGGCCGGGATGCTCATTCGCCAGGTCGCGTCCGACGCAGATCGCCTCGGCGACGTGGCGTGCCTCGTCGACACCGGGTCCCTCATCGCTCCGACAGACGATCCCGACGGTCGCGAGGCTGGGCACCTTCTCGTCTTCGGGCTTCTTCGAGCGGTAGCGATCGAACGCGTAGCCGGCGAGGTAGGCACCCTCGCCGGCGAACCGGGCTCGCGCGCGGCTGTTGACGCCCGTGATGGCCGCCGACTTCACACGCAGCTGTCCGGCGAGCGCCACCGTCCGGGCGCCGACCTTCCGATAGGCGGTCGCGGGCGGCGATGGGCCCACGCCGACCAGCGCGAACCACTTCGGCCCGTCTGGGTCACCGCTGACGGCCACGTTGTTTCCCTCGTCGCCGTCGAATCCGACCCGCGCCGCCTCCGCGACCAGACGCTGTGCAACATCGAGCGGGACGTCGAGGTCGCCCGGTGACCGGTCGAACGGCTTGGTAGCAGCGACGGCCACGAGGTCGGTGTCGTCGGTGACCTCGGCCCAGGCTTCGATCTCGATTCGCATCAGCTCTCCGTTTCGGCGCGCCGCGACCGCGCGGCTGGCGAATCGTCGTCGCGCGGGGGCGGGAATTCAAGGGTCTTGGGCCCCCGACGCGCCGCTTCCGTCGGGCGGTGACCTTTGCATCCACCCTGCCGCCACGGCGGCCTCGACGAATCCCTCGACCTCGGCCCAGCTCGGGTCCGCGTCGACGGTCCACAGCTCGGTCGGGGCCTGGACGTCGGGAGCCACGGCGCGCCGGATCTCGTCGAACCGGATCGTGACGGACATGCCCCGCGCCGGGTCCTGCCAGGTCACGTAACCCGCGCGACCGCGGCGGTGGACCTCCAAGCGCGCGCCCGACGGGGGCGGGAGGTCGGCAACGGGGACCCCCGGGCAGAGGCCGGCGTCTCCCGTGGCGGCCACGAGCCGGCCGGCGTCGAGACGCACTTGCGCGAGCACGGAGTCGACCGCCGAGAAGGCGAGCGCGTCGGCGCGACGATGAACCCCGTCGATGCGCGTGGCGTCGGCGAAGCGTTCGTCGATCGCCACGTAGGCGAGGTCGCCGACCCGAACGACTTCGCGTGTCCTCACCGCGGGCCGACCGTCGGGCCGGCGCGTCTGGAGAACCCGGCGCGCGGAGACATCACCCTCGCGGTCGCGGCGCCAGAGGTGCTCCTCGACGCTCCGCTCCGGTGGCACGCCGGGAGCCTTGCGGACGACCTCGATGCGCGCTTCGACGCTGAGCGGTCCCCGGCGCGGCAGTGGCGCCCGACAGGTGGCCGGCACGCGGCCGCCGATGGCCCGGGCGACGCCGATCGAAGCCTCGTGGACATCGAGCGCCGCTGCGGAGCCGGCACCGCGGACCGGAGCCACCGACTCGTCGGGAACGAGCGCGCAGCCGGCGACGAGCGCGAGGTAGGCCAGGACCGACGGGAGCCCGTGTTTCCGCCGACGGAGCTTCGCAGTGATCTCGCGACGTGCGCGCAGGCGCGTCGGCTCGAGGCGCCCGCCGCCGCGCGGGTTCGAACTCATCCGCCGGCGCGGCAGAGCGGGCCGGGCAGACACGACGGGCCGACGCCGACATCGCAGCAATCCTGGCCTTCGGCGCATTCGTCGGCCGACTCGCATCCGCGCACGCAGAGGGGCGGGGCGAATCCGAAGTCGGCGCACGCGTTGCCTTCGCCACACTCGGCGTCTTCGACACACTCCAGGGTGCAATACCCGCCTGGGACCTGGCGCAGGCAGTACTCGGCCTCGGCGCACTCTTCGTCGCTCGCGCAGGGTTCACCGACCGTGGGCTCGTCGTCGCCGCCCCCGCCGCCGTCTGGCGCGACGCAATTGGCAACCAGCCCGTCGGGGACGCAGGCGGCGCTCTCGCCGAGGGTGCAGCACTCGTATCCGGTCCGGCATTCGTCGCCGGCGGCGCATCCGGCCATGCAGAGGCCGCCGACGCTGGTCGCGACGCAGAGCGCGTCGGACTCGCAGTCGTCGATGCCTTCGGCGCACACGGCCGAGCAGTAGCCGCCCACGAAGCCACGCGACTCCACGAGACATTGCGCCGTGAGGTCCTCCGCCGCGGTGCAGGCCGCCCCGTCGGTGCACGGCGCTCCGTAGTTGGGTTCGTCCGGCGGTGCGGTGTCCACGCCGGTATCGGCGTCGGATTCGACGTCGGCGTCGGATTCGACGTCGGCGTCGGCGCCAGCGTCGGTCCCCGCGTCCGCACCGCCGTCGGCGGGATCAACCCCGGTGACGACGGCGTTGCAGATGTCGATAACGGTTCCGTCCTCACCGGTCGCGGGCGCGCAGTCGTACCCGTTGCGGCACTCCGACTCGTCGGCACAGACCGCGGCGCACACGTTGCCGCCGGGGGAAGGGACGCAGACGGTCTCTCCAGGGCACCCGCTGCTGCTGGTGCAACCAACGGTGCAGTACCCCCCGGGGAATTCGGAGAGGCACTGCGCGCCGGCGAAACCGCACTCGCCAGCGTCGTCGCAGCCCACACCGATGACGCTGGGCGCGATCCCGAGGGCGCTCTCGTCGGTGCCGCAGGCGGCGACGAGAGCGAAAGCGAGAGCGAAAGCGGCGGCGAGAAGCGGGGCGTAACGTGGCATGACGTTGGTCGTCTCGGAGAGGCGGGGTCGCGCGTCACGGTGCTGGAGTTCGGATCCGAAATCAAGGCCGGCCCCACGGGGTTTCACGTTGACCTTCCCCGGGCGCGTGGCTAGAAGCGTGCCCCTCGCAGTCACCCCTGTGCGGCATCGCCGCCGCCCACCGACTCCAGCCCTGCCTGATGCGCGCCCCGAAGTACGTGATCGGCCTTCTTCTTTCTCTGGCACTGTCCTGCACGAATGCAGATGCCCTCCCCGAGACGACGGGGCCCGGTGCGCCCACGGCGGAAGGAGTCGCAGCTGCGGAACCGGTCCCGGCGGAGCGGGCTTCGTCCGAAACGCAGAACGGAGTGCCGACCGAGGGTTCTGGCGTGGCGACTCGCGCCCAGGAGTCGCGATATCCAGCGTTGATGTTCGACCTGCTCGACGCGCCCGAGCAAGCGACGTTCAGCCGCCTTGCGGAGTCGGAGCTCTGCCCGTGCGAAGGCACGGTCGCGAGTCTCGACACGTGCCTGCGCAGTCTGGAGACGAGCTGCGAGCTCGCACTGCAGGGTGCGGTGATCATGATGCGGATGATCAAGGAGGGTTCGGACGAGGTCGAGATCACCGACGCGGTGCAGTCGCACATCGCCAACGCGCGGCGGATTCACGAGTTCGACCTCGAGGGCGTGCCGTGGCGCGGCGCCGAGACCCCGGCGGTGACGTTGGTCTGCTTCTCGGACTTCGAGTGCCCGCATTGCCGCGAGTTCGCGGAGACGTTGCACACTGTCGAGCAGACGTACCCGGACACGGTTCGCATCTATCACAAGCAGTTCCCGCTCGGTCAGCATCGGAACGCACTCGTCGGGGCGCTGGCGGCGCTCGCTGCCCATCGCCAGGGCCAGTTCTCGGCGTTCCATGACGCGCTGTTCGCCCGCCAGGCAGAGCTGCGGGCGGCCGAGGATCCGCGACCCCTGATGTTGGCGGTCGGAGAGTCGATCGGCCTGAACATGGAGCGTTTTCTGACCGACCTGCAGGACCCGACGCTCCGGACCGAGCTGGACCGCGATCACGCCGAGGGGGTCGCCGCCGGCATGATGTCGACGCCGACTCTCTTCTTCGACGGCGTCATGGTGCAGGGGGGCTACGAACTGGAGGCCCTGAGCGGGCGAATCGATGCCCGGCTCGCGGCACGCACCGCGGAGTGACCCGCCTGGCAGTCAGTCCGGGGCGCCGGCCACGATCCAGTCGACGATGTCGCGCAGCTCGGCATCGGTGAGGGGCGGCAGGTCTGCCCACGGCGGCGGCATCTCGGTGAGGTAGCGATCCGGGTAGCCGGGGATCAGTTTCTCGACGAGGTACGACTCGGCGGGGTGGTGGGGGACGACGTATCGCCGCCGGGAGTATGCGCGGACGGGCTCTTCGAGCAGGGTCTGCCGGTCGAATCCGGGCAGGGTCGAGGCCGGATCGAAGTGGCAGGGACATCTGGGGATCAGGATCGATTCGATCGCGCCCCATCGCGGTTCGGCGGGGGTCGGATCGGCGTCTTGATCGTCGGCGGCCCGGATCGGGTAGACGGGCGCTTCGACCTCAGTCGCGGACTCGCCCCAGACCGAGATCAGCAGGCCGTCGCGGACCTCGAGCGTCCAGGTCAGACCGGGGCGCAACGCGCCGGCGGGTTCGACGACGATGAGCGGGCCGAGGGGGTCGTAGCGGGCTTGGCCGGGCACGGTGAGCGGGCCGGACTCGAAGCGAAACGCCCGGTCGATCGCGGATCGGCGGACGTCGAGCCAGGTGGACAACTCGATGGTCCAGCGGGGGTGGGCTTCGGCGACGAGCGATCCGTCCGGCGGGTCGAATGTCGCGAGATCGAGGCGAGGGGCGTCCACGGGAGCCCGCGACGACGGCTCCGAGACGCATCCGAGCGCGTAACCCCCTGTTATCGCGGCGAAGATCATCACTCTGGTCAAATCCATCCGAGGCGGCGACAATCCTTGACGCTTAGACCGTGCTAATGGCATAGACCCCGGGTGTTCTTCATCGTGGGTGGGCCGGATTCCCAGCCCCTCGACGTCACGTTACCACCGGACGCCATCTCAACCGAGCAGGAGCGCTCCATGTCATCGTCTCCCCGTACTTCCTGGACGAACTCGGCCTTCCTCGCCGTCCTCGCCATTTTGGCGCTGGGCGTGGTGTTGGGAGGCTGCCGTCAGTGGCCTGATTGCAAGAAGGACGAGCACTGCACGAAATACGAGCAGAGCACGCCGCACGGCACGCCGTACTGCGTCGACCGGATCTGCCGTGAGTGCATCGACGACGGCAACTGCGGGTTCTGCGAGCAGTGCGCGGGCAACTCCTGCATGCACATTCCGGGTTGCTGCGGCGACGACAGCGACTGCACGGCGCCGATGATCTGCCGTGACGGGCGCTGCGGCCCCGAGTGCTTGAGCGACGCCGAGTGCGAGGAGCTGGAGGTGTGCCGCGGCGGCGAGTGCACCCAGGTCGAGTGCACCAGCGACGAGCACTGCGCCGAGGGCTTCCGGTGCGAGAACAACTCGTGCCAGCCGATTCCGGACAACACGCCGTGCGCCGATCGGACGTTCGACCCGATCTACTTCGACTTCGACGAGTCCACCCTCCGCGCCGACCAGAGCGACCGCATCGACGAGAACCTCGCGTGCTTCAACCGCTTCGAGGGTGACGTCAACGTCGAGGGTCACTGCGACGAGCGGGGTACGACCGAGTACAACCTCGCCCTCGGCGACCGGCGCGCGCGCTCCATCCGCAACTGGTACGAGGACAACGGTGTGCCGCGTTCGCGGATGAACAAGATCTCCTACGGCGAGAGCCGTCCGGCGTCGTCGGGCCACAGCGAGAGCGCCTGGCGTCAGAACCGCCGCGTGGAGACCGTCTGGCGCTGATCGACAGCCGACGGTTTCGGAGCTGCGGCGCGCCGATGGGCGCGCCGTCGGCGTTTTTGCCTCCCCGAAGCGGAGACGCAGGCGCCGGGACCCGGCGGCGGCGGTGATGAGATCTCAAGGAGGCCGGGCGCCCCCCCTACTTGCATCGCCGCACCGTCGGCGATAGTACGCTCGCGCGTGCTCCACTCCGCGCCCCCTCGACGAAGATGAAAGCGGTCGCCTCCACCACGCTGTTGTCCCTCGTGCTCCTCAGCTCCGCGCCGGGCTGTTATTTCGCGTCTCAAGGTCGAGACCTGGAGACGCGCGTGGCCGCCGTCGAACAGCTGCAAGACGACTTCCGGGCGACCTTCGACGAGGAGCGGGCGCGCCTGACGGAGCTCGCGCTGCGGGCCGAGGAGAAGATCGACGAGCTGGAGGTCGCGCTGAACCAGGCGCAGACGTTCCTGCAGCGGACGAACGCCGATCTCGGGGTGCGGGTCGACGGTCTGGAATCCCAGCTCAACGAGCTGCGCGGGTCCCTCGAGGAAGGCGCGTTCCAGGCGGCTCAGCTTCGCCAGGAGCTGGAGCTCCTCCGGCAAGACATCGAGATCCAACTCAGCAACCTGGACGGCCGGTGATCGCGCGGCGCGCCGCGTTCGTTCTCGTCGCGCTGCTGCTCGCCTGCAATCCCGGGGAGCCCGAGCCTGCGAGCCCGGCGACCCAACCTGCGAGTCCGGCGACCCAACCTGCGAGTCCGGCGACCGAGCCCGCGGCAGGCAGTGGCGCTCCGGCCGACGCGCCCGAGCCCGGCCAGGACCCAACAGCGACCGGGGGTGCGGACGCACCGCAAGGGCCGGCGGTGGCGGTCCTGCCGACGATCGAAGAGGAGAAGGTGGATCCGGTGGCGGCGGGCGCGCACGGCCACGCCCATGGTGGAGCTGCGGACGAACGCAGTGCGACGGCACGGGTGACCGACGCGTTGTACAGCGGACGCTATGCCGCCGGGCAGGCGCTACGGGCCAGGCTTCCGCAGCCCGCCGCGCCCGCGCAGACCGAAGGCGACACGACCCGGGTCCGGATCGCGTTCGGCAGCAACGTCCATGGCGAGCTCGAGGATTGTGGCTGCCGCCGTCACCCGCTCGGTGGACTCGCCCGGCGGGCGACCCTCGTCGACGAGTGGCTCGCCGAAGACGACATCGATATCGGCATCCACCTGGACGCCGGGGACGCGCTCTTCCGGACGCCGCGACGGCGGCCCGAGCTCGACCCCGAGACCGCGCACGAGGCGATCGGCGCCCGCGCGGTGCTCGCAGCGTTCGCCCGCACCGGACTCGGCGCGATGGCGGTCGGACACAAGGACCTGACGCTGGGCGGCACGTTCCTGAGCGAGGCCGCGGACGACGCTCGGATCGCGATCCTGACGTCGAACGTGACGTTCGACGGGCGTCCGATCGGGATCCCGTCGGTCTGGCTCGGCGACGACGAGTTTCGAATCGGGGTCGTCGGCGTGACCGCCGAGGAGAGCGGAGCGCAGGAGCTGCCGCCGGCGCAGGGCGTCGAGATCTCCCCGGCCGCACCAGCGATCGTCGACCGCATCCGCGGGCTCCGCGCCGACGGCGCCGACCTGGTTGTGCTTCTCGGCGGCTCGCTCGGAATCGCCGGCGCGGAGGCATTGCTCGCGGCGCTCGGCTCCGAGGCTGCGCTCCCCGACGTCGTGCTCGTCTCCGGCACCAACCGGCTCGTGCGGGAACCCGTGTGGGCGCAGAGCGTGCCCGTGCTCGAGGCCGGGAACCGCGGCAAGCAGTTGATGGTGCTCGACCTTTTCGTTGCCGACGGGGCGCCGGACTTCGCTCCCCGCGACTCCGGCCTCGGCGATCTCGTCGACCAGTACATGTCCACGTTGCGGGCGCTGAACATGACGGACGCGAACCTACGCCGGGTCGTCGACGACCCGGCCCGGATCTCGCAGCGCGAGGCCTACCTGAGGCTCCAACGCAACCAGCTGGCGCAGCTCGACCGGGTATTCGTTCGCATGCGCGCTGCCCGGCCGCAGTTGACTGCCCCGGCGCCCGAGGGTCCGCCGTCGCGGCTCGAGGTCAGGCTCCACGAGGTCGAGCTGGAGATCGCGGAGCGCGACGACGTGAAGGCGTTGGTCGACGAGGCCATGGCGGCCATGGCCGAAGACCCCGCCTACCGTCCCCGGCACTGAGCGCGCGGCACAAAAACGAAGAAGGCCGCCCGGTGGGGGCGGCCTCCGTCGTTCGATTCCGCTACCGGCTCAGTTGAACCAGAAGGTGAAGCCGGCGGTGCCAAGGAGGTCTGCGTTGTCGAAGATGCCGATATCGACACCGCCGTACTCGGACTCGGGCTGGCCGGGGGTCAGGGTCTCGGTGCCGTCGGAGTCGGGACCGAGCTCCATCTTGCCGAGCGGATCGATCGTGATGCCGACCCGGCAGAAGACCGAGAAGAAGCGGTAGAAGAAGACCTCGCCGCGAAGGCCGAATTCGAGCTCGAAGTTCGTGTCGCTGTTGCTCCTCACCTCCGGCGTCGTCGCCGTGGCCGGGCTCGTGTTCTTCCTGCCCGTGTTGTCGATGCCGAAGCCGAAGTAGGTGCTCATGCGCGCTCGGTCGCTGTGGGCGAACGCGAACTCACCGAGGAGGCCGAGGAAGATCCGGCGACCGGTCGTGGTCGTCTTGAGCTTCTGGTAGAAGCCGTTGACCTGCGTGAAGGTCGTGGTCTGCTCGGAGCGAATGTGCCCGCCGAAGGTGAGTTCGAGGCCGAACTGCTCCGTGGGGAAGAGACGGAAGCTGAGGCCCGGGTCGCCGCCGATGGCGACGTCGGTGCCGAGACCGATGCGTCCGCTACCGCAGGACCAGTCCTCGGGACCGCAGGGGGCCTGCGCGAACGCCGTCGTGGAGACGAGCGTGAGCGCGAACGAGACAAGGGCTACCTTGATCATCTTCATCTTCGAACTCTCCTGGTGGAGGGCGATGCTAAGCGAGCCCCGCGTCTGGCGAGGCGTAGGATTGGCAAGTGCGAGGCTCGTAAACCACGGGGTCGGGGCCGATGCAAGGAAAACGGACCCCCGATTCGCTGACCCCACGGGTCGGAATTGCCGTTCAAGTCGGGACCTTGCCGACCGCGACGGTGCCCAGTGACTCCAGGCGGACGCCTTCTCCCAACTCGCCGAGCCCGACGACGACGACCCCCGGGACCTCGAGCAGGACGAGCTGTCGCAGGTAGCGGCGCACGTCCTGGCTGGCGACGATGATCGGAGCTCCGGACGCCGGAAGGATGACTCGGAAAGCCCCCAGGATCTCCGCGGTGATCCGCGGGGGCAGTGCGAGGGAGGGACGGACGCCGTCGCGCCGGATCGCTTCGCGGACCGTCTGCTCGATCGCATGGTCGACGAGCCAGGCGCGCAACACGCCATCGGGGGCAAGACGAACGGTGAGCGCGCGACCGAGCCCCACCCGCGCGATCTCAGTGAGTTCGATCACGTCGTGTTCCTCGGTCGCGTCTTCGGCGAGCGCTTCGAGGATGGCCCGGAGATCGCGGATCGAGACGCCCTCGCCCACCAGGCGCTTCAAGACGCCGGACAGGGTGGCCAGGGCGACGGGGCGCGGTACGACCGCATCGATCAACGCGCCGTGCGACCCCTCGAGCTGGTCGAGGGCGGCCTGGACCTCGGCGAGGCCGACGAATCGCTCCGCCCGGCGGTGCGCGGCAGCGCCGACGAGGAGCATCACCTGCTCGGTCAGGTCCAGCGGCGCCCATCCGATCGCCCGGATCGCGTCAGCGTGGGCCGCGTCGACTCGACTCACCGGGCCGCCGGTGACGGGGTGCCGCTCGGGGGCGGCCGGAATGCCTCGCGCTTCGAGCTCCTCGTGCGGTACCAGGACCAACAGGGTCCCGAGCGGCACGGCGGCCTCGATCTCGGGCACCTCGTACACCTGTACCCGGACCCGGTCGGGGGCGAGCCCCGGTGCGGAGAAACGGATGCGCACCGCCGGGAGCTTGACGCCCAGTCGATGAAAGAGCGCCTCACGCACGGTGCGCACCTGCTCCCGCAGAGTCTCGTCGCTGCCTCTCGCCTTCAGGGTGGTCGACAGGTCGGTCCCGAGCTCGACGAGGACCGGGGTGACGGCCGATATGAGCGGCGAGTCGCCCTGCCGCGCTTCGATCGCCTGCTCGGCGGCCGCTTCCTCACGGCGTCGGCGCGCGGCCGCGGTCGCGCGGGCGGCGAGCGCCGATGCGACGGCCAGCGCGAGGAAGGGCACGAAGGGCAGACCGGGCACGAGGGCCAGTGCGACCAGGAGCCCGGCGGCGATCCCGAACACCTTCGGCGTGGCACTGAGCTGGTGCAGGATCTCTGTCCCGAGATCGAGCCCGTCGTCCTCGGCGCCAACGCGCGTGACGACGAGTCCCGCCGCCATGGCGACGATCAATGCCGGGATCTGCGAGACGAGCCCGTCGCCGATGGTGAGCAGGGTGTAGGTCTCGGCGGCATCGATAGCGGTCATGCCGCGCTGCGCGATGCCGATGATCAGCCCGCCGATGACGTTGACGACGGTGATGATGATGCCGGCGATCGCGTCGCCCTTCACGAACTTCATCGCGCCGTCCATCGCCCCGAAGAGCTGCGATTCGCGCTGCACCTCGGCGCGACGACGGCGTGCCTCGGCGAGGTTGAACGCGCCGGCGCGCAGGTCGGCGTCGATCGCCATCTGCTTGCCGGGCATCGCATCGAGCGTGAAGCGCGCTGCGACTTCGGCGACCCGCTCGGCGCCCTTGGCGATGACGAGGAACTGGATGACGGTCAGGATCAGGAAGATCACCGCGCCGACCACGTAGTTTCCGCGCACGACGAACTGGCCGAATGCGTCGATCACCCGCCCGGCGTCTGCCTGGCTGAGGATGAGGCGCGTCGACGAGACGTTCAACGCGAGGCGGAAGAGCGTCGCGACCAACAACACAGAGGGGAACGTGCTGAAGGAGAGCGGCCTCGTCAGGTAGATGGACGAGAGCAGGAGGACGACGCCGAACCCGATGTTGGCGGTGAGCAACACGTCGAGCAGCGGGGTCGGCAGCGGCACGATCAGCAGCGCGACCACGGACACGATCAGGCCAGCGAACAACACGTCGCCGTGTCGGAGCGCGCTCAGGTTGCGCGCCAGTGCGGTCCCAGTTCCCGTCGCCACTGCTTCCCCGGGTGGAGTCTCCGTGTGGCCGACCCTAGTGCTTCGGACCGAGACTGTCGATCACGGTGGCGATCGCCAGCAGGCGTGTGCGGGCCCGAGCGACGGCCGCGCCAACCTCCTTCAGAATCGCGCAGGCGGTTGGATCCGAATACTGCGCTTCGGTGTCGGGCAGGCGGCCCGGCACATGCCGCACCCGATGCAGTGGCGCGGATCGATATAGGGCCTCCCCTCCTCGTCGCAGATGATCGCGTCGCCCGGGAACGGACAGGCGTTGTAGCATCGATCGCACGCGTTCCCGATCCAGGGGCGGCAGGTCTCCCGATCGATGTCCGCCATGCCCATGACCGCGTCGGCGATGTCGATCAGACGCAGGGCGCCTTCGTCGCATGCGTGTATGCAGGGCACGTCTTCGCAGGCCACGCAGGGCCTGAGCTCGTTCACTTCGAGGAAGGGCGTCCCGGCCGCGGCGCCGGCCCGCTCCCCCAGCTTCAGCAGCGCGCCCGGCGGACAAGCCGTGATGCACTCGCCGCAGCGCGTACAGGCGAAGAGGAACTCGAACTCGGACAGCGCGCCCGGGGGACGTTGCACGCGTGGGGTGAACCGGTCGGCGACGTTCTCGAGGGCGAACTCCAGTGCCGCCGCGCCGGCCTCTCCCGCGCGGCTGACGCCGAGACCGAGCAGACCCCGTTTCGAGAGCAGGGTTTCGTCGTCTTGGGCCAAGCGGGCACCAGGTGGTAAGAATCCGACGTGCGGTCGAGACGGGTGAAAAGTAGCAGCTTCGCGTTCATCGTCCAGCGTGCAGCGTCGAGCCTGCTCGTGCTCGTCGGGGCAACGCTCCTCGTATTCGCCGTGGTGCGCGCGGTTCCCGGCGACCCGGTCGCCTCGATCCTCGGGGAGCAGGCGCTCGCGGTCGACAAGGCGGCGCTGCGAGACTGCATGCGGCTCGACGAGCCGGCGTGGCGGCAGCTCACCGGCTACCTGGGCGACGTCGCCGACGGAACGTTCGGCCGCTTTTGCGACGACCCCGACCGGACCGTCGCCGACGAGATCGGCCGGGTCGTGTGGCCGACGGTCCAGCTCGCCCTCGCGAGCCTCGGCTTCGCGCTCGTGATCGCGATACCGCTCGGAGCGATCGCGGCGGTCAACCGTCGAACCTGGATCGACGTACTCGCCTTGCTGGCGGCCCTGCTAGGCATCTCGATCCCCAATCTCTGGCTGGGGCCGATGTTGCTCCTGGCGTTCGCGGTCACGCTGTCGTGGGTACCGGCCCCCGGAGGCGGCATGGTCGGGCTCGTCGACCTGGTATTGCCGACGATCACGCTCGGCACGGCGCTGGCGGCCCGGCTAACCCGCATGACGCGGGCCAGCTTGCTCGAGGTGCTGGCCCAGGACTACGTCGCGACCGCGCGCGCCAAGGGCCTGCGCGAGCGGACGGTGGTGTTCCGACACGCCCTTCGGAACGCGCTCGTGCCGGTCGTCTCCGTGCTCGGCATGCAGCTCGGCTCGCTCCTCGCCGGCGCGATCATCGTCGAGAAGGTCTTCGCGCGGCCAGGACTCGGCACCCTGCTCCTCGACGCGATCGCGATGCGCAACTACGCGCTGGTCCAGGGCACGGTCCTGGTGATCGCGTTCTTCTACGTCGCCGCGAACCTGGTGACCGACCTCGTCTACACGGTCATCGATCCGCGGATCCGACTGAACGGAGGCTCGCGATGAGCCTGCGCGGCGCCGGAACCCGATCGAGCGTGCTCCGCCATCCGTACGTCGCGGCCGGTCTCGCGGTGCTGGGTGTCGTGGCGATCGGGGCGGTCGGGGCGAACCTGTTGGCGCCCTACCCGATCACGACGGTCGACCTCCGCGCACAGCTTCAAGGGCCCTCGCCGGTTCATTGGCTCGGCACCGACGAGAACGGTCGCGACGTGTTGAGCCTGCTCTTGCACGGCGCCCGTGTGGCGTTGATCGTCGGGTTGGCGTCGGTGTCGATCTCCGTCGTCGGCGGTGTCGCGCTCGGCAGCGTCTCAGGCTATGTCGGCGGCCGCCTCGACGACCTGTTGATGCGCCTGACCGACATCGCGATGGCCTTCCCGGGCTTCTTGTTGGCCATCTTGATCCTCTTCGTCGCCGGCGAGCCCGGGCTCCTCGCCGTCATCCTCGCGTTGTCGCTGACAGGGTGGGCGGGGTACGCCCGCCTCGTGCGGGGGCAGGTGCTCGCCGAGCGGGAACGCGAGTACGTCGAAGCGGCGAGAGCGCTCGGATTCGCGGAGTCACGCGTGCTCCTCCGACACGTGCTCCCCAACACGGTCGCGCCGCTGCTGGTCCAGGCCACGTTCGGCGTCGCGGGTACGATCATCGCCGAAGCGTCGCTCTCGTTCCTCGGACTGGGGCCGCAGGACCACGTGAGCTGGGGGGCGTTGCTGGACCAGGGGGTGACGTACTTCCTACTCACACCGCACCTGGCCATCGCCCCCGGCGTGGCGATCGCCGTCACGGTGCTCGGCATCAACTTCCTCGGCGACGGCCTGCGCGACGTGCTCGACCCTCGCGATCTCGTCTGACAAGCTCCGAGGAGTCGCCGTGGCGGTCGAGCGTCCGTCGTGGCGAGTCGTTCACCGTGCGGCCCGCCGAGGGCCGCCCCCTACCTCGAAGCGCCATGCCGGATTCGAAGCGCGATCTCCAGGCCGACGTCGGACAACTCCTGGTTGCTGGCTTCGACGGTCACGACCTGCCGGCGCCGGTCGACGAAGCGCTGCGCTCGGGCCGGCTCGGCGGCGCGATCCTCTTCGCGCGCAACGTCGCCGAGCCTGTGCAGGTCGCCGCCCTCAACGCCGCGATTCACGCGACTGCCGGAGACGGCCCGCTCCCCTTTGTCTCGGTGGACCAGGAAGGCGGACGGGTCCAGCGGATCCGCGAGCCGGCGACGCGCATTCCGCCGATGTCTCACGTCGGAGCTACGCGGAACTACGACCTCGCTGTCGAGGTCGGGCGCGTGATCGGCGAGGAGCTCGAGGCCCTCGGCTTCAACCTCGACTTCGCGCCCTGCGCCGACCTGCTCACCAACCCCGAGAACACGGTGATCGGCGACCGGGCGTTCGGTGACGATCCGGAGCATGTCGCTCGAATGGCCGGAGCGGTCGCCCTGGGGTTGACGATGTCCGGCCTCGTCCCGTGCGCCAAGCACTTCCCAGGGCACGGGGACACGCAGCTCGACAGCCACTTCGACCTACCTCGAGTGGACCACGACCTGGACCGACTCCGCGCCGTGGAGATCGAGCCGTTCCGGCGGCTGATAGGCGGGCGGATCCCGATGATCATGACCGCGCACATCCTGATTCCGGCGATCGACGAGTCGGTGCCGATCACGCTGAGCCGGAAGGGCATCGGCGGGATCCTGCGGCAGGAGCTGGATTTCGGTGGGGTCGTCGTCTCGGACGATCTGGAGATGAAGGCGGTGGCCGACCGCTTCCCCGTCGACGAGATGGTCGTCGAAGGTGTCCGCGCCGGCGTCGATCTCTTCCTGATCTGCCACACCCGGGAGAAGTGGGAGTGCGCGTTCGAGGCGCTGGTCCGGGCCGGCGAGGCGTCGGGTTCGGATCGCGAGCTCATCGCGCTGGCGGCCGGCCGGGTGCGGAAGCTGAAGCGCGACTACCTGCGGCCGTGGATGCGTCCCGACGCCCTGGACTCCATGCTCGGGACCGCCGAACACCGCGCGACGATCGCCCGCGTTCCCAAGCCCGGACCGTGACCGACGACCGGTTCCGACCGGCCGAGCGCCCGAACCCGTTCGCCTTCCTCGCGCTGATGTGCGGGGTCGCTTCTTGGGTGCCGCTGATCGTGATGATCACCGGTCCCCTCACGTTCGCGTTCGCGCTGTTGGCGGTGATGACCCCGGGCAGGGGCCGCTTCCGGCCGGCACTCTACGGTGTCGGCCTCGCGCTCGCGGCGTTCGCGCTCCAGGCCGGCATCGCGCTGATCGCTGGGGTGTTCGGGCATATCGGCTGAGGTGTCGGCGAGCGGTAGCGGATCGCGGGATCCCGGGTCAGGTACCCGCTACTTACAACGGCCCGTGCCCACTGACTGGAGCGGCATGAGCCAGAAGTCCCCTCTCACTCTCGCCCTGCTCGCATCCATCGCGACCATCGGTCTCGTTTCGTGCTTCAACGAGATCGTACTCATGGCACCGACCACCGACGGGGGCGCGGACGACACCGGAGCCGGGCCGGCACCCGGAGACGCGTCCGGGAGCGATGTGATCGCAACCGACACGCCCACGGACGACACGCCCACGGACGACACGCCCACGATCGACACGCCCACGGACGACACGCCCACGGACGACACGCCCACGACCGACTCGGATCCCGGAATCGACGTGACCCCCGCGGATGTCCCGGACGACTGCGACTTCGACGGAGACGGTGCTGCTTCGCGGGACTGTGACGGCCACGACTGCGACGATCACGACGGCGATCGGTACCCGGGAAACACCGACCGCGTCGGCGATGGAATCGATCAAAACTGCGACGGCATCGACGGGGTCGACGCAGACGGCGACGGCGTGGCGTCGCGAGGGTCCGGCGGGAGCGACTGCAACGACCGCAACCGCGACATCCGTCCTGGCGCGGAGGAGCTCTGCGACGGCGAGGACTCCGACTGCGATGGCGACGACGCGTACGACGGCGTGTGCGGACCCGACTCTCGCTGCCTGGCCGGACGCTGCATCGGCGGCGACCGCCGGTGCAGCACGGCGGGTGAGTGCGGCCCCGGCGAGCGTTGCGTCGCCGGTGTGTGCGTTCCCCACGATGACGGCACGTGCGAGTTCGACGGCAATTGTGGCGACGGGGAGTATTGCGACGATGGCGTGTGTGTTTCGGTCGGTGTTTCGGACAACTGCACTGAGCGCGACCTGGAGATCATCGAGTCCTCCGACGTCGTCGAATCCGCCCAGACGTGCGGACTGGGCTGCCTGGGTGATGACGATCCGGGCACGTGCTCGGCCGAGTGTATCGTCGACAGCACAGGGCTCAGCTACCCATGCGCGTCATGCTACGGCGCGATGGTCTCCTGCACGATCGACCACTGCCTGGTCCCCTGCGCCTCGGACCCATCGTCGGACGAGTATCTCGAGTGCCAGGTGGCCTCCTGCATGGGCGCGTTCGAGGAGTGCAGCGGGATTGGCTTCATGCCTTGACCGCGCACACGGGGGCGGCTTCGCCCCATCGATGCCTCGGCGCTCGCCCAGCCCGGCGCTCCGAAGCGACCGCTTCAGAGCGCCTGCTGCCTCCGCCGCCCCGCGAGCCGCACCCAGAGTCGACGCCGGATCGCGAACAGGCTCTCCAGGTAGAGC
This sequence comes from uncultured Myxococcales bacterium, assembly GCA_964520965.1. Classification (GTDB taxonomy): domain Bacteria; phylum Myxococcota_A; class Bradymonadia; order REDH01; family REDH01; genus CAZFPM01. The sequence continues at coordinate 28,707 of CAZFPM010000022.1, forward strand.
GCGATGATGGCGAGGAAGAGCAACAGGGGCCAGACCGGTGTGCCGCGCCGACCGTCGACGGCGGCCGACGTCTGCGTGGTGGCGGTCGCGACGACGGACTCGACCACCGTCGGGTCGACCCGGGCGGGGTCGGCCTCGACGATGGGCGTGTTCGCCGCGAACATGAGCTCGGGCATCTCGCGCTCCTCGCCGCGGATCGTCGCGAACACCCGGTGCAGGCCGGGGCGGCGGGGGACGTAACCCGCTTCGCCGTCTTCGATCGGAAGCACGGCTCGCTCACCGTCTGGTCCTTCGACCACGACCCGTTCAGGGTCGATGGCGACCAGGTCCAGCGCGAGGCGCTCGCCGACATCGGCCTCGTCCTGCGACTCGCCGCCCCGACGCGCCAGGTAGCCGACGATGCGCCGGACGAGCGGGAGGTAGGCGGTGCGGATGGGCAGGTCGGTCCAGTCGAGATCGATCGAGGTCGTCCACAGCATCACGCGTCCCCGCCCGAGCGAGCGCTCCAGCAGCGCGGGCCCCCCATCGCCGAAACTCGCGACGACGCGGGTGTCCGACGCCACTTCGGGCTCGAGCAGCAGGTGCGCGTAGACGATGACGCTGCCAACGCTCTCTCCACCCGGGAGGTCGAAGACCGTGAACACCGGGTGACCGCGGTCGACGTTGCCGAGGCGCGTCGCCTTGATGCTCGCGTCGGGATCGTTCGGCGAGGCCAGGACCTTCACCGATCGGATCGGCTTCGGGAGCAGTGCGCCGAAGAGGGAGTTCCAGCGGGCCGGGTCGACCCGGCCGCCGGCCGTGAACAACAGGCCGCCGCCGCCGCGGACGAAGTCCTCGAGACGCGAGACCTCGGTCACGGGGAGACCCGCAGGGTTCGCCAGGACGACCGCATCGAACCCTTCGAGACCCGTGCCGGCGAAGTCATCGGGGACGACGACCGTCGCCTCGACCTCGCGTCGGCCGTTCGTCGGCACATCGAGCGCGCGGCGCAGGTAGAACACCTCGTCGTTGTAGCTGACGGAGCGGGCGTCGCCATCGACGACGAGAACGCGCAGGCTTCGATCGGGGACCAGGGGGACGTAGCGCACGTCGTCGGCCCGGTGTCCCCGGGGCGCGTCCAGCCTGGCGGCGACCGCATAGGGGCCGAGCCCGTCGAACGCGTGCTCGAACGAGGCGACCCCGGGGGTGCCCGGCCCGACGGCGACGACCGCAGCGCCCGCGGGTCTACCATCGATCTCCAGCATCACCGTCTCCTCGGACGGGGCGTCGAGGCCAATGCCGAGCACGGTCGCATCGATGCGGTAGCTCCCGGTGGCCGTCTCCTCGTACGCGAGCTGCGTGATGGCGATGTTGTCGATCTCGCGGCCTTCGGCGAGGTCGACGATTTCCACGGCCCCCAGCCCATCGGCGTTCGGGGTCGGGTCCCACGCCGCCACCGTCTGGTCGGCGAATACGACGGTTCGACGAGCCGGGAGGCGCGACGTCGCCTGGACCTCCCTGGCGACGGTGAAGGCCGCTGCGAGATCGCTCCCCCCAGCGCGGGGTTCGTGATCGGCCAATGCGTCGATGAGGAGAGCCCGGTCTTCGGTCAGTTCGGGCACCGCCGCCAGCGGAGCAGACGACGCGAAGACGAGCGCCGCCTGATCCCACGGGCGCAGTGCGCGGACACGACGTGTCGCCTCTTCGGCGGCGCGGACGAACCGGGTGTCGTCGCCGAGACCGGCGGTCATGCTCGCCGAGTCATCCACGATGAACACGACCGAGGCCGGCAAGCGGTCGTCGACGGAGTCGGCGCTGCCCCCACACCGGACCAGGGGGCGGGCCATCGCGAGCGGCACGAGGACGAAGATGCTCACCCGGAGTGCGAGCAGGACGAGCTGCTTGATCTTCAGCCGTCGCGCGAGGCGCCGATTCGACCGCAACAGGAACTCGAGCGCGGGGAACGACACCTGGACCGCGCGCCGACGATTGATCAGGTGGATCACGATCGGGACGGCCACCGCGAGGAGCCCGATCAGGAGCGCCGGGTTCGCGAAACTCATCGGCGCCCCCGGCGGCGGGCCGTGATGAACTCGAGCAGGACGGCCTCGATCGGCTCGTCGGTATACGTGCGGAAGTACTCGAGGTCGGCCCGGCGGCAGCCGGACTCGATGTCGCGAACGTGGGCGGTGATCTGGTCTTGATACGCGTCGCGGATGTCATCCGGATCGACGAGGATGCGGCCGTCGTTCTCGAGCCCCTCGAAGAGGGTGAGGCCTTCGTAGGGCAGCGTGTACTCGGCGCGGTCGAGCACGTGGAAGAGGACGACCTCCATGCCCCGGTGGCGGAGCACGCGGGCCAGCGAGAGCATCTCCTCGCTCGTCTCGAGCAGGTCGGACACGACGACGACGAGGGAGCGTCGACGGACGCGCTCGGCGATACGCGTCAACGCGGCGGTAACCGACGTCCTGCCGGCGCCCGGCGCCGTGTCGAGCACGGCGCAGATGTCATCGAGCTGGGTGCGACGCGACGACGGCGCGAGCCAGTAGCCCGGCCGCTCGTCGAAGGTCATCAGTCCCGGCGCGTCGCCCTGGCGCAGGAGCAGGTGGGAGAGCGCGGCGACGAGGGTCGAGGCGTAGAGCAGTTTCGTCGGCGCGTCTTCGAACGCGAAGTCCATGCTGCCCGACGCGTCGAGCAGCAGGTAGGCGCGCAGGTTGGTCTCGTCTTCGAACTGCTTGACGTAGTACCGGTCGACGCGCCCGTAGGCGCGCCAGTCGATGTGCCGGATGTCGTCGCCGGGGGTGTACTCCTTGTACTCGGCGAACTCGACGCTGGACCCCTTGTGCGGGTTTCGGTGCAGGCCGGCGATCACGCCTTCGACGACCGAGCGTGCGCGAATCCGGGCGTTGCCGAGGGACTCGAGCTGCTTCGGGTCGAGGTAGCGCGCGGTCGTCATCGCATGCGGGCGATCAATCCATCGATCAGATCGTCGCTCGTGACCCCGTCGGCCTCGGCGTGGAAGTTGACCAGGATCCGATGCCGAAGGACGGCGTGGGCGAGCGCGTCGACGTCGTCGATGCTCGGGGCCTCGTACCCGTTGAGGATTGCGCGCGCCTTGGCGCCAAGAACGAGGTACTGCGTGGCCCGGGGACCGGCACCGTAGGCGACGTAGCGGCGGATCTCCTCGGTCGAAGTATCGTCGGCCGGACGCGTGGCCCGGACAAGTCGCACGGCGTGGTCCACGACGGCCTCGCCGACGTCGGCCGATCGGACGAGGCGCTGCAGGGCCTGGATCTCCTGAGGTCCGAGCGTTCGGGTCACCTCTTCGGAGTGCATCGACGTGGTCAGCCGCGCGACCTTCTTCTCGTCCTCGAGCGCGGGGTAGTCGACCTTCACGTGGAACATGAACCGGTCGAGTTGTGCCTCGGGGAGCGGATAGGTGCCCTCCTGCTCGATCGGGTTCTGGGTCGCGAAGACGAGGAAGGGGGGGTCGAGGGGATAGGTGTGACCCCCGACGGTCACGATGTGCTCCTGCATCGCCTGCAGCAGGGCCGCCTGCGTCTTGGGTGGTGTGCGGTTGATCTCGTCGGCGAGGAGCAGGTTGGCGAAGATCGGACCGTGGACGAACTTGAAATGCCGGCGCCCCGTCTCGGGATCGTCCTCGAGAATGTCGGTCCCCGTGATGTCGGAGGGCATCAGGTCGGGGGTGAATTGGATGCGGTTGAAACGCAGCCCGAGCGCATTGGAGAGCGTGGAGACCAGCAGGGTCTTGGCGAGCCCCGGGACGCCCATCATCAGCGTGTGGCCGCCGGAGAAGAGCGCGATGAGCAGGAACTCGACGACATCTCCCTGCCCGAAGACGCGCTTCTCGATCTCCGCGCGGATCGCGGTTTGCGCCGCGCGAGCTTGATCGAGCATCTCCGCGACGCGGATCGGCGAGGTGGCGGGGGTGGTCGTCATCGATGCCTCATGGGGTCGCCAGCGCCGCGAATCGTCGATGGCGGGCGGCCAGCTCGGCATCACCGAGCGCCCCGTACGCGAGCGCGAGCTGCCTGTGTACTCCAGGGTCGAACGGATTGACACCCCCGGCCAGCAGCAGCGCGTCGACCGCTTCTTCGGGCCGGCCGAGCGCCACCAGGGCCTCTCCGCGGTGGAGGTGGCTGGCGTAGTAGTTGGGGTGCCACCCGGTCACTTCGTCGAGCGCGGCGAGGGCGTCTTCCGGCTCGCCGACATCGAGCAACGCGCGGGCCATGGCGTTCTGCAATACGGGGTTCGCCGCGCCGAGTAACGCCTCTGCCTTCCGGTACTCGACCACGGCCGCGGCGACGAGGTCGCGCGCTCGCAAGAGCTCGCCCAGGCGCAGGTAGTCCTGGGCCTCGACGGACTCGACGCCGGCGAAGCGGTCGACGTCGGGGTCGGCGGTGTCTTCCGGGAGCAGTTGCATCTCCTCGCGGAACGTACCCGGGATCTCCACACGCGGCCGGGACCGCAGGTAGTCCATCCAGTTGTGCTCGAAGACTCCGAACGGCTCGCCGAGGGTCTCCTCGAAGGCGGCGATGACGACGGAGCCGTCGCGGATGCGATACAAGACCTCGCGGATCGCCCCGCTCCCCCGGCGGGCGACGATGTACTCCATGATGGTGAACACCTCGGCATAGGCCGTCGCCGCGTCGGCCGGGGTCGGCAGATAGGCCATCGACGGATGCATCTCCTCGAAGCTGATCAGGTCGTCGGCCTCGATCCGCTCGCCGAGCAGCTCCTCGCGATAGGGCGGCATGTGCAGGTCACGGGCGCCTGTCCAACGCGACTCGAGGTATTTGGCCAACGCTTCGTGCAGCCAGATCGGCACGTCGGCGCGCACGAGGTGCCCGACAGCGTAGTGCACGTACTCGTGGGCGATCGTGGTCCGCCAGCCGTACCCGCGCAGCGTCGCGCGAGGCGAGGTGAACATCAGCTTGTTGTACTTGCAGAGGGCGATCGTCCCCGACGCTTCGATGGCCTCCTCGGTCAGAGACGACACCCGGGCGAGCGTCGACGCCCGGGGGTAGATCTCGACCCGGATGGGCGGCTCCGGCCAGGAGCCGATGTCGTAGCCGACCTCGTAATACGCAGCCTCGAGGGTCTCCTCGGCCCACGGGATCAGCAGGGCGTCGCGGCGGTCGTCGTAGTGGATCTCGAAGAGCCCGTCCGCCGTGCGGTGCACCGCGTAGTCCCGGACGACATCGCGGGTGGCGACGACCAGGTCGTGGAGCTCGCGGATCGCGTCGACGCCCGGCGCGGCCGCGACCGCTCCACCCAGCAGGTCGGCCGCCTCGTCGTATTGCCCCATGTGGAACGCGTACTTCCCACGCACGAAGAGCACCGCGGGGTGGTCCGGCCACAGCGCATCGAGCGCGAGCACCAGGTCGTCGGCTTCTGCGTAGCTCCAATTCTCCATCGACTCGTTGGCGACCATCGCCATCGCCCACGGATCGTCGGCTTGCGCCCGAGCGAGCGGGCTCGCGACGACGACGCCGACCGCCACGGCGAGCCCCACGAGGCTACTGAAGCAGGCTCTCATAGTAGCTCCGGATTTCGTCCTGGTAGACGTCGAGGGTGCCCTCGCGCATCGCGTCGATGACCTGCTGCCGATAGGCCGCACGGCGGCTGGCCTCGTCTTCGGGAACCTCGACCTGCTCGTTCGCCGACCGCCCCCCCAGCTGTTGCTCCCGCTGGCGCTGACGCTGCGTGAGCTGCTGCATCTGCTGTCGCATCTGTCGCAGCCCCTCGAGCGCCGACCGTTCGCCCTGGATCGCCGGTCGAGGGCGCGCCCGGCGGAGGTCTTCGCGGGCGGCGTCCATCTGCTCGCCGACGCCCTGGATCGGCTCCCCGAGCGCCTCTCCGACCATCGGAAAACGCTCGCCCATCTCGCCGACCTGCCGCTCCATCGTCGCGAGTCGCTGTCGAATCGCCTGTTGCTCGTCGCCGAGCTCGCCGAGCTGCGCTCGCTGCGCGCCGTCAGGCCGAGGCTCGGCGAGCTCCATCAGCCGGCGCATCTGCCCTCGGATTCGGCCGACGGCCTCCTGCCCGTCTTCGGTGGTTCGACGGGCGCGAAGGGCGGTGGCGAGGCCGCGACGGTCGCGCACCAGCATCGCCTCGTCGCGGCGCAACTCCCACAGCGAGTCTCCGAGCTGGGACAGGAGCCGCGTCGCCTGCTCCTCTGCCGCCACCACGTCTTCGCCAGCGATGCGTTCGGAGAGCTCCTCGATACCCTGCTCCACATCACGCATGCGCTGCCGCGTGTCGTCGCCGAGCCGCTCGCGATCGAGTTCGGCGTACTCGCGACGCAATTCCTCGATCGCGTGCAGAGCCTCCTCGAGCGTACGGCGCACCTGGTCGTCGATCTCCTCCGCCCGGGCACGCCGCATCTCGTCGAGGACCTCGCCGGTCTCGGCCTCGAGCTCCTGCTCCTGCGCCTCGAGGTTGTTCAGCTCGTCCATCAGCTCGCCCATCTGGATATCGAACTCACTCAGCGTGTCCGGCGAGGCACCGGCGAGCGGGTCCACCTCCTGTAATAGGGAGTCGAACTCGGACCCGAGCCGATCGAGCGCGGCGAGCGCCCCTTCGATGTCGCCCGAGTCGAGCATCTGCCTGATCTGGTCGAGGGCGCTCACCATCTCGGTGAGGTTCTCGCCGACCTCGGACTGCTCGATCGCCTCCATGTTCAGATGCTCGTACGGCAGCTGGTCGATCTGCGCGGCGAGGCGCTCCAGGAGTTCGCGCATGCGCGTTTCGAGCCGCCGCATCTCTGCCTCGATCTGCTCGCGGAGCGCCGGGTCGCGGGTCTGTCGATACTGCTCGAGCAGCTCGCGCAGGCGCTCGCGCGCTTCTCCGAGCTCGGCCAGGGTCCGCTCGACATCGGCGGCTTTGTGGGTCGCGATGAGGTCTTCGAGCACGAGGATCGCCCGCTCTGTCTTGCGGTGGACCACGGCGGTCGGGAGAGCGACCCGGTCGAAGAGCGGCGGCGGCACGTCGCCGCGAGACGCCGGGCCGACGGCGAGCTCGAGCGCGCGGGCCTGGTCGGCCCAGGCGGCGAGCAGATCGCGGCGTGTCGCTTCGAGGATCTCGCGGTCGGCCGGTATCGACAGCTCGTCGGAGTCCATCAGCGCGACGAGTCGCTCGAAGAGTTCGAGGAGCTCGGGCCACTTCTGGTGCACGGCATTTTCGGCCTCGATGCGCGCGGCGAGCTCCGCCCCGGCTCCGGGCGACGTCACGAGCACGATCTCGTCGTCCGCGACGCGGAACGCATTGACCCCGGCTTCCAGCGTCCCGCCGAGCTGGCGCAGCAGGCCCTCGAAGAGCTCCTCCTTCAGGGCGAGCACCTCGGCCGTCCGGTCTTCGGGGGAGGCGACGCGGAGCGAGATCGGACGGCTCGCCCCGGCCTTCGGTTCGCCGAATGTGTCGTTGTCGCGCGCCTCGACGAAGAGCACGACCTCGTCGCGGGGTTGCAGGTGCATCGGCGCGAGGTCGAAGGGGACGTGCTCCTCGAACCGGCGCTCGGACACAGCACCTTGCAGGGGCATCTGCCGCTGCGTCGACTCCCGGCCGGCGAAGTACCAGACGACGGAGATCTCGGAGATGCCGAAGTCGTCCCGGGCCACGTACCGGAGGTCGACGACCTCGTCCGGGGTGACCTCGAGACTCTCGTGCGGCTCGATGAGCTCGACGACCGGCGGTGCGTCGGGCCGCGCGAACACCCGCCGGGAGACCGGGTCCACGGTGCGCATGCCGTCTTGGAGCGTCAACTCGAAGGTGTAGGAGGTCGACTCCTCGACCGTGAACGAGCCGGAGAGCCGGACCCCGGCGAAGATGTCCAGCCCAATGCGCAGCGCGTCGTCGCCCTCACCGAGCCGTAGCGTCGCATGTCGCACCGGCACGAGCGAACGCGCCGCGAGATCGATCCGGCTGCCGACGACCGCGCGGATCTCACCGGTCGAGCCCAGGGTCCGGTGCTGGGGCAGGCCGGTGTGCGCGGGCGGCGAGACGGCGACGTCGATGGTGCTCACGAGGGGGCGGATGCTCACGGACGCCCCGGCCGCGTCCTGCACCGGGACGCCCTCGACCAGGATTCGCGTGCCGTCGCGGAAGGGCTTCGAGCCGACGGCGATCAGGAGCGCGGCGAGCCCGATGGTGAGGGCAACTGTGGCGAACGCCGGCCGGAGGTCGCGCGCCGGCACGTGGCGGGGCAGCGCTGGCTCGAGCGTGCCCACGACGTCGGCCACGCGCTCGACGAGCGCCTCGCGGAGGGCGTCGCGCACGGGATCCGGCGTGGCTGGTGCGTCAGCGAGCTCGAGCGCCGTCCTCAGGTCGGTCCGCAGGTCGGGAATGCACCGCTCGAGCCACTCGGCGATCGCGTCGAGATGGCGAAAGCGCGCCGCGATGCGGCCGATGTGAAGCGACGTGACGGAGACGGCCACGACAGGTGCGCCGAACAGGGCGATCCAACGCACGGTCTCCGTGGGCGGCAACCATCCGAGCAGCGCAGCGGCCGCGAAGAGGGCGACCACGACGACCGTGGCGCCGGCGAGCACTCCTTCGACGGCGCTCCGAAGCAGCGCGCGCCCGCGGAACCGGGCGAGCGCGGCGCTGATGCGGACGGTGGAGTCGTGGGCCATCGACGGCGGAAGTCGGAGCGAGGAGCTTCGGGCAGTGTAGTGCAGTGGGCGCGGGGTTCAACGCGAGCGTCTGACGCCGGTTGGAGGTTTCGGCAGTCTCCTCGGGATGTCCTTTTCAATATTGAATTTTGAAAAGGACACAACATGGAGATCCTGGCTTGATATCGACATGTTACGTCGTGCGATGGAGCCCGCTCTGCGCCGAGCCGCCTCCCAGATGCCGGTGGTGACGGTCGTCGGGCCTCGCCAATCCGGGAAGACGACCCTGCTCCAACACTGCTTCGGCGAGCGCACCTACGTCTCGACGACCCACATCGGGTTGCTTTCGGGGTCCGAGAAGCCGCCGAACCGGAAGCCACCGTCGTAGTCGGCTGACGCGACCGCGTCGGACGCGAGGTCGACTACTCGGGCCTGACGAGGGCAATCACGCGCTGTCGCAGGACGTCGAGATCATCGACCGCCTCGAGCTCGGCAACCAGATCTGCCGATGCCCGCAACCTCGCGATCGCCAACAAGGTGCGGCGCTCACCGCGCTGCTCACCAATCTCGACGCCGCTGCGCACGGCGCGATCCCAGGCGCTCTCTCGCTCATCGACATCGATGGGAATCTGGTCACTCATGATCGCGTCCATCAGGGCTCTCCTCATTGTGATAGGCAGGTGTTCGTCGCCGAGCAAGCAGGCGGTTCGCTCGCGCGCTTCTTCGCGGCTCGTCGGGAAGCGGAGGAAACGGAGCACGCTGAGCCCGGCGGCAGCCGGGAGAGTGCGCAGGTCCAACACGAGGGTCCCGAAGACACCCTCGCCGTCCGTGGCCCAGGCCCCCAGCGTGGACTGCGGCACGACCACGTCGAAGAGCCGCAACGCCGTCCGCGGGCGGCCATTGCTGACGACCAGGAGCATCGGAGGTCGCCCACCTCGACTGAGCTGGACGTCTTCGGCGACCCAGCGCTCACTCACCCAGGCGAGCTTGAGCCACGCTGTCGCGAGCTGCTCCGAACGCGGCGGCCGGGAGTACGCCTCGAAGACGACGATGCGGTCTGCAAGACGATCGGCCCATGGCCCGAAGGCGGGGTTCGACTGTTCGAAGAAGAGCAGTCCGTCGACATGCCGGCTCTTGCGGGGCAACGTCTGCTCGATCTCCAGCACACAGCCGGGAGCGACCACCTCGAGGATGGCGAATGCGCGAGCTTCGTGCCTCGACATAGTGGCCACGGGAAGCGGCGGTACGGACTGCGTCACGTGGTCGGATTCCAATCCCGGATGTTGCGTGCACGCCGCGCCAGCCGGACCGCGACGACCGGGCCAACTCGCGCGGTGACGACGCGACGACGTCATCATGTCCGACGCCGGCCCCTGCTTGCGGCGGGCGCCCGCGTCGGATATCACCGGGCGCGAACCCCAAGGCTGCCGCCGATCTACGGTCCGCCCGCCAGGCAATGGAAGAGACCGACACCAATCTGGTCAAGCTCGCCCGAAACGGCGACCGACAGGCGTTCCAGGAGCTCGTCGAGCGCTACCAGCGCAAGGTGTTCGGGCTCTGCTACGGCATGACGCGGAACAAGGACGACGCGATGGACATGGTGCAGGAGACCTTCGTGAAGGTCTTCAAGAACCTCGAGCGCTTCGAAGGCAACTCGTCGTTCTACACCTGGACCTACCGCATCGCGAAGAACGTCTGCATCGACTTCCTGCGCAAGGCCAAGCGCGCGCGCACGGTGGACTACGACGACGGCATTCGGCGCGACGACTCGGTCGACGACGGCGGCATGCTGCTGCCGAGCCGCCTGGGCCTGAACCCGGCCAAGGTCTACGGTCGCCGCGAGCTCCTCGAGAAGATCGAGAACGCGCTGGAGCAGCTCAGCCCGGCGCACCGGCAGGCGATCCTGCTGCGCGAGGTCCAGGGCCTGTCGTACCAGGAGATGGCCGACGTGATGGAGATCTCGATCGGCACGGTGATGAGCCGGCTGCACCATGCCCGCAAGAACATGCAGAAGCACCTCGCGGACTACGTCGAGGGCGACCTCCACGTCGATGATTGAGCGCCGCGGGTGGCGCATCGAAACAAGCCGCACGAGAATTGAGAGCTTCCCTACAAAATGCTCACCGGCCCAGACTTCGCCACGCACCCCATCTCGACACCACGACATGTCGCGGAGTACGCCCGGTACACCACAACATGTCGTGTCGCCGATCTGGCGCACTTGTCGAACCCTGGTCTCGGCGCCATTTTGTGGGGAAGCCCTTGAATAACCCCAGGAAGGGATCGTCGGTTCGAACACGGCCGGACGACCAGCCCCAGCACTGACACCGCCCCTTCCACCGAACCTCCCATGCAAGCTCCCGACGCAGACATCCGACTCCTGCTGGAGCTCCACGCCGACGGCGAGCTCGACCCGAGCGACGGAGAGCGTGTCGAGCGTCGGCTCGCAGAGGATCCGGCCGCCCGCGAATATCTCGCGGCGCTCGTGGAGATGCGGGATGCCGTGCGCATGCCGATCGAGCACGCGGCCGAGCAGGTGGAGTTCGGTGGGCTCTTCGATCGCGTCATGGCCCGGGTCGACGCCGAAGCGGCGACCCCCGCCTCGACGCTGGCGCGGAGCGCCGAGCTCGACGCGCTGGCGGTGGCGTTCGCCGACGGGCAGGTCGTCAACGCCGAGGAGCGCGCCCGGGCGATGGCGTACATCGACGCCCACGCCGAGGTGCGCGAAGGCTTCGAGGCGGTGCGCGATCTGGGCGAGCTGGTGCGGGCTCCGATCGAGCATGCGGCCGAGCAGGTCGACTTCGAAGCGCTGGCCGCGCGGATCGCTACGGCGATCGACCACGCGGCGGCGCGCTCGAGCACAGCGGCCCCGGTGGCCGTGCCGACACCGACCTTCTGGGGTCGGCTGGCGGCAATCTTCCGCGAGAATCGTGCGGTGTTTGCCAGTGCGGCCACCGCGGCGGCGGTCGTCCTCCTCATGCTCCCGTTCACCGGGGGCGAGGGCGGAGACCCCGTCGAGATTCACAACCACTACTACGAGTTCCCCGTCGCCGAGGCGGTGAACTCGGAGCAGGGATACACGGGCGCGTACTTCGCCGGCAGCAAGGTCGGTGGCGTAGAGACCGCGCCTGTCATCTGGATTGCCCCCGAAGGGTCGGCGATGGACTTCGAGAAGGAGCCCGATACCGATCCGGACGCCGGCCTCACCGACCAGTCGCTCTGAACCCGATGCAAGCCACGACCGCCAGGTTCGCGTGGGGCTCTTCCACACACCCCGCAAGGGAACTGAGTTCCCTTGACCCTCCACCTCTTTGGAAATCCTCCGGATTTCCAAAGATGGAAGGTGCAGGAAACTCAGTCTCCTGCTTGGGTTCGGGGCAAAGCCACGACCGGACCCGGGCGGCGGAGTTCGTCACTTTGTTCGGGGCGGGGGAGCCGTCATGACCACGCCTTCGACCCCACATCGCTTCGCTCTCGCCCTCACGTTCCTCGTTGCCTTCGCCGCGTTCACGGCGGGCATGGAGGCCTCGGCGAGCGCGCAGACCGCGAGCGTCGAGGTGCGCGTGATCCTCGGTTCGAACAACGGGACGGGGGTCGATGCCGCGCTCGCGCCGCTGCAGGGTCAGCTGACGCGCCAATTCAGCCAGTTCAGCGGCTTCCGGCAGCACTCGGTGCGCTCGTTCAACCTGTCGGTCGGCCAGACCGAGAGCGTCTCGCTCCCGGGCGGAGGCGCGGCGACGATCGAGCTCCGCGGCGTGTCCAATGGTGAGCAGGAGCTACGCATCGGGGTCCCAGGCGGCGGCACGACGATGCGAACCCGCGGCGGGCTCTTCTTCGTTGGCGGTGCGCGCGTCGGAAGCGACACGCTGATCCTCGCAATCCAGACCTGATCCCGCGGCTCCTCCGAGCGCCGCCGACACAGGGTGCCGGCTCAGCCGCCGTAGCGGCGTGTCTGGACGCGCAGATCTCGGACGACGCCGCGCAGGAGCCGCCGGTGGCGAACACGCCACCTGGCGAGCTCGGCGTCGCTCACGGCGAACCCCGCGAACCGAACGGCTTCGTAGAACTCGGTGAAGGCACGCACCTCGTCGACGAGAGCGGGGTCTTCGAGGTCGAGGGTGCCCACCAGCTCCCGTGGGGTCGTCGACAACGCGAGGTCGCCGGTCTCCCGTTCGGCCGCGCGCAGGAGTTGCGCGTACATCATCGAGACGATGTCACTGCCGCGCGCCCGCACGCGTCGGCCGACGCCGGTCTCGAACAGGTCGCGGCGCAGGATGTGGGCGACCGCGATCCCGACGAGCGGAGGTCCGAGTCCGACCAACACGCTGACGATCGTCCATCTCTCCGGCCAGAGACGTGAGATGACGACGGTGGCGCCGACCACCCAGACCGCCGCGACGACGTTGTCGAGCCGTCCCCACGGGATCCGCCGACGCGCGCGGGAGCGGAACGCCGCGGCGCTCCCCAACCAGAGGACCGTGAGCAGGAAGATCGCGCGGGCGTGGTGCCATAGCCAGAGGGCGGCGGACCGCATCGCCTCGGTGACCCG
>CAZFPM010000023.1:0-26898 GCA_964520965.1 uncultured Myxococcales bacterium
CGTCTGGGACGGGTTCACCACCGCCAGGCGTATCGCCTGCTCCCCGACCAGACGTTCGCCGCCATCGGGAAACTCGACGATCGAGGGAGTGGTCCGAGAACCCTCTGCGTTCGGCAACACCAGGGGCTGCCCACTGTCGAGCACCGCGACACACGAGTTCGAGGTGCCCAGGTCGATTCCGATGATCTTGCCCATTCGCCCGCCTTCGTCCGGCAGAGTCCCGACATACCAGCCGCCCCTCGACGCGCGACGAGCACGAAAAATGGGTCGACGGCGCGGGCCGTGGGGTCGAGGTCTAACCGACGCCCCGCGGACTGTCAACGGAGCGGGCGCCCTCGATCTCCGGGCAAGTCCCTGGGATCGTTGACGATTCCCAGACGCGACGGCGGCGGCCGTTCTCCCTTCATTCCCGCGAAGTTACAGCACCGTTCAAAAGCGCCGATCCAGCCCAGCACCCCGTGATCGGATCCGTCGCGGGCCGAGCCTCGATTCGGTATATTCCCCGCGGCGGCGTCTCCCGCCAACTTCGCCCAATCCCTCTCGTCCCCGCGTTGGCCCTCGTGACCTCCCCCCGCTACATCGTCGTCGAGGGCGTGATCGGGGTCGGGAAGACCACCCTGGTCCGCGCGCTGGCCGAGCGACTCGACGCCAGAACCGTATACGAGGTGTTCGAGGAGAACCCCTTCCTCGCCGGGTTCTACGAAGACCGCGCGCGCTACGCGTTCTCCACCGAGATGTTCTTCCTGCTGTCGCGCTTCAACCAACAGGAGGTCTTCGCCCAGGAGGACCTCCTGCAGCAATTCGCTGTCAGCGACTATCTCTTCGCGAAGTGTCGACTCTTCTCCACGATCACGCTCTCGGACGCTGAGATGAAGCTCTTCGACCGCGTCTACGAGATCCTGAGCCGCCAGGTCCCCCGACCCGACCTGGTGATCTACCTGCACGCGCCGGTCGACACTCTGCTGCAGCGCATTCGCGACCGCGGCCGAGACTACGAGGCGTCGATGGACGCCGACTACATCGCCGAGCTAGACCAGCGCTACCGGGAGCTCTTCTCCCACTACGACGAGGCACCGGTTCTCTCGTTGGACACCCGCGACGTGGACTTCCGCCGACCGGCCTGCGTCGATCGCCTTCTCGAGCAGGTACTCGACGGGACCACGGGATTGGTCGAGCCCGAGGTATTCCGCCTGGAGGGCTGATCCCGCGGGGCACCGTCTCACGGCCCGGCGGAACGACGGACCGGACGAGGCGATGGGGGGGTTCGTCGGCCGACGGTGACTCGACCCGAGGATCAGTCGCCCTCGATCACCCAGGAGTTCCGGCCGACGAGGGTCGCCTGTAGATCGTCGCCACCGTTCGCGACAGCCGCCTCGACCTGTTCGGTGAGCAGACCGTCATACGTCGGCGCATCGACCGAGCGGAGCACGCCGAGCGGAGTCGGTGTGCCGGGCCCCCCGAGGGTCGCGAGGCGTTGGTGGTAGCCGAGTGACGCCCGCTCGTCGTGCTGGAGCACATCCTCCGGATCCACGGCGTCCGCATCCGCGACGCGCAGATCGAAACCGTCCTGGACCACCACTCGGCTGCCCCCCGCGAACGTCAGGCGTTCGCCGTCGGAAAGGACCAGCCGATTCTCGTCGCGGGTCTCCCGATCGGTGAGCACCCTGAAGGTGCCGTCGTTGAAGATGTTGCAGTTCTGGTAGATCTCCACGATCGACGTTCCCCGATGCTGCGCGGCGCGGAGCATCATGTCGCTCATGTGCTTCGGGTCCTTGTCGACCGTCCGCGCAACGAACGTCGCACCGGCGCCGAGCGCGAGCTGTAGCGGCTCGAAGGGGCGGTCGATCGACCCGTCGGGCGTCGACTTCGTCCGCTTGCCGAGCTCCGAGGTGGGCGAGTATTGCCCCTTCGTCAGCCCGTAGATGCGGTTGTTGAACAGCAGAATGTTGATGTCGACGTTGCGCCGAATCGCGTGGATCAGGTGGTTGCCACCGATCGACAGCGCGTCCCCGTCGCCCGTCGCCACCCACACCGAGAGGTGCGGTTGGGCAGCCTTGAGCCCGGTCGCGATGCAGAAGGCCCGGCCGTGGATCGTGTGGAATCCGTAGGTTCCCACGTAGTACGGGAGCCGGCTCGAGCAGCCGATGCCCGACACGACGGCGATCTGCTCCTTGGGGACGCCGAGCTCCGGCAGGGTCTTCTGCAGGGCCGCGAGAATGGCGTAATCGCCGCACCCGGGACACCAGCGGACGTCCTGGTCGGTCTGGAAGTCCTTTCGAGTCAGCTTTGCTTCGGTCTGCTCGTTCACGACGCACCTCCGTCGCTCGGGGCATCCGCGGCGGTGACGATGCGTTCCATGAGTCCCGCGATCTTGAAGGGTCGTCCCTTGAGCTCCGCGAGCGACACGACCTCGGTGGTCGACGGCACGACGCCGCGGAGCAGGGTCGCGAGCTGCCCGTTGTTGAGCTCGGGGACGAGAATGCGGTCGAACGAGGCGAAGACCGCGGCCGAGTTCGCCGGCATGGGGAGGATATGTCGCAGATGGCCTCGGGCGATGACGCGCCCCTGTTCCCGCAATCGGATCACGGCCGCCCTGATCGCCCCATACGTGCTCCCCCACCCGAGGACGAGGGTGTTCGAGCCGTCCGGATTGTCGACGTCGAACGGCGGGATATCGTGCGCGATGCGTTCGATCTTCTCCGCCCGCACGTCGGTCATGTGCTGATGGTTGTCCGGGTCGTAGGAGATGTGCCCCGTGCCGTCGTCCTTCTCCAGGCCGCCGATGCGGTGGGAAAGTCCGGGCGTACCGGGCACGGCCCACGGGCGGGCCAACGTGTCCGGGTCGCGTTTGAAGGGTTGGAATCCATCGACCTCGATCTCCCGTTCGACCTCGATCGGCGGGAGCGTGGACACCTCCGGAACCCGCCACGGCTCGGCGCTGTTGGCGAGGTACGCGTCGGACAGGTACATCACCGGGGTCATGTACTTCGTCGCGATCCGGACGGCCTCGATGGCCGTGTCGAAACAGTCGGCAGGGCTCGCCGGAGCAAGCACCACGAGCGGAGCCTCGCCATTGCGGCCGTACATCGCGAGGAAGAGATCGCCCTGCTCCACCTTGGTCGGCATCCCGGTGCTCGGACCGGCGCGTTGGATGTTGGCGATGACCAGCGGCAGCTCCACGGATACCGCGAGTCCGATCGCCTCGCCCTTGAGCGCGATCCCCGGCCCGGACGACGCCGTCAACGCGATCGCACCGCCGTACGCGCATCCGAGCGCGACACACGCCGCGGCGATCTCGTCCTCTGCCTGGATGGTCCGGACGTCGAAGCGCTTGAGCGCCGACAGCTCGTGCAGGATCTCCGAGGCTGGCGTGATCGGGTAGCCGGAGAACATCAACGGCCGCCCCGCGAGACGTGCGGCCGTCGCGAACCCATAGGCCGACGCGACGTTCCCGGTGATGCTCCGGTAGGTCCCGGGCGTGATCATGGCCGGCGCGACGTCGACCGGGTGGGCGACCAGCTCGGCCGTCACGCCGAAGTCGTAGCCTTTGAGCAACGCGAGGTGATTGGCCCGCCCCGTCGACGTGTCGCCGAACCGTCGGTCGATCCAGGCGACGGTCGCGTCCGGAGAGCGGCCGTACATCCAGAACGTCAGGCCGAGGGCGAAGAAGTTCTTGCACCGCTCCTTGTGGCGCGACGACAAGTCGTCGAAGTCGGCCAGCGCGGCGAGCGTGAGGCGGGCGATCGGGACCGGGTGGACCCGGAAGCGATCCAGGATCCCACTCTCCAGCGGGTTCCCATCGAACCCGGCCCGGGCGAGGTTCTTGGCCGAGAACGTGCCGTCGTCGACGATGACGACGGCGCCGTCCGGCAGCTCGTCGATGTTCCGCGCCAGCGCGGCCGGGTTCATCGC
The DNA here is from genome assembly GCA_964520965.1 of uncultured Myxococcales bacterium. GTDB lineage: Bacteria > Myxococcota_A > Bradymonadia > REDH01 > REDH01 > CAZFPM01. The sequence goes on from CAZFPM010000023.1 coordinate 3,913, forward strand.
GACCAGCACGTCGGGGCGGTCACCGGGCGTGAACACGTCGAACGACGCGAACTGCACCTGGAATCCGGACACACCGGCGAGGGTGCCTGCCGGCGCTCGGATCTCGGCCGGGAAATCCGGAAGGGTCGCGATGTCGTTGCCGGCAAGCGCCGTCGCCTCGGTGAATCGCGTCCCGGTCAACTGCACGCCGTCGCCGGAGTCGCCGGCGAAGCGGATGATGACGCTCTCGTGGGGGACGGGCTGGTGGATCGGATCCACGCTCCCGGGGCTCGGTTCAGCCATCGACTGGGGATGGGGTGCGGAGGAAGTGTGCCGGGAGAGCGCGGGACAGCGCTTCCAGGTCGCGAGCAAGGCCGATCCGGGGTAGTGATCGGCAGATCTTCGGCTCCGAGACTCTAGTGCCTGTCTCACCACAATCAATCAATAGTCGCACCGCCGGACCCGCACCGGGCCGAACGCGCACCCCCGTCGTCGTGCTCACGATGCTCGTCTCGGTCGTCCTCGGCGCGCCGACGTACGCACAATCTCCCCCCCTCGAGACGCCACCGACCACCGTGTTCGTCACGCCCGAGGTGGCGTGGGCCGACGGCGGCGGGTACGCGGCCGTGCTCGACTCGCGAGACGTTGCCGAGTTCCTCGCGGGCCACGCTCCGGGGGCCGTTCGCGTTCGGTGGAACGACTTCTCCGACCCCAACGCGCCGGGTCACCTGCACCCGGACGTCTCGACGTTGGAGACGCTCGTGTCGGCCGTCGGCGTCGACGCGGGGCGACCGGTCCTGGTGATCGGGAGTTGGAATCAGGGCTGGGGCGAAGAGGGCCGGATCTGGTGGATGCTCCGCTACCTCGGCGTGAGCGACGTCGCGATCCTCGCCGGGGGTTGGCCGGCCTGGCGCGACGCCGGAATGCCGATCGAGGCCGGGCCGACTGCCGCACCGGAGGCCACGTTCCGGGCTCGCGTCGATCCGACGGTCCTGGCATCCATCGACGCCGTCTCCCGACCGGACACAGTGGTCGTCGATACCCGCTCCGCGCCCGAGTTCGACGGTGCGACGCCCTACGGGTCCGCGCGCGGCGGTCACGTGCCGGGAGCCGTGAGCCTCCCCTGGACCAGCCTCTTCGACGACCATGGTGCCCTGCGCTCCGACGACGAGATTCGCGCGCTCGTCGGTGCGCCCCTCGATCGGCCCGTCGTCACCTATTGCACCGGGGGCGTCCGCAGCGCCTTCGTCGCGGCGGCCCTGACCTCGGCCGGCTACGTCGACGTGCGGAACTACGCGGGCTCCTGGTGGGAGTACGCCGCGACCGAGCTTCCGGTAGAATGATCCCCCAACCCGACTTTCCCAGCGACGATCGGCCAGCTCGGCGCTGGCCCGCTCGTCTGCGCCGCTGGTCGTTCGACCTGGCGATTGTGGTGATCGTGATCGCCGCGGCGAGCGCGTGGCAGGAGCGGAATCTGCTGCCGCGAGAGAGCGAACCGGCCCCCGAGCTCACGCTCCGGACGCTGAGCGGGGAGCGGGTCCATCTCGAGGACTTCGCCGGACGCCCCGTCCAGCTCCACTTCTGGGCGACGTGGTGCGGGGTGTGCCGTCGGCAACACGGCGCGCTGCGGGCCGCCCATCGCGCTGCCGAACGGGGTGACGGTGTCGTGCTGGCGATCGCGGTCGACAGTGGCGACCTGGCCGACGTGCGGGCGTACGTCGAGGAGCATGCCCTCGACTATCCGATCCTGGTCGGTGGCGACGACGTGACGAGCCGGTATCGCGTGCGGATGTTCCCGACGAACTACTGGCTCGACCGATCGCACCGGATCGTCGCGCGAGACGTCGGATGGACGACCCGGTGGGCGATGCGGTGGCACCTCTACCGCGCCGGGCGCTGAGCGGGGGTTCGCGGCGAGGAGCCACGGTCGGTCAAAAACGAACCAACCCCCGGTCCGCGGGGGACCGGGGGCTGGCGCGAATCGTCCGGGTAGGGACTACATCGTCACGCAGCCGGCCGCGCCGAACAGCTCGGTGAACACGCCACCGTTACCGCCAGCGGCGCCAATGGGGCACCAACCGGTCGCGAAGTCGTCTCCGGAAGTGACGGCCGGCAGGGAGCCGAGGCCGACGTACACCCCGTAGGCGTCGTCACGGGCGACCGAGATGTTGTTGCAGTAGCTCTGGTCGAGTTCGATGACCTCGATCGTGTCGCCGTCGACGATCTCGACGCCGTTGCCGAAGGAGACGACGACGTAGCCGCCGGCACCGCCGAGCGAGAAGTAGTCGGGGTCGCCAGCGGACTCCCAATCGTCGAGGTTGCAGCTGCCGTCGTCCTCCTGAACGTCCTTGGCGAGCACGGCGCCGGGACGGTCGCGGGTCAGGTCGTCGTCACCGTCGTCGAATCCGACGGCGGAGGCTTCGACGGTTTGGGCGACGGTCGCGGTACCACCGTGGCTGAAGCTGATGGCGTCGATGTCCGGACCGGGGTTCGCACCCTCGACATCGTCGGAACGCGAGACGACCGCGACGTAGAGGAAGGGATCGGCGTCGGCTTCGGCCGCGCAGGCGCCGACGTCGTCGGTGACCTCGCAGATGTCGTGCGCGCAGTTGGTCTCGGCGTTGTCCGCGGTGCAGTCGGTGTAGCACGCGTTCGGAGCGGCGGCGGCGTCGCACGCGTAGTTGTTACACTCGAGCTCGTCGCAGCTCGCGGACGAGGCCACGCACTCGGTCTCGGACTCACCACCACACACGAAGCCGGGCGCGCATTCGGCGTCCGCCGAGCAGGTCGCGCCGCAGGTGCCTTCGGTGGCATCTGGTTCGATGGTGCACAGGTACCCGGCGCAGTCGGCGTCGGTCGCGCAGTCGGTCTCTTCCTGGTCGCAGCCGACGAGGGCGACGGCCATCGCGAGCATGGCGATAACGAGGAGGTTCTTACGGTTCATCTTACCTTCCCTTTTGGGTTGAGGTTGGCTCGTCCAAACGACGAGCGCGTGAGGGCTTTGGTTGGGGAGTGCATGGCCCATACCGCGAACGGCGCCGCAGTGTCAATTGCGCACGATTCGCGGTAGGTGAATTCGACGCTCGGCTGCTTCGCCTCCTGTGACGCGATTTCGGCCGTTCCACGCACGGCGCCTCGAATTAGTCGCCCCGCCCCCGCAACGCAAGACCCCCCCGAATGGCTCGTCCGAGAACCCTGTCCGCAGACGAGGTCCGGCTCCGCTGGGACCCCTCGCAATTCGACTTCGAAGACACCTCCAGCCTCGACGAGCCGGACCGCCGGATGGGGCAGGACCACGCGGTCGCGGCGATCGAGTTCGCGCTCGGTGTCGGCGCCTCCGATTTCCATCTCTTCGCCGCCGGAGAGCCGGGAACCGGTAAGGCCACCGTCGTCAAGGCGATGGCCAGGCGCGCGACCGCCGACCGACCAACGCCGCCGGATCTGGTGTGCGTCTACGACTTCGAGGAGCCCGAGCAGCCCCGCGTCCTGCGCCTGCCCGCCGGGGACGGCCGCGTCTTCGCGCACGAGATGAGCCGGCTGGTCGAGCACCTCCGCAAGGCACTCCCGGCAGCCCTCGCCAGCCGGGACTACCGGCGGAAGCACCAGACCCTGCTCGAGAAGACACTCGACGCCAGACGTGACAAGTTCGAGTCGCTCGAGACGCGCGCCCGCGAGATCGCGGTCGGCATCGAGGACACGGAGCAGAACATCCAGCTCGTCCCGCTCCTCTCCGACGGCTCCGAGATGTCCGAGGAGCAATACGACGCGCTGGACGACGACGAGAAGAAGGAGATCGAGGACCGCGAGCGCAGTCTCCGCGACGACATCCTGGAGTACCTCGACGAAGCGCGGCAGATTCAGGAGAGCGCCGAGACAGAGCTCCGCGAGCTCGAGCGGGTGACCGCCACCCGGGTGTTCGCGCCTCGCATCAAGGCGATTAGACGCAAGATCTCCGACCCCGCCGTCGCCGAGTACCTCGACGCGGTGGCCGAGAACATCGTCGAGACCCTCGAGGGATTCGTCCCTTCCGAAGAGAGCGAAAACCCCCTGGAGGCCCTCCGCCGCCCCCACGCGCCGAACGAACGATTCGACGTCAACGTCGTGGTCGATAACGCGCACACCGAGGGCGGACCCGTCGTGATGGAGCTGAACCCGACCTACGCGAACCTCGTCGGCAAGGTCGAGCGCCGGGTGACCTTCGGCGCCTTGGAGACCAACCACACCCTCGTTCGCGCCGGCGCCCTGCACCGCGCCAACGGCGGCATCCTCATTCTCGACGCCAACGTCCTGCTCTCCCACGCCCACGCCTATCCCGCGCTCAAGCGATGCCTGCGCGAGGGACGGGTGGTGATCGAGGACCCGGACGACATCGCCCAGGGCATGAGCACGATCACCCTCGTCCCCGAGCCGGTCGAGATCGAGGTCCAGGTCGTCCTGATCGGCTCGCTCGACGACTACATCGTGCTCCGAGAGCTCGACAGCGAGTTCGCCAAGCTGATCAAGGTCCGCGCCGACTTCGAGTTGTCGACCGAGCTCGACAACGACATCGCGTTCGCCCTGGCGAGGTTCGTCGGGTCGGTCTGCCGCGAACGCAATCTGCGCCACTTCGGACCCGATGCCACGGCCGCGCTCGTCGAGTACGGCTCCCGCCTCGCCGGTCGCAAAGACGAGCTCACCCTGCGCCTGGAGTCCCTGCGCGACGCCGTGGTCGAGGCCGACTACTGGGCCGGTCTCGATGGCGCCGACCGGGTCGAGCGGCGGCACGTCGAGCGAGCCGACGAGAAGATGCGGGATCGCTCCAGCCTCTTCTTCCGCCAGACCCTGCGGGAGTTCCGTCGCAAGAACCTGCTGATCGCGATCGAAGGGGAGCGCGTCGGACAGGTCAACGGGCTGGCGGTGATCGGCGTTGGCGACATCCTCTTCGGGATGCCCGCCCGAATCACCGCGAAGACCTTCACCGGCTCGACCGGGGTGGTGAACATCGAGCGAGAGACCGAGCTCTCCGGGCAGATCCACTCCAAGGCGGTCCTCATCCTCAACGGGTACCTCGGCTGGATGTACGCCCGAACTCGCCCGCTGGCCCTCGGTGCGAGCATCACCTTCGAGCAGAACTACAACCCGATCGAGGGCGACAGCGCTTCGGTCGCCGAGCTGGTCGCGCTGCTGTCGAGTCTGTCGGGACTGCCCGTGCGCCAGGATCTCGCGGTGACGGGTTCGATGAGTCAGCACGGCGAGGTCCAGCCCATCGGCGGGATCAACGAGAAGGTCGAGGGGTTCTTCCGCGTGTGCGTCGGTGAAGGCCTGACCGGCACCCAGGGCGTCGCCGTTCCGGTGCAGAACGTCGCGGACCTCAACCTCGATCGCGATGTCGCCGAAGCGGTCGCGGAGGGTCGGTTCCACATCTATCCGATCGCCACCGCCGACGAGGCCCTCGCGCTCCTGCTCTCCGGCCGACCCGGCGTCCGCCGCAAGGACGGAACGTTCGGTCCGACCACGGTCCACGGGCGGGTCGAGCGGCGGCTGGCTGAGATGTCCGAGGCGAACGACAAGTAGTGCGAGGGCCGCTCGCGTGTACGTCGCCCGCGCGCGGTCTCAGTCGAAGTAGTCGTGCAGGGTGCCGGCGCTCGACCGAAACGTGACGACCCGCCCATCGACAGCAGCCACGGGGTCGGGAGCGAGCGCGACCTTGCCGCCGCCCCCGGGGAGATCGACGACGTAGTGCGGGATCCCCATGCCCGAGATCCGGCCGCGCAGATGGTCGACGATGGCGAGTCCCGCGGCGAGGGGCGCCCGGAAGTGGCTGATCCCGGCCACCATGTCGGCGGCCAGCAGGTAGTAGGGGCGGCACCGATGGGCGAGCAGCCACCGGTTGACCCGGAGAACGACCTCCGGCTCGTCGTTGATCCCACGGAGGAGCACCATCTGATTGCCGAGCACGCAGCCGGCGTCGGCGAGGCGCTCGAGGGCGGCAGCGGCGGCGTCCGTGCACTCGGCGGGGTGGTTGAAGTGGGTATGCACGTAGAGCGGGCGGACCCGCCGGAGCACTGCGCAGAGGTCGTCGTCGACGCGTTGGGGAAGCGTCACCGGGTTGCGTGTCCCGATGCGGATCACCTCGACGTGCTCGATGGCGGCGAGGCGCTGGAGCACGTCGCCCAGTCGATGGTCGGCGAGGGTGAGGGGGTCGCCTCCCGACAAGAGGACGTCGCGTACGGCGGGGTTGCCGGCGACGTACGCGATGCCGGCGTCGAGCTGAGCCCGCGCGGCCGCGGTGGTCGGATCGCCGACCTTCCGTTTTCGGGTGCAGTGGCGACAGTAGACCGGGCAGTTGTGGGTGACGTAGAGCAGCACCCGGTCGGGGTAGCGGTGCGTGACGCCGGCGACCGGCATGTGGTCGTCCTCGGCGAGGGGATCGGCGAGTTCGTGGGGCTGGATCCGGAGCTCCGCCGCCCGCGGGATCGCCTGCAGGCGGATCGGGCAGCCCGGGTCGCCGGGTCTCATCAGGGACGCGTAGTAGGGGGTGACGGCGACCTCGAAGCGCTCGCGGCAGGCGTCCCAGGCGTCGCGTTCGTCGTCCACGAGGCCCACGGTGCGCTCGAAGTCGTCACGACGCCGCAATCGGTTCGCCTGCTGCCATCGCCAGTCGTACCACTGCTCCGGCGGCACGTCGGCCCACGGTCCGGCGGGGCCGCCCGGCGGGTTGCTGAGGCCGCGCAGGGCCGCGGGATCGCCCGCGTCGGTCAATGCTCGCTGAGGAGCTGGTGGATCGCGGAGTTGAGCTCTCGAACCTCGCCGCTGATCTCCCGGACGAGGTGGTCGACGAGGGCGAAGGCGGCCGGGCTCTTGTCTTCGAACAGCCGTCCGAACGCTTCGCGCGTCAGGACCATGACCTCGGCATCTGTTTCGGCGCTGCACCGGTGGCGGTGCCGGAACGGATCGAGCAGCGAGCCCTTGGAGATCAGGGTACCCGGGGTCGAGAACGACTGCGGGCGGTCGCCGCCGATGGTGGTCATCTGGGGATCGTCGAGCTGCACGGTGCCGGAGACCAGCACGTACATGCCCGCCGATTCCTGGTCGGCGTCGTAGATCGTCGCGCCGGCTTCGTGCCGCTGGAGGGCGACAGCACCGGCGAAGTCGGACCGCGCCTGCTCGGACATCGACGCGAATGGTTCACTGCTGCAGACGGACTCGGGAAGCGGCATCGTCAACCCTTCAACAAGCGTCCGAAGAGCTCGCGCATCGGCTTCGAGCGCACCTCGGTGCTATCGGTAGTACTCTCGATCAGGCCACGAAGGCGCCGCTCGGTGACCCGTTTGCGGTCTTCGAGGGTCCGGGCGAGCTCCCGGACGACCTTGTAGGCGGCGAGGCTTCCGGACTCGCGCAGCTCGCTGAAGTGGGCGCTGGACAACCAGTAGCCGCTGGCCATGGCGATCGTCTCGACCGACGCCGAGCGCGGAGCTCCGTCGATCAACGCGAGCTCACCGATGACCGCGCCGTTGCCGAGCTCGGCGAGGGTGACCCGGTCTCCCCCCTTCTCCGTGATCACGAGCGCCTCGCCGCGCTCGATGACGTACATGCCATCGGCGGGATCACCCTCGTCGAACAACCGCTCGCCCGCCTCGCGGACGAAGGGGCGCACGAGGCGAAGCACCTCGGACAGCTCCTCCGCGTCGAGCGGTGCGAAGAGTGGAATCTTCGCGAAGAAGGAGTTGAGGGAGAGGTTGAAGGTGGGTGGCATGCACCGGTCCGTCTTGGCGGTGCGCGCACTATATCACGGGCGTTCGGACAATGGGTAGCCGCCCGCCTCGGTGCCGGGCGTGGCCCTGCGTCGGAGAACGGCCTCCGCGGCCCGATCTCGCCCCGCCACGCAGATGCCCGCCCGGGATTGCCGGTTGCGCCAACGCTCGAAAGGGGGTATCGGCGCACCCCAAACCCGCACGGCTACCTGGACCACGATGCCCCGCGACGCGCAGTCGACCACCGACATCCCCTGGGAGATGATGGATGCCATCATCTCCGGGAAGTCCGGTATCGACGTGCCACGGCTCTACATCACGAGCATCGACGACGCGACCGACTTCCTGGCCGCGTACGGGTTCCGCTGGGACGATGCCGAAGATCGGGCGGAGGTCGAACGCCTCCGGCTGGAGTCGGTCGAGTTCATCGAGGATCACCTGCTCTTCGACGAGCCCGATCTCGAGATGCTGCCGGTCGTCCGCGAGGAACGCGACATGCGGAAGGTGCTGCTGTGGGCCTCCGCGCCCGTCGGCGGGCCTCGCCAGATGTGGGCGTGCTGCCTGCTGCGCGTCATTCACACCTACGCGCACTGCGGCTCGTACTTCCAGCAGCTGTTCAGCGAGCAGATCCGCGAGCAGATCCTCGCCCGCTTCGAACCACACGTCCACGAGACGTCAGACGGTCTGCGCCTGGGCCAGGGTCCCGACGCGATCCCGCTGCACACCTTCCAGTTCCGCGGAACGAAGTCTCGCACGTCGCTCGCGCTCAAGCTCCTGCAGAAGGCCGAGAACGTCGCCGCCGACATCTTCGACTGGGTCGGCGTCCGCTTCGTCACCCACAATCGCTTCGACGCACTGCTCGTGGCGAAGTACCTGCGCGGTAACAACCTGATCGTCTTCGCGCACGTGCGCCCGGGGCGCTCCCGGAACACGCTCTTCGACGTCGAACGGGTCAAAGAGGTCATGCACGATGCGGACGAGCTGGTCCGGTCGGGCAAGCTGGCCGAGCACCAGCGTCTGGAGTTCCTCCGCAAGGGCGTCGAGGCGTTCCCCTACCCGCAGCGGGCTCGCCGGTCGGACAACCCGTTCAGCGCGTCGACCTACCACTCGATTCAGTTCACGGTCACGCAGCAGATCCGCGTCTCGAACCCCTATATGGGCGGTGTCGGCACGGTGCTGTCGAACCTCGACAGCCGGTCGGCAGTCGGCGCCGACTTCGTCGCCAAGGCGCTCCGCAAGGCCGGCGTCCAGTCCGAGGTGAAGTTCCTCTTCCCGCACGAGGTTCAGATCCTGGACGAGACCAGCTTCGTCGGCAGCCGCTCCGGGCGCGCGTCACACGGCGTGTACAAGGAACGACAGCGATCGGCGGTGAAGAAGCGCCTCTTCGGCCCCCTGCTCCGGCGTCGTTCGGATTCCCACCGGGCCGTCGGCTGACGACCGGTCTGCGGGGCGCCGTCCGAGGGCGGGCCGGATCGGTCGCCCGCGTCGGTGCCGAGCCCCCTCGTCAGGCGCGCGCCGGCATCGCCGACGAGCGGCGACGGGCGGTGGTCTCTGCGGCATCGATCGCGACCTCCGCCGCTTCGGCGAGCACCGTACCCGTCGGGTAGAGCGGATCGGCGTGTCCGCCCGCGGAGTCCCGAGCCCAACACCCGAGTCGCACGACGTCGCAGATGTCCACGTCGACACCGAGCAGGGCCCGCGCGATCTCGATCGGCTTGAGCGAGCCTCCGTCTCCGTGCGGTTGGACGATGCGCAACGCGAGCGCGCCCGGCGCCAGGTCGGCCGCCGCGTCCACCTCGTCCGTGTCGATGATCTCCACCGTCTCCACGACGTGCCAGAGGTCCAGCGTTCGCGGGCGCCTCTTCCGCACGATCTTCACCGGCAGGGACCCTGCCTCGCGGGCGAGCTGCAGACGCTTCTCGAATCGCTCTCTCAGCGTCGCATCCTTCTCACCGTCGAGCAGCACCGCGTACTCGAGGACGGCGATCTGCTTGCCGACAGACGGCTCCGACGATGCGAGCGGTCGCGCCCCCGTGAAGTAGAGCCCGACGGGTGTGCTCGCGTTCAGTCGCCCCAGCAACTCGCCGGGATCGACCTCCGCCGTCAGCGTCACGTCGGCGTACTCCGCGAGGGAGCGGGAGCCCAGTGAGAGCGCGGGCCCGAGGGACATCACCGGGCGGGGAGTGAAACCCTGGGAGTAGTACACGTCGAGCCCCGCTCGACGCAGGATCCGGGGGAGCATGCGGACGACATCGAGGTGCCCCTGGAGGCTGACGGCGCCGAGCTTCGTGAAGCGCAGGCGGTAGCGATGCGGGTCACCCTGATCGAACTCGTTCGGCGCCAATCCCCGCCGCAGCCGGTCGTGAGCGGACTCGCGGGCATTCAGCTCGGTGCGCGGTGGCGGCGGCTCGTGCGCTCCCAACTTCTCGAGCAGCGAGACCCTTCGCTCGCGCATCTCGGTCATGTCGCAAGCGATGCCGCAGTCGTAGCAGACCAGGCGACGCTCGTCGGCCGCCGCGTCGGCCACATTGGTGTGGTGCAGAAGAGCGCCGACGGGCTTGCCGCAAGGCGGACTGAGGCGATTGGCGACGGCGCGGCGGTACTCTCGGGCGAGGAATCCGTCTTCGAGGCCGACGTCGATGTGATCCCAGGGCAGGCGGGCGTCGACCGGGAGGGTCCCGAGCAGCGTGTCGGACGAGACGTCGCACCGCACCTCCCACTCGGTCAGCGCCTGGTCCCAGGCATCGCGGCGGAGCTTGTCGTCCCAGGCGTCGAAACGGGCGCCGAGCCGCCACGCCCGCTCCAAGAGCCAGCCGGCGCGGGAATCGGCGCGGGCGATGATGCACTCCAGCTGGCTGACCCGTGTGTCGTGCCCCCTGAACTTGAACCCGCCACGGCGCGACGATTTGCGGAGGAGTCGCTGTTTTCGGGCGATCTCCTCGGCGCTGTCCATCGCCGCCCATTGGAAGGGAGTGTGCGGTTTGGGCACGTGGCAGGAGACCGAGACCGTCACCTGGACCGACCGGTGGTACTCGCGTCCGATGTCGCGGGCCTGTCGGCCCATCTCGCCGATGCCGTGGACCTCGGCGTCCTCCTCGGTGGGGAGTCCGATGATGAAGTAGAGCTTCATCTTCTTCCAGCCGCGGCCGAACACGCGGTGGCAGGTCTGGAAGATGTCGTCGTCGGTGATGTTCTTGTTGATGACGTCGCGCATCCGCTGCGTCCCCGCCTCGGGCGCGAAGGTCAGGCCGGTGGCCTTGACGGTGGCGATCTCGTCGAGGGTCCGTTCGGTCAGGCCGTAGGCGCGGAGGCTGGAGATGCCGAGAGACACGCGCCGGTCTCGCAGCCGGGCCATCAGCTGCTCGATCAGCGGCGAGATGCACGAGTAGTCGGCGGTCGACAACGACGTGATCGCGGCCTCGTCGAATCCGCCCTTCTCGATGGCCGAGACCAACGTGTCGATGACCTGCTGCGGATCCCGCTCCCGCACGGGCCGGTAGATCATGCCCGCCTGGCAGAACCGGCACCCCTCGGTGCACCCACGCGCGATCTCCACGCTCCAGCGTTCGAAGACCGCCTCGGCGACGGCGACCGGCGCGTCGTCCGGAAACGGGTAGCGGTCGAGGTCGAGGACCACGCATCGCTTCACGCGCTCGGGCACGCCGGGCAGGCGGGGGCGACCGACCACCCAGAGCCCGGTCCGCTCGCACACCTCGGTGTCGTACAGGTCCGGGCAATAGACGCCGCCGTCGCGTGCGAGCTCGGCGATGATCTCGAGCCGCGATCGGTCGCCGGCCTCCCGGAGCTCGGCGTAGTGACGAAGCAGGCGGGGCAGCCGCTCCTCGGCGTCACCGATGACGAAGACGTCGACGAAGTCCGCCAGGGGAGCCGGATGGGTCGCGGTCGGGCCTCCCGCGATCACGAGGGGGTCGGCGAGGGTCCGGTCGGCGTTGTGGAGCGGTACCCCGCCGAGGTCGAGCATGGTCAGGACGTTGGTGAACGTCATCTCGAACTGGAGCGAGAAGCCGACCACGTCGAAGTCCGAGAGGGGCCGGTGGCTCTCCAGGCTCAACAGCGGAAGCCCGCGTTCGCGCAGCTGCTCCTCCATGTCGAACCACGGGCAGAAGCAACGCTCCATCAGCAGATCGTCTTCGCCGTTGACCGCCGCGTAGAGGATCTTCGTGCCCAGGTGGCTCATCCCGATGTCGTAGAGCTCGGGAAAGGCCATGACGAAACGTGAAGCGTCCGAACCCCAGGGCTTGGTGACCGAGTTGAACTCCCCGCCCATGTAGCGGGCGGGTTTGGTCACCTCGTGGGCGAAGTGGGCGTAGGGATGCACGGCGGGTCGGGCGCGGAGAGGGCCGGATTCGGAACGTCGACGCCGGTCAGGCGTCGTCGGGGCACGAACCTCGCGGCTCCGACGCGGATCCGTCGGCTTCGTCGACCACTTCCTCGGTCGACGACGCCGGCGCGGCGGCGGGCGTCTTGGGCGATCGGCCCATCAGCTTGAAGCCGGCTCGCACGAGAGAGTCTGCCTGCAGGTCCGTAACCATCAAGCCGCGCGAACGGAAGCGGATCACCGTTCCGGAGGCCAACTCGCCGGGGAACACCACCGACTCGCCGCGGCGCGTGTAACCGAGCTGGACGAGCAGACCTTCCGGCAACTTCCTTCCCCCGGGCAGGCTCAACGAGGTGCCGGCACGGTAGAACCCTTCCTTCCTCAGCTGCACCAGGGTCGTGGGCCACCGCTCGTCGGCGATCGAGTGACCTTCTCCGGAGAACTGCCATCGATTGTCGACGGCGCGCTCCGGAAGGATGACGACCGGCGTTCCATGCTCGGAGTGGTCGTGAAAGTAGACCAAGGCACCGGCCGGAACGGCCTTCTCGGCACCCGGCAGGGCGAAGAGGGTACGGTAGAGTCCGCAGCTCGGGTTCGCTGCCATCGTGCGATCAGCCCTCCTCGGCTGCCTCGGCCGACGGCGCGTCGCCGTCTTCGGGGCTTTCGGCGGGCTCTTCCCCGTCGTCGTCACCGACGGCGGGCTCCTCCCCCTCGTCCGATTCCGGCGCCTCGCCGACGGCGAACGTGCGCCGAATGGAGTCGAGGTCGTCGAAGCGCGCCGAGTCGGCGGGCGAGCGATGGTCGTAGTAGACGATCGCTCCGTCGCCGAACCCAACGGCGGCAACAGTCGCGCGCGCCTGCTCGCCGCCGGCGCTGATCGGGAAGGTCCGACCCTCGACCTCGGCACCGCCGATCGCGACGCCGTGCTGCGTGGGACGAATGACCGCCGCGCCGCGGAATGCCGACGCGATTCCGTCGACGGTCCGATCGCGCGCACCGTCGGTCTGCGAGACGCCCTCGGGGAGCGAGAGGGGCTCGGAGTACACTGTGAATGCGATGAACGACGACCCGATCGTGCCGCCGGAGGCCGGCTCGGTCAGACGAACGGTCACGACCTGCACGCTTCCCTGCTCGGCGCGGATCGTGTCGACGGTCACACTCACATCGTCGGGCTGGACGAAGTGGAAGTCATCCGACTCGAAGTAACGCTCCGCGTCGGTCGCAAAGGCGGTGGACGAAACGAGGACGAACGCGAGCAGAGCAGCGAACGAAACCGGTCTCATCGGCGTCACGGGAGGCAGGAGCGAAGGCGATCGCGGCCTATCACCCGCCCGCGATCCGGTCAACGCGCGTCATGACCTCACCGGTGCTCTCCAGGTGGGCCATCACCGGGTAGCCGGAGTGCATCCAGCCAGCGCTGATCTGCCGGTCGACCAGGAAGCGTTCCGCGCGGGTCGTTGGCGTCCGATTGCTCACACGCGAGCCAGCAGGGAGAGCGACAACCCACGCGGCGGCGCGGAGGGTCGACGAAAGCGCCCACGCAACGGATCTTCTCGCGGCGCCACGCCTGTGCGAACGTTGCGGGCCTGACGACAGCCAACCCCCGGATGCCGATGTCCCCCGCCCGTGCCTGCTCGATCGCCCTGATCGCGCTCCTCGTCACGACCTGCGGTGGCGAGAGCGGTTCGAGTTCGACCGACGACCAGCCCACCGACGACCAGCCCACCGACGCCGAGCTCGACATCGAGACCTCCGCCGAACCGGATGTGACCCACGCAGACGCGACCGACGCAGACGCGACCGACGCGCGGTCTTCCGATCCGGACGCCGACCCGGCTGACGGCGACACCTCCGAGGCATGCGAAGACGGCGCGGCGCAATGCAGCGATGACGGACTCGTGCTCCACCGTTGCGTCGACGGCGCGTTCGAGGAGACGCGCTGCATGGCCGAATTCGGTCAGCTCTGCGAAGACGGCGCGTGCGTCGACCCGTGGTCGGTCGGCGCGCCGGTCTGGCCCGACTGTGCCGACGAGCCACGCGCGGCCGCCGAGGGATTGCTCGAGAAGGCCGAGGCCTTCGACGAGGTCGCTCGCCGACTGCACCTGCACCCCGATCTCGGGTGGGCCACCGCCGTCGGGCTGCCGACCGAAGAGACCGAGTGCCCCGAGAGAGTCGACCCACCGTGCCGCGTCACGGTCCCTCCGATCGACGAAGCGACGTGGCGAGACGCGACCCACTTCGCGTCGGGTGGCAGCGACGGCCTCTGGAACAGCCTCTACATCACCTCGCAGGCGTTCCGGTACGCGGTCACCGGCGACGCCGATACGCTCGCCAACCTGCGCCTGTTGATGCGCGGCCAGATCGCCCGAATGCGGGTCACCGGCGTGCCCGGCCTCTTCGCCCGCGCGTTCCGGCCGCCCGACACGGTCGGCATCTCGTGCCCGGAGACGCTGGCCGACTACGTGCCCGACGTGGAGAAGGACGACGACCGGTGGGTGCGGATCGGCGATGGAGGGTGCGCGACGACGTACGATCCCGAGCTGGAGGACTGGGTCACGGCCGACCATTGCGGCATGAACGACTTCGCCGGCTGGTGCTTCCGCGACAACGCCTCGCAGGACGGCTACGCGGGTCACATGATGGCGCTCGCGGCGGTCTGGCGCCTCGTCGACGACGAGGAGATCCAGGAGATGGTTCAGACGATCGCGGACGAGGTCGGCGGGCACCTGCTGGACAACGAGCTCACCTTCGTCGACTGGGACGGGCGGGTGACCGAACACGGCAAGCTCTACGCCACTGCGCTCGTCGACAGCCCGGGGTTCCTCGCCGCGCAGGCCCTCGGTTGGATCAAGCTCACCGCCGAGATCACCGGCCGCCAGGACCTGCACGACTTCTACGGCGACTGCCTGCTGCAACGCACCGGAGCGGGCCCGTGCATTGCGTGGCCGTTCGAGACGGGCGAGTCGTACGTCGCGCAGTACCTGCCCGAGATGATCCTCTACATCGGACCGGACGGCTGCGAGTCGAACGCCAACCGCCTCGCGATGGCGATGGCAAACCTGTGGACACTGCTTCAGGTCGAGCACGACCCTGAGACGCGGCGCGCGATCCAGCAGGTGCTCGACGAGGAGATGGTCAACACCGGCGGATCGCGCGCGATCTCTGTCCAGGGCAACGCCTGGTTCGATTTCATCTGGGCGTCGAGCAAGTTCCTCGGCCCGGAGAGCGACGGCCCGGCGCTGGCCGCTGTGGAGTCCGGTGTTTGCTCTCTCCGTCAGTTCGCCGCGTCTCGCGCCCGGCCGACGATCGACCACGGCCACCTCGAGCATTACTGCGATTCGCGACTCGGCGACTCGGCGACCGAGCACGCGATCCCGGTCGCCGACCGCTGCCCGACCGTGTTCACCTGGTGGCGGTCACCGTACAGGATCGGCGGCTGCACCGCGGAACCCGGGTCCATCGAGATGCCCGCGGACTACCTGCTCGCGTACTGGATGGGGCGCTACTACGGATTCATCGCGCCGGAGCTGTAGTCGCGTCGGCGCACATGGGAGGACCAGCCGGGGCGGGGCGTCGCGCCGGGGTGAACATCCGGACATCTCTTCTCAGCCGAGCCGGCCGTTAGGCTGCAACGTCAAGGACCTCCGACGAAGACAAGCACCTTGGCGGAACCACGCGATCACGATCGGCAGCAGCCCGACAACCCGGCATGGGTCGGCGCGATCGCACTCCTCGCCTGCGTTGCAGCGTGCGGCGGCGACGAGCCGACAACCGACGCGCGACCGGAACTGCCGGAGCGCGAGTGGGCGTGCACGGCCAACTCCGACTCCCCGAATGCGCTCCAGGAGCTGGGGTGTCGCGCCGACTTCGACGCCCTCGCATCGGCACCGCTGGACGCTTCCGTGCCGGGTGCGCGCTCGGTCAAGGTGATCATCGACCGATTCGACGAAAACGCCGTCACCTTCCAGAACAGCGAACGCTACCCGACCCACTACGACTACGCGTCGGAACACCTATCCGGCGGCGACTTGCCCCTCGTCCCGCTCCTCGCGGAGTTCAACGCCACGGAGTACTCCTCGCCCAGTCGGCGGTTCATCCTCGGATCGGTCACCTGGTACGAGGGCCCCGACCTCTTCGTCTACGAGGTCGCGCCCTACGACTCGGCCAGCGCGGAGATGATCCTGGAGGCGTTCGAGCTCATCGAGCTCGCGACGTACTTCGGCGCCGAGCTGCGCTTCTACGCGAATTCGGCGACCGTCGAAGCGACCGTCGCGCCGATCCGGGACCGGCTCCAGGTCATCACGACCGAGGAGCTCTTCGCGGGCATCGACTACCAGCCTCTGAACTTCGCCGAGTCGTACGGGCGCCTGACCTTCTTGACCGCCGAGGCGCTCGAGACCGAGTACGTCTCCTTCCGCGACATCGTCGTGCTCGACAGCGTGCCGAACGACATCTCGGTCGTGGCGGGGATCATCACGGAGGAATTCCAAACCACGCTCTCGCACATCAACGTGCTCTCGCGAAACCGTCGCACGCCGAACATGGCGCTGCGCGGCGCGTTCGATGACGCCGACCTGCGGGCCCTGGACGGGCAGTGGGTCCGTCTCGAGGTCACGCCGACCGAGTACACAGTCGAGCTCGCGCGCGTCGAAGACGCCGACGCCTGGTGGGAGGCCAACCGGCCCGAGGCCGTGCAGGTGCCGGGTCTTGACGACACCGTACGGGGGCTCGTCGACATCGAAGATGCCGTCGACCTGAGCGATCCGGACCTCGGCGAAGCCATCGGCGCCGCGACACGCGCGGTCGGCGGCAAGGCGGCGCACTACTCCGTGCTCGCGAGCACCGAGGGGCTTCCTACGCCGGACGGGTTCGCGATTCCGGTCTACTACTACCTGCAGTTCATGGACGACAACGGGTTCACGACCCGGGTCGAGACGCTCTTGCAGGACGACGAGTTCGTGAACGACCCGACCGTCCGCGACGCGGAGCTGGCCGCGCTGCGCGACGAGATGGAGGCCGCCCCGATCAGCGAGGAGCTGCTCGATCTGGTCTACGCGAAGCTCGCAGCCGACTTCCCGGGAACGCGCATGCGCTTCCGGTCGAGCACGAACGCCGAGGATCTCGACGGCTTCACCGGCGCCGGCCTGTACACATCGAAGAGTGGCGACCCGGACGATCCCAGCGCCCCCATCGAGGACGCCATGCGGAAGGTCTGGGCGAGTGTGTGGAACTTCCGCGCGTTCGAGGAACGCACGTACCGCAGCATCGACCACCTCTCGGTGGCGATGGCGCTGCTCGTGCATCGATCGTTCCCCGACGAAGAAGCAAACGGCGTCGCCCTGACGAACAACCCCTTCGATCCCAGCGGCCTCGAGCCGGCCTTCTACATCAACGTGCAGGTCGGCGAGGTGTCCGTGGTGCAGCCGCCCGCCGGGGTGACGACCGAGACGCTGCTCTACTACTTCGATCGCGCCAACCAGCCGGTGACCTACCTCTCGAACTCGAGCCTGGTCGGCGGCAGCGAGACGGTGCTCACCTCGGCCCAGCTCTTCGAGCTCGGTACCGCCCTCGCGTTGATCCAGCGCACGTTCGCCCCCGCCTACGCCGACGGGCAACAGTGGTGGGCGATGGACGTCGAGTTCAAGTTCGACGGTGAGCCGGGCGAGACGCCGGCCCTCTTCGTCAAGCAGGCGAGGCCCTACCAATGATCCCCCCGTCGCGATCGAATTCCACCCGGTGTCGGGTCGTCGGCGCACTCTTCCTGACAGCGGCTCTGGCGGCATGCGCGGGTGACGAATCGTCCAATGGAGCTGCGGATCGTGGCGTCACGGACACTGGCGTCACGGACACTGGCGTCGCGGACCCAGGAGGCGCGGACCCAGGAGGCGCGGACCCAGGAGGCGCGGACCCAGGAGGCGCGGATACCACGCCTGGCGATGCCGGCGTCGCGCCGGACGACGGCTACTCCTCCTGCGAAGCCGCCGCCTTCGTCGGCGCGTTCACGCTCGCATTGGAGGAGACCTACACGAGAGTGCAGGGGCAGATCGCCGACGGCGTCGACCCGGCCACGGTCTCCGATGTCGCCCTCAGCGTTGGCGCGTGTGCGCTCCTCACCCCCCCGCGGCTCTTCTGCGAACCCGGATGCGTCGGCGGTACGACCTGCGGACCGGACGGAGTCTGCGTGACCTTGCCGAGCAATCGGGACGTCGGCGAGGTCACCATCGACGGCCTCGGAGCCGAGGTCGTGATGACTGCGCGGGCGCCAGTGTGGTTCTACAATTTCCTCGGTGATCTGCCGCACCCGGCCTTCACGTCGGCGTCGTTGGTGACCCTCGCCGCATCCGGCGGTGACTTTGCGCCATTCCAGCTGCAGGCGCCGGGAGTCGGCGAGCTCCACACGGCGCTCAGCGAGGTGCCGATCGACGCCGAGAGTGGTGCGCATCTGACCTGGGACGCCGCGGATGCAGACGCGAGTGTGCGGGTCGAGATCGAGCTCAACATCGCAAACCATGGCGGCACCCCGGGGCGCATCGTGTGCCTGGTCGAAGACACCGGAGAGTTCACGATCCCGGCGGAGCTCGTCGCGGCCTTGCTGGGCCAGGGATTCTCCGGATTCCCCTCTCTCAGCATGAGCCGCCAGGGGGTCGGCGCGGTCGACGCGGAGCAGGGATGCGTCGAGTTGCGCCTGCAGTCCGTGGTGGTGCTCCCGGTGGCGATTCCCGGCCTCGTCTCGTGCTCCACGACCGGGGACTGCCCTGACGGTCAGACCTGTCAACCCGACCTCACCTGCGCTTGATACTCGCGCCGCTCCGGCCGCGCCAGACGCTCCCGACACCCCGACAGCCGAGCTGAACATGACCCCGACAACGCCCGTCCGCTTCGTCCTCCTGGCCTGCGCATACGCCGCGGCAGCAGCCTGCGCCAACGAGACGCCCCATCGGGGCGACTTCGCAGACGACGCGACGACACTCGACGCCTCCGATGCCGGCGTCTCCGACGCTGCCGATCGCGACACAGCGACGGCTACCGACGTCGGTGCGAGCGACTCGGGCGTGAGCGACTCGGGTGCGGACGACATCACGATCGCGAACGACACGACCACACCGGACGCTGTCGGCGGCGACACGACCACACCGGACGCTGTCGGCGGCGACGCAACGACGCCCGACGCCATGGGAAGCGACACGACGACGCCCGACGCCACCCTGGAAGACACGGCACCGGACACGCCTCCGGACGATCCGGTCACCGACGGGCCCCTCGGGGAGTGGTGTGTCGGACAGCCGGAGGACTTCAGCTTCTTTGTTACGAGCATGGACGCGCTCTGGATCCTGTCCGGATCGGATCCGGGCGACCTGAACGGCGGCTTCGGCGGCGATTTCGGCGGGATCACGGGGGCGGACGAGATCTGTCAGACGATCGGCGCCGCCACCGGCTTCGGCCACAAGACGTGGCGCGCGTTCCTGAGCGCCACCGACGACGGCACAGGCAACGCGGTGCACGCGATCGAACGGATCGCGAGGGCCCCTGGCACGACGCGAACGGCCTGCAGGTCGCCACGGGACTGCGCGGCCTCGTGGCGGACGATCGTCCCGACGGCGACGAGCGCACCACCGACGACCTGCCGGACGAATGCGGCGTCCCACTCTCGGCGCTGGGAGACTCCCACGACGTGCCGACCGGTTCGGACTCGGACGGCCGCCTGAACAGCACCGACATGGAGTCGACGTGCAACGACTGGACCTCGGCCTCGGGCTCCGTCGGTTCCAGCGGCGACGGCCGTCCGGGCAGCCCCACCTCCCGGTCGGTAATGTGTGGCCACTCGTTCCCCCGCGACTCCAGCGGTCGACCGGGCGGTGGACCAGGCGGCGCCGGGTTCGCGAGTGACCACGCGCTCCGAGGCTGCGGTCGTGGCGCGAACCTCCTCCAGAACGGCGCCGGAGAAGGCACGTGCATCGGATGCGCCGGCGGCTACGGCGCCCTCTACTGCTTCGCGCTCTGAGCGCGATCGCTATCACGCAAGCCGGTTCTGCGTGGGTCGCTGCTCCACATCCCGCAAGGGAGTTGGCAGCGGCACGCCGCGTGCGCTGCCTCTAGTGCTCTTGCCCGGAATTGGTGACTCACCCCAGGAAGCCCAGGGCCTCGCTGCCACGGAGCAACGAGCGGGCTGTGGTGGGCCCACTGCCCCGAGGCGCGACAACGGCAGCGGAGTTCTGGGCGAGGTGGGGTGGGTCGCTGTTTCGGAGCAGGAGCACTAGCCTCTCGGTGCGAGTTACGAACTCTGCCTGTAGCGCTCGACGGCGGGAGATCTGCGCACGGCGTCTGCGGCTGTCGAAGAGAGGCTGACCTCGGCGATCGTACCTTCTCCCAGCACGGAGCTGATCTTCAAGACCCCGTCGTGGGCTTCGAACGTGCGTCGAGCGATGACCAGCCCGAGGCCGGTGCCCTGCAGCTTGGTCGTGAAGAAGGGGTCGAAGATTCGCGCCAGGGTCTCCGGCTCGATGCCGGGGCCGTCGTCGATGATCCGAACGACATGCTCTTCCGGACCGGCGATCAACTCCGCGACGACGCGCCCCTCGGCGCCGACGGCGTCGGCAGCGTTGCTGAGCAGGTTCATGAACGCCGCGCTGAGAAGCTGCTCATCGCCCCACGCCGGGCAGGCTTCCTCGCCGGCCACCTCGATGACCACGTTCTCGTTGGCCGGGATGGCCGCGATCATCTCGGTGGCGAGGCCGACGACGTCACGGAGATCCAGGTGCTCGTGCGTGAGCCCCTGCGGGCGAGCGAACGTGAGCAGGTCGTCGATCGAGCGGTCGAGGTGGCTGATCCGCTCCTGCATCGCGTCGAGAACACCCAGCTCGCTGGCGTCGTCGGGCAGCCGATTGGCGAAGACCTGCAACGTGCCGGCGATTCCCGCGAGCGGATTCTTGATCTCGTGGGCGATCAGCGCCGCCATCTCGCCCAATCTCGCCATGCTCGACTGGCGTGCTCGTTCCTCCTCGATGCGCGCGGTGTCGGTGACGTCGACGCCGCAGCGCAGCACACCCGGTCGGCCGTCCTCCAGCTCGTAGACGGAGTCGACCATCGTGACATGCCGCACATCGCCGTCGGCGGCGACCAGGTCGACGGCGCACTGGCGGTGTTCTCGGGAGCTCGTTCGGAGGACGCGCGCCAGGTGGTCGCGCTGCTCGTCGCGCTGGTCCTCGATCACGACCTCGGCGACCCACTCTGCTCCATCGACCGTTCCGGACGCGCCCAACACCTGCACCGCGCTGGGGTTGGCGTACGCCAGCCGTCCGGTCTCGTCGAGTAGCAGGACCATGGCCGGGCTCCGATCCAGGATGCGCATCTTGTGTCCGAGCTCACGAGCGAGAGCGGAGGCGGTCGACCGTTGCATCTGGATGCCGAACGCCGTGACCCAGATCACGAATAGCGAGAGGAACCTGTTGGTCTCGGCCATCCAGGGAACGCCGCCGGGCTCAGAAGCGAGCCAGCCGACAATGACCAGGGCAGAGCACAACACCGCGACCACCCAGGTCGCCCGCGCGGCGCGGTGCGCGAGGGTCAGCACCACCGGCAGAACGTACGCCATGCCGACCGCGACACCGAGCGGCACCGCCAGGTCGAGCGCGGCGACGGCGATCACGAGAGCCGCGGCGACGGACAGTGCCGTCCTGTCGCCGAACGTGCCTCGGATCCATGGGTAGGCGGGGACCTGCATCAGCAGACCCTATTGTCCATTTGCGGCACGGTCAAAGGGTGAGGCGCTCGACCGTTCCGCGCCGCTCGACCGTCCGGTGAAGGTCCCGGGCTCGACACGCCGGGGCGCTGACCCATTCAGCGCGCGTGCGGGTCGTCGGCGCGGTCCGGCAAGCGCAGGCGCTCGACGGGCCGACCGCCGAGGAGATGCTCGCTGACGATCTCGTCGACGTCGCGCTCTACGTCCTCGATGCGGTACCAGACCGCGTCGGGGTAGATGACGACGCAGGGGCCGTGCTCGCAGCGGTCGAGGCAGAGTGACTTGCTCGCCCGGGTATGTGCGATGCCTTCGCCCTTGATGCGCTGCTGGAAGCGGGCACGGATCGCCAACCCCCGCTCCGACCCGCAGCACCCCCTGGGGTGACCATCCGGCCGTTGGTTGGTGCAGCAGAAGATGTGCCGCCGGTAGTAGCGCTCGGTCATGGCTCGGGGAGGAGCTGATCGCGCATCTCGCGGAGCACCGAAAGCACCGCCGGCTGCAAAGCGCCGGCGACCGCGACGAAGGGCACCTCGATGCCCAGTGATTCGGCCTTGTAGGAGATGCGCTTCCCGTCGAAGTCGACGAGGTCGCCCCCGGCCTCCCTGATGATCACCTCCGGGCCGCACGTGTCCCACATGAAGCAACGCCCGCTGAAGTTGAAATAGATGTCGGCGCGACCCTCGGCGATCTGGGCGAGCTTGCAGCCCACAGACCCATGCCGGTAGTCGCGCGTCACACCGAGTCGATCGAGCACGGCGTCGATTCGAGGGTCCGGGTGACTGCGCGAGCGAACGGTCACGGCCTGGGTCGGATCGGGGTCCTTGCCGACCTCGAGCCGCGTGGCCTCGCCGCCA
This sequence comes from uncultured Myxococcales bacterium, assembly GCA_964520965.1. Classification (GTDB taxonomy): domain Bacteria; phylum Myxococcota_A; class Bradymonadia; order REDH01; family REDH01; genus CAZFPM01. The sequence goes on from CAZFPM010000023.1 coordinate 26,557, forward strand.
TGCTCGCGCCATGCTCCGGCGCCCCGCTCAGCGTAATAGAGCGTGCCGCGAACCGGCTCGTAGACCACGCCGACGACGGCCTCGCCTCGCTGCGCATGGCCGATCATGACCGACCACTCCCCGTTCTTCTTGATGAAATCGCTCGTCCCGTCGACCGGGTCGACGAACCAGGCACGCTCGGCGTCCGGTACGCCATCGAAGCCGGACTCCTCACCGATGACGAGGTCACCCGGGAACGCAGCGGAGAGCTCGCGGACCAGGATTTCGTTCAAGCGACGGTCGGCCTCGGTGACGGGGCTCTTGTCCGCCTTCTCCTCGGCCGTGAAGTCGCGCTCGTGGATC